>JBJOKR010000173.1:0-10440 GCA_046045995.1 Pseudomonadota bacterium | reverse complement strand
CCGCTTATATGCCCTGTCGTGGAAAAACCGCCCGCCGGAGCCGACGATGACCACCCGTGAGACCGCGCGCCCCGCCTTCCCGTCCCCCCTGTCGCGCCGCGATCTGCTGGCCCTGGGGGCCGGGGCGGCGGGGGTGGCGCTGACAGCCGCCCCGCCGGAGCGGGTCCATGCGGCGGGCCGTCCCGTGATCGTCACCACCACCGCCCATGTGGCCGATCTGGTCCGGGCGGTGACCGGGGATGGGCCCGATGTGCAGGCGCTGCTGGGCGAAGGGATCGATCCCCACAGTTACAAGCTGACCCGGAACGACACCGCCCGGCTGATGGCCGCCGACGCGGTCTTCTATAACGGGCTGCTGCTGGAAGGGAAAATGACCGATGCGCTGGTGCGCGTGGCCGGCAGCGGCAAACCGGTCCATGCGATCAGCGAGTTCATTCCGGAAGAGAAACTTCTCTCTCCGCCGGAGTTCGAGGGGCAGTACGACCCCCATGTCTGGATGGATGTCTCCCTCTGGCGGACGGCGCTGGACGGCCTGATGACCCGGCTGTCCGCCCTGTACCCGGACTGGGCCGCCGTCTTCACCGCCCAAGCCCAGGCCCATGGCTCGCGGCTGGACGCCCTTCATTCCTATGCCGGAACGATCCTGTCCAGTGTGCCGGCGGATCGGCGGGTGCTGGTCACGGCCCATGACGCCTTCGGCTATCTGGGCCGTGCCTATGGGGTGGAGGTGGTGGGCATCCAGGGCCTGAGCACGGAGAGCGAGGCGGGCCTCCGCCGGGTGGAGGAGCTGGTGGCCATGCTGGTGGACCGGAAGATCCCCGCCGTCTTCGTCGAAACCTCCGTCACCGACCGCAATATCCGGGCATTGGTGGAAGGGGCGGCGGCCCGGGGCCACACCGTGGCGATCGGCGGCAGCCTGTTCTCCGACGCGATGGGGACCCCCGGCACGCGGGAGGGGACATATGTGGGCATGATGGACCATAATGTCTCCACCATCGCGCGGGCGCTGGGCGGCACGGTGCCGTCCGGCGGCTTCGGAACCTGAAGGCGGGCCCGATGCTGCAACGGCTGAAAAGCCTGGATTTCCTGCCATCCCGCCATGCGGGGGTAAGCCCGTTGTCGGTGCGCGGCCTGTCGGTCGCCTATCACCGCCAGCCGGTGCTGCGCGATGTCACCTGGGCCGCCCCCGCCCGGGGGCTGATCGCCGTGATCGGGCCGAACGGGGCGGGCAAATCCACCTTCATGAAGGCCTGCCTGGGCCTGGTGCCGCCCCTGACGGGAACGGTGGAGGTCTATGGCCGGCCGCTGGCCCGCCAGCGGGCCCTGATCGGCTATGTCCCCCAGCGGGAAAGCGTGGATTGGGATTTCCCCATCTCCGCCCTGGAGGTGGTGGCCATGGGCCGCTACGGCCGCATCGGCTGGGCACGCCGGGTGGGGCGCAGCCACAAGCAGGCGGCCCTGGCCGCCCTGGACCGGGTGGGCATGGCCGATTTCGCCGGGCGCCAGATCGGCCAATTGTCCGGTGGGCAGCAGCAGCGGGTCTTCCTGGCCCGCGCCCTGGCCCAGGAGGCGCAGGTCTATTTCATGGATGAGCCCCTGGCCGGGGTGGATGCGCGGACGGAGGAGGCCGTGCTGGCCGTTCTGCGCGACCTGGAGGCGGAGGGGCGGACGGTCATCTGTGTCCACCACGATCTCCAGACCGTGGCGGAGACCTTCGACCATGTGCTGATGCTGAACGTCCGGGTGGTGGCCGCGGGGCCGGTGGCCGATGCCCTGACGGAGGAGAACCTGCGCCGCACCTACGGCCACCGCGGGCCCAGGGAAGCAGCGGAAGCGGCGGAACCGGCGGCGAGGCCATGATCCCCTACAACACCCTTGTCGTGCTGTTCGGGGCCACGGCCCTGGGCGTGGCGGCCGGGGTGGTCGGCTGCTTCATGTTGCTGCGCCGCCGCTCCCTGGTCAGCGATGCCCTGTCCCATGCCACCCTGCCCGGCCTGGCCGGGGCCTTCATCCTGGGCACGCTGATCGGGGTGGAGGGGCGATCCCTGCCCCTGCTGCTCGCCGGGGCGGCGTTGTCGGGATGCCTGGGGGTCTTGGCCATCCAAGCCATCACCCACCACACCCGCCTGACGGAGGATGCGGCCATCGGTGCTGTGCTGTCGGTCTTCTTCGGTATCGGCGTGGTCCTGCTGTCCGTGGTTCAGGTGCTGCCCGCGGGCGGGGCTGCGGGGATCGACAGTTTCATCTTCGGCCAGGTGGCCGGCATGCGCGGGGCGGAGGCGGCGGCCCTGGGCTGTCTGGCCCTGGCGGCTGTGGCGGTGGTCGTCGTGCTGTTCAAGGAACTGCGCCTGATCGCCTTCGACGAAGGCTTCGCCCGGGTCCAGGGCTGGCCCGCGGGGCGGATCGACCTGCTGTTGATGGGGCTTGTCACCCTGGTGACCGTGGTCGGGCTGCAGACCGTGGGGCTGATCCTGATCATCGCCCTGCTGATCACCCCGCCCGCCGCCGCCCGGTTCTGGACCGATGATCTGACCTGGATGCTGGTGGCGGCGGGGATCATCGGCGGGATGTCGGGATTGTTGGGGGCCATCCTGTCCGCCGCCTATGCGGACCTGCCCGCCGGGGCGGTGATCGTGCTGGTGGCGACGGCCCTGTTCTTCGCCAGCTTCGTCCTGGGCCCGGCCCGTGGCCTGTTGTCCCGCGCCCTGCGCCGGGAACAGGCCCTGGCATCCCTGGGGGAGGCGCCGCCAGCGGAAGGGGCGGGAAGGGGGGAGGACGGGCGATGATTCCGGCCCTGACCATCGACCTTCCGGCCATCCTGGCCGCCACCTTCGCCTGCCTGGCCTGTGCGCTGGTGGGTAACTTCCTGGTCCTGCGGCGGCAGAGCCTGATGGGCGATGCCATCAGCCATGCGGTCCTGCCCGGCATCGTCGCCGGGTTCCTGGTGGCCGGCACGCGGGAGACCCTGCCGATGATGACCGGGGCCCTGGTCGCCGCCCTGGTGGCGGGGGTGCTGATCGAGTTGCTGCGCCGCCTGGGCCGGGTGGAGGCGGGGGCGGCCATGGGCGTGGTCTTCACCGGGCTGTTCGCCGCCGGTGTCCTGCTGATCGAGCAGGGGGGCGCCCACGTGGTCGACCTGGATGTGGATTGCGTCCTCTATGGCCAACTGGAAGATGTGCTGTGGTTCGGACCCCAGGGGTGGGGGGATCTGCTGTCCCTGACCGTCTGGGCCACCCTGCCGCGGGAGGTGGTGCAGCTGGCGGCGGTCTTCGTCCTGGCGGCGGTTCTGGTCGGGCTGTTCTACAAGGAGCTGGTGATCGCCAGTTTCGACCCGGCCCTGGCCGATCTCCAGGGCATTTCCAGCGCCCTGATCCAGCACGGGCTGGTCGCCCTGACCGCGATCTGCGCCATCGCCGCGTTCGAGGCGGTGGGGTCGATCCTGGTCATCGCCATGCTGATCTGCCCCGCGGCCACGGCGCGGCTGCTGACCGACCGGCTGCCGGTGCAGATCGGCCTGTCCCTGGTCCTGGCGGGGGCAAGCGGGATCGGCGGTTATGTCCTGGGGGCCTTCGGCCCCGGCTGGGCGGGGTTCGCCGTGTCGCTGAACGCCGCCGGCATGATCGCCACCCTGTCCGGCCTGTTCCTGGCCCTGGCGATCCTGGCCGCCCCGCGCTATGGGGTTCTGGCCCGCCGCCGGCGCCGCACGGCCGCAAGGCAAACCGCCACTGCCTGACCTGTTCCGCCCCGCACCTTGCCCCCCAGCCTGCCGACCGACCGGGACAAAAGCCCATGCCCACCATCACCACCGGGATCACCGACAGCACCACCTTCCTGATCACCCGGGTGACGGAGGGAGTGGGGGAGGTGGCGACCATGATCCGCGACCAGGGCGGTCGATTCGTCGTCATGGGTACGGATCTGGAGGCCGGGCGGCGGCTGGTCCTGTCCTTGAACACCGGCAATGGCGGGGTGGCGGTCTACCTCCCCGGCGACTGGTCCCTGGCCGCCGACCGGGAGGCGGGGCTGGCCGAGTGCTACCGCTGTTGGGGCGACAAGCCCATCCTGCTGCTGATGCCGCCAGAGGACCCGGTGATCACCGACGTGGCGTAGTGCCGTAGGTCGGATCACGCTGCGCCAATCCGACCTACGGCCGGCCCCGGCCGCGGCGGCGGCTGCGCCACCAATGTTCCACCCGCACCATGGTTCGCCCAACGGGGCCCTTCAGCACCGGCAGGTCCACCGCCAGCAGCAGCAGGCCCAGCGGCAGCATCCAGAAGCCCAGGATGGGCAGGAAGCCCAAGAGCCCGCCCAGGATGAACAGCAGGGCCACGGGGATGCGGATCAGGCCCATGCCGGGCCGGCGCAGGCCGTTCAGACCCTGCCCGACCCGGCCGGGCAACACCGATTCCAGCCGGGCGAGGCGCCGGTGCAGGCGCCGGTCCGCCTTGCGCCGGCGGGCGGGGCGGGTGGCAGCGTCAGGGTGGGAGAAGGCGGACATGGGCGGGGTGCGGCTTCCTGCCGGGTGGAGCACGGCGACCGGGGCGGGGCGCCGGATGTGCCCCCGGCAGATTGGACGCCTGCCCCCGCCGGTCAAGCCGCCGCCCCGAAAGCGTCACACCCGTCGATGTCCCCCGCAACACCCCTTGCGGAAAACAGGCGTCGGAACGGAAAGCGCCCGATAGGGCGGTGCCTACCGGGCGCTTTCGCTGTGGGGGCCGGGTCTCACGGGCGGATCCGGGGAACGTCCCCGCCCGGTGGACGATCCAAGCGGGTTCTTACTCCTCCCGGTTCCCCAGGAGCTGGAGCAGGAACTGGAACATGTTGATGAAGTTCAGGTACAGGCCGAGCGCACCCATCACGGCCAGCTTGCCGTTGGCCTCCGACCCGTAGCCCTCGGCATATTCCTCCTTGATCCGCTGGGTGTCCCAGGCGGTCAGGCCGGCGAAGACCAGGACGCCGATCACGGAGATGGCGAACTGGAGCGCGCTGGACTGGAGGAAGATGTTCACGATGCCGGCGATCAGGATGCCGATCAGGCCCATGAACATGAAGCCGCCCATGCCGGCCAGGCTCTTCTTCGTCGTGTAGCCGTAAAGGCTGGTCGCCGCGAACATGGCCGCGGTGATGAAGAAGACCCGCATGATGCTTTCCCCGGTATAGACCAGGAAGATGTACATCATGGACAGGCCCATCAGGGCGCTGAAGGCATAGAACAGCATCTGCAGCGTGGCGAAGCTGAACTTGTGGAAGTTCCAGCTGAGCACAAAGACGAAGGCCAGCGGGGCCAGCATCACCACCCACTTCAGGGGCGTACCCTGGATGAGCTGGACCATCGCCGGGCTGGAGGCACTGAAGAAGGCGACCAGACCGGTGATCACCAGGCCGATCGTCATGAAGTTATAGACACGCAGCATATGCGCCCGCAGACCCTCATCGAACTGGGCCTGATCGATGGCGCGGGTGCCCGCGGCAAACCGATTGTACTGGTTGAACATGGAGCGTCCCCGACACGGTGGTTGGAGGGTCAGGTCCAGATATTGGGAAGGTCGTGCCGGGATTCAACGGAAATCGGCAGCCCCGCCCTCTGAGCCGCCGATTTAGATCTTTGAATACCCTTACATTTCAAGGTGCCAATCATTCGCCGGACCATGGCCCGGACCGAAATCCTGGCACGGGCGGGGTTACAATTCCGCCGAGTCGCCAGGAGCGCGCTGCTCGCCACGGTGGAATTCCGGACCCATGGTGTTGGCCGCGGCGGTGCCGGTGTCGGAGCCGGTTCCCCCGCCGATGCCACCCTGGCCGGTTTCCATCATGCGCTTGAACCGGGCCAGATCGTCCCGCATCTGCTGCTGCGGCTCCCGCCCCAGAAGCTTGGCCACGGCCCGGCCCAGCATGCCACCCGGCGGTTCATAGCGGATCACGGCATGCACTTCCGTCCCGCCGCCGGGGGCGGGGCGGAATTCCACATGGCCCCAGTTGGGTACATCCGCCCCTTCCACCGCGCGCCAGGCGATGCGGCGGTCCTGTTGATCGTCCGTCACCTCCGCCTCCCAGCCCAGGGTAAGGCCGGCGGGGCCCTTCACGGTCCAGCGGCTGTGCCGGTCATCCAGCACCTCCACCTGTTCCAGGTTCTCCATGAAGCGGGGCAGGTTGGAGAAATCGCGCCAGAATCGGTAAAGCTCCGCCACGGGCTTGTCGATGGTCACCGCATGGGTGACGGTGACCGCCGTCTGGGCATGATCCCCTTCCCCGCCATACCCATGATCGCTGCGGCCTATCCAGTCAGGAAGGGCGGGGCTACCGGTGAAGCCCTGCTGCATCACGCCCAGCCCGGCCAGCGCCACGCCATAGCCCAGCCAACCGCCGCGGCGCAGGCCCAGCGCCGTCATCAGCCCGCCCACCACCAGGGGTGCGATCTGATAGGCATCGGCATTGCCCAGGGAATTGCCCAGCGACCGGCCCATCCGGTCCATCATGCCGGCGCCGCCCTGCATACCGCCCTGCCGTTGGCCCGGGCGGCCACGGCCCTGATTTCGCCCGGATCCGCCATAGGGGCTGCGCCCCCCGGAGCCAGGGCCGAATCCGGACTGGCCGGAGCCGCTGAAATCGCCGCCCCCCATCGCGGACTGGCCCGGCTTGGACTGGCCCGGCTTGGACTGGCCCAGCTTCGACTGGCCCATGCCGGATTGCGCCGTTCCCGGTCGGCCGGGCTGGAAGGTCCGGGTGGTGCCGGTATCCTCGCCCACCGCCCCGGTTGTCGTTCCTGTGGTTGCCCCTGTGGCCGTGCCCGTGCCCGTGGTGCTGGTCCCGCTGACCTGATCGCTCATGATGCCTGGTCCCCTGTTGGCCGGATATCCGGATATGTCCAGGGCATCAACAGGGTCGGGGCAGGTGGGTTCCGGGGCCGGCCTGATGGGGGCAGGTGCCTGGAACAAACGGGCCCCGCCGGGGGCCCGTTCCGATACGACCGCCCGCAGTCCGCCAGGGGCGGATCAGGCGGCGTTGCTCTGTTCCTGCTGGGACAGCAGGGCATAGAGGGCGTCCGCCGTTTCCGCCCCGCGCAGCTTGTCGCACAGGGTGGGATCGCGGAGCAGGCGGCTGACCCGGGCCAGGGCCTTCAAATGATCGGCCCCCGCCTGTTCCGGGGCCAGCAGCAGGCAGATCAGGTCCACCGGCTGTTCGTCGATGGCGTCGAAATCCACCGGCTTGTCCAGCCGGGCGAAGATGGCGACGACCTGGGTCAGGCTGGGTAGCTTGCCATGGGGGATGGCGATCCCCCGGCCGACCCCGGTCGTGCCCAACCGTTCGCGCTCCAGCAGCACGTCGAAGATGGCGCGTTCGTGCTGATCGGTCAGTTCCGCCGCCTTGCGGGCCAGTTCCTGCAACGCCTGCTTCTTAGAGCTGGCGCGCAAGGCGGGGATGATGCCGTCCGGCGTTATGAGATCATGCATCGGGACGAACGCGAGCGAGATGGCCGAAACGGCGGAACGGTGCAGGTGCATGGGTCGGACACCGGCTCACTTGGAGGTCGGGTCCACCCAGCCGACGTTCCCGTCGGCACGGCGGTATACCATGTTCAGGCCGCCATGGGCACGATTCCTGAACATCAGGGCCGGAAGATCGGCCAGGTCCATCCGCATCACCGCTTCCGAGACGGTCAGCATGTCGATCCCCATCTCCATCTCCGCGACGATGATGGGCGCGCCGTCGGCTGCTTCCGCCCCGGTATCGATACCCTCGGCGGCATCATCGCGATGGTCCTCCACCGGCGATTCGATCACGTATTTGCGGGCGGGCATGATGTCGGCGGCCACCGCGGCGGCCCCGGCCTTGTTGTTGTAATCGCGCAGACGGCGCTTGTAGCGGCGCAGGCGCTTGGCCACCTTCTCCGCCGCGTCGTCGAAGGCGGGATACGGCTCCGCCGCCTTGGAATTGGACTGGAGAAGGATGCCACGGCCGACATGCACCTGGATGTCGGCGGTGTAGTCGTGGGCATCCTTTGACAGGACGACGGTGGCCTCGATCGGATTCTGGAAATACTTGCCGACGAGGACGGTCAGGGTCTCGTTGACGTGGGTGCGCAGGGCGTCGCCCACGTCGAGCTGCTTGCCTTTGACGGTGATCTGCATGATGGACCCGTTTCTTGTTGGTCGTCAGGGCCGGAAGTGGCGGTCCAAGCGGGACCGCCGGGGGAAGGTCGAGCGCGGGGCGGGGGCGGCATCCATCGGCCGGGCCCACCGGGCCGTCACCTTCCGGTCAGGTACATCGGTCGTCGGGCGACCGGCGGCGCCCAGCAACGGGATCATAAGCCAAGGGCCTTCTCCCTGCGTCGCTGAACGGAAGAGGATATCTTCATGCCTTCACGATACTTGGCGACCGTCCGGCGCGCAATGTCGATCCCCTCCCCGCGGAGGATTTCGACCAGCTTGTCATCGGATAGGATGTCGTCCGGCTTTTCCGCGTCGATCAGCGCCTTGATCCGGAACCGCACCGCCTCGGCCGAATGGGCGGCCTGGCCATCCGCCCCCTGGATGGCGGCGGTGAAGAAGTATTTCAGCTCGAACACCCCGCGCGGGGTGGCGATGAATTTGTTGGTGGTGACTCGGCTGACCGTCGATTCGTGCATCCCGATCACCTCCGCGATGTCGCGCAGGATCAGGGGTTTCAGGAATTGCAGCCCGTGCAGGAAAAAGGCGTCCTGCTGGCGCACGATCTCCGTCGCCACCTTCAGGATGGTGTTGGCCCGCTGGTGCAGGCTTTTCACCAGCCAGCTGGCCGACTGGAACTTTTCGGACAGGTATTCCTTGTCCGATTTGGACTTGGCCGTCCCCTGCACGCGGGAGAAATAGCGCTGGTTCACCAGCACCTTGGGCAGGGTGTCGGCGTTCAGCTCGACGATCCAGCCACCGGTGGGGGCGGCCCGCATCAGGATGTCCGGCACCACGGTCTGCACCGGTTCATGATCGAAGGCCAGGGCCGGCTTGGGATTCAGGGCCCTGATCTCCGCCACCATGTCCATCAGGTCCTCCTGATCGACGCGGCAGACCTTCAGAAGCTGGGGGATGTTGCGGGCGGCCAGCAGGGGCAGGTTGTCCAGCAGCGCCTGCATGCAGGGGTCCAGCCGGTCCTTCTCCTTCAGCTGAAGGGCCAGGCATTCGGCCAGGGACCGGGCGAAGATCCCGGCGGGATCGAATCGCTGCATCCGGGCCAGCACCCGCTCCACCCGGTCCAGACCGCAGCCCAGCTGCGTGGCGATGGCGGCCAGATCGCTGCCGATATAGCCGGCGGCATCCAGCTGGTCCATCAGGGCATAGGCCACCATCCGGTCCAGCCGGTCCGGGATGTCCATGGTGATCTGCTCGTCCAGATGGTCGCGCAGGGTGACACCTTCGGACAGGCGGTCGGTGAAGGACCCGTCCTCATCCTCGAAACTGCCGCCCTTGCCGGACCAGGTGCCGAACGCCTCCCCGCCCCCGTCCATGTCGACGGCGGAGGAGTTGGTGTAGACATTCTCGTAATCGGTATCGAGCGGGGCATCGGCATCGGCCGTCATCCGGTCCGATCCGGCCAGATCCACCGTATCGCGGGCATAGCTCTCGGGCAGGTCGGCGGGCATCTCCTCCCGGTCCACCCCGCTGGCGGCGGGGGCGGCATCCCGCTCCCCCTCATCGCGCTCCAGCAGGGGGTTCTGCTCCAGCTCCTTGTCCACGAATTCCGCCAGTTCGACGTTGGACAATTGCAGCAGCTTGATCGCCTGCTGCAGCTGCGGCGTCATCACCAGCGACTGGGACTGTCGCAGATCGAGCCGTTGTGCCAGCGCCATTCCGGCTGTTCCACACCCAAAGGGACAATATCCGGCATTGTAGAGGTCGCCCGCCCGGCGGCGCAACACCCGCGGTTAAGCAATCCGCGTGCCGGGGGGGGAGGTCGTCGGGTGCGGTCAGCAGGGAAGGGCCCGCGGGTCGAGCGGATCGCCGTTCAAGAACCAGATCACCGCATGGGTGTCGAGAAGCAGACCAGCCAGATCACGCCTCCCCCGCCTGAGCCCGATCGTTTCCCATGCCGACGGTACCGTCAACCGACCGGAGGCGGGTCACCTGCTCCTGGATCGGCCGGGTCAGGTCCAGGTCGGGGGGTATGACCAGCCGACCACGGAGGGAGCCATAGCCGACGGGCCGCATCTCCCCCAACAGCGGATCACGCGGCAGGCCGGCTTGTATCTGGGGCTGTGCTGGCGGCTGTGCCGCCTTGGGCTTGGTCCGCATGGCATCCTCCCTGAATGGAGTAGCATTGCGACTCGGCCGGAGCCACTCCCGATTGATCGTAACGGAGAGCCCATGGGGCGCGGATAGAGGGGGGACGGGTCCCGGCAGGTGTCGGATTACGGCGCGGGGCGCCTAATCCGACCTACGGGATGGACGGGTTCCGCCCCCCCGCCCT
>JBJOKR010000172.1:0-10442 GCA_046045995.1 Pseudomonadota bacterium | reverse complement strand
GCGCAGCGCTCGGCAAAGGTCTCGGGATAAAGGACGTTCGGCGGCTCCGCCACCACCTCGCGGGTCAGGAACACACCGTCCGCCACCTTCTCCAGCTTGTCCCAGGCCTTCTTGGCGCCCTTGGCGTCGGTCAGGATGGTGACCTTCTTCAGGGTCGGCTTCTTCTCTTCCGGGGTCTTCGTCTTGTAGCGGTCGAAGCGCCAGCCGCGGGCGACGGCACCAAAGGCCATTTCGGCGGCGAAGGTGGCCGGCTCCACGCCCAGTCCGTCAAAGGTATCGGCGGCTATCGCCAGCTCCGTCTCCCCGGAGGTGAGCAGACCGGCGACCACGGCGGCAGCGGCCCCGGAAGCGGTGGCGGCCGTGGCCTCCGCCGGCTTGCCGATTCCGACCAGGACGATCCGGCCCACCTCGACGCCCGTGGGGACCAGCACGGTCAGCGTCTCATCCGGCTTGCCAGTGAAGCGGCCGGCGGCGATGGCGCGGGACAGGATCCCGCCGGTACGCGCATCCAGATCGGCGCCAAAGGGCCCGAAGGTGCCGTCGGCGGCCACGGTAAGGGCAAGCGCACCCGCCTTTGGCAGGGCGAGGGAGGCGATGGCGATCTTCATTTTCTTCTCTCGTTGTCTCGTCGCGGGCGACGGTCACAGATCGGTGCCGACCATTCTGCGGGGCCGATGGAAACGCGGCCGGCACGCAGGCATGTTGTCGGCGGGCATGGGACCCGATAAAGAACAGCGGTCCGGTCCTGTCAAGGGATGGTACCGGTCGGATCGGCGCCGGTGGTCGGCGTGCCGACCCTACTGCCGCCACAATATCGGGCGAAGACGCGCCTGAACAAGCCACCCCGCCCCCGGGGAACCGGCCCGGACGACACGCACGGATGACCCAGATCGGCCGATATCTGCTGCGGAACCTGACGGTGGCGACCGTGTTCGTCACCGCCGGGCTGTCCGCCGCCATCTGGCTGACCCAGTCCCTGAGGCTGGTGGAGCTGGTGGTGGAAGGGGGGGCCCCGTTGCTGGTCTTCTTGCAACTGGCGCTGCTGACCCTGCCCACCTTCCTGTCGGTCGTGCTGCCGGTCGGGCTGATCGTGGCGGTGCTGTTCACCTATAACCGGCTGACCCTGGACAGTGAGCTGGTGGTGATGCGGTCGGCCGGCATGGGGCCGATGACACTGGCCCGCCCCGCCCTGACCCTGGGCGTGCTGGTCTCGCTGGCTTGTTTCGCCCTGACCACCCACATCGCGCCGGCGGCCCAGCGGGAGTTGGTGCGGCTGCGCTTCGAGGCGCAGAGCGACTATTCCGCGGTGCTGCTGCGGGAGGGCACCTTCAACGATGTGGGGGAGGGGCTGACCGTCTATGTCCGCGACCGGGAGCGCAACGGTACCCTGACCGGCCTGCTGATCCATGACACCCGTACTTCCGGCGTTCGCACCACCGTGCGGGCGGAGCGGGGGCAGCTGCTGATGACGGATGATGTGCCCCGGGTCGTCGTCTTCAACGGCACGCAGATGACCTTCAACCAGGCGACCGGGCGCCAGGAATGGCTGGAATTCGCCCGCTACGCCGTGGATCTCCAGGTGCTCCAGCGCCGGATGGGGGATCGCTGGCCCGATCCGCGGGAGCGCGGGCTGCTGGACCTGGTCCGCATCTCCGACGATCCGCGTGACCAGGGGCAGGCGGACCGGCTTCGGGCGGAACTGCACAGCCGGCTGGCGACTCCCTTCCTGCCGCTGGCCTTCGCCGTGATCGCGCTGGCCTGCCTGCTGCCGGGTGAATTCTCCCGCCGGGGTCAGGTGCGCCGGATCACGCTGGCCGCGGTGCTGGCCCTGCTGTTGCAAAGTGCCGTGCTGGGCTTGACCAATCTGGTGGGCAAGTCGCCGACCCTGGTGCCGTTGCTCTACACCACCGTGCTGCTGCCGGTGCCGCTGGGCGTCTGGTACATGAAGCACTGGCGGCGGCTGCGGGGCAGGTTCCGGCGCCCGCCGGCCCGGCCGGCGGCGGCGGCGGAGTAGGGGCGATGCGGCTATCCTCCACCCTTTCCGGCTATATCGGCCGCCAGTTCGTGCTCTGGTTCCTGTCCGTGCTGGGGGGGATGCTGGCAATCATTTTCCTGCTGGATACGGTGGAGCTGCTGCGCCGCGCCGCCAACCGGCCGGAGGCGAGTTTCGAGCTGGTTGTCGGCATGGGGCTGTTGAAGCTGCCGGAGATCGGGCAGGAGGTGTTCCCCTTCGTCATCCTGTTCGGCGCCATGTACACCTTCTGGCGCCTGACCCGGACCCAGGAACTGGTGGTCGCCCGTGCCAGCGGCATCTCCGTCTGGCAGTTCATGGCGCCGGTGCTGCTGGTGGCACTGACCCTGGGCCTGGCCCAGATGGCCCTGCTGAACCCCGTCTTTTCCGCCATGCTGTCGCGGTATGAGACGCTGGAGAACCGCTACCTGCGGGGCCAGACATCCTCCCTGGATGTGGCCCGCTCGGGCATCTGGCTGCGCCAGATGGGGCATGAGCCGGGGCAGGCGGGCGATGCGCCGGCGGGCGGATATCTGCTCCATGCGGAATCCGTGGTGCCGGGGACGGTCACCCTGCGCCAGGTGATGGTGCTGCTGGAGGCGCCGGGGGGCCGGGTCATCGGCCGGCTGGACGCTGAAAGCGCCACCCTGCGGCAGGGGCACTGGCTGCTGGAGGGGGCGTGGTACAACCGCCCCGGCCTCCCGTCGGAGTTCCTGGCGGCGTATGAGCTTCCGACCGACCTGACGGAGGAGCGGATCCAGACCAGCTTCGCCTCCCCCGACACCCTGTCTTTCTGGGCTTTGCCCGCCTTCATCCAGACCCTGGATCAAACGGGCCTGTCCTCTGTCAGGCACCGGATGCAGTGGCATACCCTGCTGGCCCAGCCGGTGTTGTTCGCCGCCATGGTGCTGCTGGCTGCCGCCTTCGCCCTGCGCCAGTCCCGGTCGGGGGGCAGCCTGATGCTGATCGGGTCGGGCATTGTCGTCGCCCTTCTACTGTTCGCGGTGAAGGATGTGGTGCTTGCCCTCGGCTTGTCGGGCACCATTCCCGTGCTTCTGGCGGCCTGGGCACCCGCCGGTGTCGCCGTGATGCTGGGCACGGCCGCCCTGCTGCACCTGGAGGATGGTTGACCGGACGTCAGTGCCTTTGCGTCCGCCGCCAATCCTCTCTATAACGCTTCGCCATGCCGGATCAGATGAAACGCCACGCCACCATGCCACGCCTCGCCCGGAGCCTTCTCCTCGCCACCGCCCTCTGCACCGTTGCCGGTGCCGCGATGGCCCAGTCGTTCTCCCCCGGGCCGCAGCCCCCGGGACGGGGAACCGTGGCGGAGGAGCGGATCGCCGCTATCGTCAACGATCAGGTCGTCTCCTACTCCGACCTGATGGCCCGACTGCGCCTTGCCTTCCTGTCATCGGGCCTGCCCGATACGCCGGAGGTGCGCCAGCGCCTGGTGCCCCAGGTGCTGCGCGTGCTGATCGATGAGCGGCTCCAGCTCCAGGAGGCGGAGCGGCTGGAACTGACCATCGCGGATGAGATGGTGGAGCGGGAGATCCAGGCCATTGCCCGCCGCAATGAGATGAACGTCAACACCTTCGCGGAAGCGCTGGCCCAGCAGGGCCTGTCCATCGAGACCCTGCGGTCCCAGACCCGGGCGAACATGGCCTGGGCCCAGATCGTCCAGCGGCGCCTGCGCCCCCAGGCCACGGTGGCGGAGGAGGAGGTCGCGGCCCGGGTCGAGCAGATCAAGGCCAATGCCGGCAACCCGGAATACTTGGTGTCGGAGATCTTCCTGGCCGTCGACACGCCGGAGGCGGAGGCGGAGGTGCGGCGCCTGGCCGAACGGGTGGTCGAGCAGATATCCCAGGGGGCCAATTTCAATGCCGTCGCCCAGCAATTCTCCCAGAGCGCCACGGCGGCGACCGGGGGCGAACTTGGCTGGATCCAGATCGGCCAGCTGGAAGCGGATTTGGACCGGGCGCTCCAGCAGTTGAAGTCGGGCCAGTTCTCCCGCCCCATCCGCGGGTCCGGCGGGTTCCATATCTTCTGGCTGCGCGACCAGCGCGCTGTCGTCGCCGGCAATCCCGACGACATCCAGGTGGCCATCGGCCAGTTCATCCTGCCCGCCGGTGCCGTGGCCGACCAGCAGGCCGCCTTCCAGCAGGTGAACGCCGTGGCGCAGGAGGCGGCGAGCTGTGACGCCCTTCAGCAGGCTTCCACCCGCATTCCGGGGGCTCAGGTGGCGGGCCTGCCGCTGACCCGGCTGGGCGACATCCCGGCGGAGATCCGCGGTCTGGTGCAAAGCTTGGGTATCGGCACGCCGACCCAGCCGCTGGTCACCGACGTGGGCGTGATGCTGCTGATGGTCTGCGACCGGGTGGTGCCGGAGGGCAGCCTTCCGCCCGTGGACCAGATCCGGAATGCCCTGCTGATGGAACGCATCGACATGTTGCAGCGCCGCTACCTGCGCGACCTGCGGCGTGAGGCGACCATCGAATATCGCCTCTGACCGGGGCGGGGCGGGCGATGGCGGATCCCGCACTTCCCCTGGCCCTGACCATGGGTGAACCCGCCGGAATCGGCGGGGAGATCGCGCTGGCCGCTTGGCGCCTGCGCGATCAACGCCTAGTGCCGCCCTTCGTCCTGTTGGACGATCCCGCCCGTCTGGCCGACCTTGCCGCCCGGCTGGGCTGGACGGTGCCGATCGCCCCGATCGGGGACCCGGCGGAGGCCCCGGCGCTGTTCGCCACGGCCCTGCCGGTGCTGCCCCTGACCCTGCCGGCCCCGGTCGCCTATGGCAGCCCGGATCCGGCCAACGGCGCCGCCGTCATCGCCGCCATCGACCGGGCGGTGGATCTGGCACGGGCGGAGCGCGTGGCGGCGGTGGTGACCAACCCGATCCAGAAGAGTGCGCTCTATGCCACCGGCTTCCGCTGGCCCGGCCATACGGAGTACCTGGCCCATCTGGCCGGGCTACCGGAGGATGGGACCGTCATGCTGCTGGAGGGCGGGGGCCTGCGCGTCGCCCTGGCCACCATCCATCTACCGGTTCGGGCCGTGGCCGATGCGTTGACGACGGACGGGATCGTCCGGGTGGGTCAGGTGGTGGCCCTGGCGCTGGCGACCGATTTCGGGATCGACCGTCCCCGGCTGGCCGTGGCCGCCCTGAACCCCCATGCGGGGGAGGGGGGCGCCATCGGGCGGGAGGAGATCACGGTGATCCAGCCGGCGGTGGCGGAACTGGCCCGGCTGGGCATCACCGTGACCGGGCCGCTTCCCGCCGACACCCTGTTCCATGCCGCCGCCCGGGAACGGTATGACGCGGTCCTGTGCATGTATCACGACCAGGCGCTGATCCCGCTGAAGACGCTGGATTTCGACACCGGCGTGAACATCACGCTCGGCCTGCCCTTCGTCCGCACCTCCCCCGACCATGGCACGGCCCTGGGCATCGCCGGTACCGGTACGGCCAGCCCGTCCAGCCTGATCGCAGCACTGAATTCCGCTGCCCGCATCGCTGCTGCCCGCATCCCATCTGCCCGCATCCCATCTGCCCGCAATGCCTTTGCCCGGTCTTCCGCGGCCGGGGCGGCCTGACCCCTGACGAATGCTGGAACGCCCCATGGGCACCGACCTGTCCCACCTGCCGCCGCTGCGCGACGTGATCGCGACCCATGACCTGGCCGCGAAGAAAAGCTTCGGCCAGCATTTCCTGCTGGACCTGAACCTGACCCGCAGGATCGTCCGGGACTCCGGCGATCTGACCGGCGTGAACGTGGTGGAGGTGGGGCCGGGCCCGGGCGGGCTGACCCGGCCGCTGGTGGAATCCGAGGCCGCGACCGTCACCGCCATTGAACGCGACCCCCGCTTCGCCGCCGCCCTGGCCGACGTGGCGGCGGCGGCGGGCGGGCGGTTCCGGCTGGTGCAGGGGGACGGGCTGGACCTGGACCCGGTGGACCTGGTCCCCGCCCCGCGGGCCATCATCGCCAACCTGCCCTACAATGTGGGCACGCCCATGCTGTTCAACTGGCTGGCCCGGATCGCGGAATACCGGTTCCTGGCCCTGATGTTCCAGAAGGAAGTGGTGGACCGCATCACCGCCCGTCCGCGCACGGCCGATTACGGTCGGCTGGCCGTCATGTGCCAGTGGCTGGCCGATTGCCGGACCCTGCTGGTGTTGCCGGCCCGGGCCTTCACCCCGCCGCCCAAGGTGGATTCGGCCGTCGTCCGCCTCGCGCCCCGGGAGCGGCCGGCCGATGACCCGGCCTTCCGCACCATGGAGGTGCTGGTGGCCGCCGCCTTCAACCAGCGGCGCAAGATGCTGCGCGCCGCCCTGCGCGGCACCCTGGCGGAGCCGGAGGCGATGCTGGAGTCGGTCGGCATCCTGCCCACCGCCCGGGCGGAGGAGGTGGAGGTGGCGGGCTTCGTCGCCCTGGCCCGCGCCTGGGAGCGGTCGCGTAGCTGAGCCCCCGGGCACGGTCAGGGTGAGGCCTAGCCCGGGATCCTGTTCCTGTAACGGAATTACCTTCACTACATCCCGCATCACATCCGGCGATATCGTCAATTCCGCCGATATGTCACGAAATCCATGCCCGGAATGTAACCGGACTACATTGACCTGACGGGCGAACGGGCGCATCATCCTCCCTGAACGGAAGCGTGGCCGAAGGCTGCGCGCGGGCCCTGGCATACGGGGCCGCAACAGGGAGGGCGGGGTCGCCCATGGCCGAGAGTTTGCAGGTGAATCCTTTCGACTTCGTCGTTTTCGGCGGCACGGGCGATCTGGCCCTGCGCAAGCTGATGCCCGCCCTCTATTACCGGGAGCGGGACCAGCAGATGACGGCGGACAGCCGCATCGTCGCCGTCAGCCGCACCGACCAGACAACGGCCCAGTACCATGCGCAGGTGGCCGCCGCCCTGGAGCAGTATGTGCCAGCGGAGGACCGGGACGCGGAGGTGTGGAAACGCTTCACCGCCCGCCTGGACTATGTCGCCCTGGACGCCACCAAGCCGGACGGGTTCGACGCCCTGGGGGCCCGCCTGACGGAGGCATCGGGCCGCGCCCGGGTCTTCTACCTGGCCACGTCCCCCGCCCTGTTCGGCGTGATCTGCCGCAACCTGAACACCGCCGGCCTGGTCACCGCTTCCGGCCGGGTGGTGCTGGAGAAACCGATCGGCACCGACAGGGCCAGCGCCAACCGCATCAATGATGAAGTGGGCAGCGTCTTCCCCGAGGATCGGATCTTCCGCATCGACCATTACCTGGGCAAGGAATCGGTCCAGAACCTGATGGTCCTGCGCTTCGGCAATGCCCTGTTCGAGCCGCTGTGGAACAGTTCCTGGATCGACCATGTCCAGATCACGGGGGCGGAAAACATCGGTGTCGGCAACCGGGCCGATTACTATGACAAGTCCGGCGCCCTGCGGGACATGGTTCAGAACCATTTCCTTCAGCTTCTGTGCTTGGTGGCGATGGAGCCGCCGGCCAACCTGACCGAGGACCAGATCCGGAACGAGAAGATCAAGGTGCTGCGCGCCCTGCGCCCCATCACGGCGGTGGATGTGCGCGACCGCACCGTGCGCGGCCAGTATCGGGTGGGCGCCATCGACGGCCAGTCCGTGCCGGGCTACCTGGACGAACTGGGTGGGCGGGGGTCCAACACCGAAACCCTGGTGGCCCTGAAGGCGGAGGTGGAGAACTGGCGCTGGGCGGGGGTGCCCTTCTACCTGCGCACGGGCAAGCGGATGCCGACCCGCTGTTCGGAGATCATCATCCAGTTCAAGCAGGTGCCCCACAGCGTCTTTCCCCGTTCCGCCGGGGAGCTGACGGCCAACAAGCTGGTCATCCGCCTGCAGCCCGATGAGGGCGTGAAGCTGTCCATCATGACCAAGGTGCCGGGCCCGGGTGGCCTGCGCCTGCGCTCCGTGCCCCTGAACCTGTCCTATGCGGAGACGTTCAAGGACCGGTATCCGGATGCCTATGAACGGCTGCTGATGGATGTGGTGCGCGGCAACCCCTCCCTGTTCATGCGCCGGGATGAGGTGGATGCCGCCTGGGCCTGGATCGACGGCATCCTGAAAAGCTGGGAGGAGGTGGACCAGCGCCCCGAACCTTATCCGGCCGGAAGCTGGGGGCCGCTGTCGGCCGCCCTGCTGCTGGCCCGTGAGAACCGGAGGTGGCACGATGCGGAGTTCTGAGTTGCCGGATTCCGGGGCTGGGACCGCCCCGGTCCTGCACCGCTTCGCCGACCGCCCCGGGCTGGTGGCAGCGGTGGCGGACATGGTCGCCTCCCGCATCGCCGCGGCGGTGGCGGCCCGGGGTGTCTGCTCCCTGGTCCTGTCCGGCGGCACCACCCCGGCCGATCTCTACACCGCCCTGGCGGAGGTGGACCTGCCCTGGGACCGGGTGGTGCTGACCCTGTCGGATGAGCGCTGGGTGGATCCGGCCGATCCCGCCAGCAATGAAGGGATGGTGAAGCGCACCCTGCTGCGCGCCCGGGCATCCCGCGCCCGTCTGGTCGGGCTGAAAAGCCGGGGGGAGAGCCCGGCCGACGGTCTGGCGGAGACGGCGGTGAAGCTGGCCGCCATTCCCCGGCCCTTCGACCTGGTGCTGCTGGGCATGGGGGAGGATGCGCATACCGCCAGCCTGTTCCCAGGCGGGGATGGCCTGGCGGCGGCGCTGGATCCCCCGAACGGGGAGTGTGTGCGGGGGGTGGTTCCCGCCGCCGGCGGTGCCGCCCGCATCACCCTGACCCGCCCGGCATTGTTGGATGCGCGGGAGATCGCCCTGGTGATCACAGGGGAGGGCAAGGCCCGCGTGCTGGGGGAGGCGATGCAGCCCGGGCCTGTGGATGAGAAGCCGGTGCGCGCCGTGCTGCACCAATCCGCCGTTCCCGTTTCCGTCTGGTGGGCGCCGTGACCGGCGCCGCCCTTCCGATACCGACCGCCACCCGCAGAGGGGGAGCAGGATCATGACTGTCCAGGACGCCATCCGCCGCGTCACCGACCGGATCATCGCCCGCAGCACCGACAGCCGCGCCCGTTATCTGGAGCAGACCCGCGCCGGCAACCGCAACGGTCCCCACCGGGCGACCCTGTCCTGCGGCAACCTGGCCCATGGCTTCGCCGCCTGCCCGGCCGGGGACAAGGCGAAGCTGAAGGGCGACCAGCACATCAATGTCGCCATCGTCAGCGCCTATAACGACATGCTGTCGGCCCACCAGCCGCTGGAGCGCTACCCCGCCCTGATCAAGGAGGCGGTGCGCAAGGCCGGCGCCGTGGCCCAGTTCGCGGGCGGTGTGCCCGCCATGTGCGACGGCGTCACCCAGGGCCAGCCGGGCATGGAACTGTCCCTGTTCAGCCGGGACGTGATCGCCATGTCCACGGCGGTGGCCCTGTCCCACAACATGTTCGACAGCGCGCTGTATCTGGGCGTCTGCGACAAGATCGTGCCGGGGCTGCTGATCGGGGCGCTGTCCTTCGGGCATCTGCCGGCGATCTTCGTCCCGGCCGGTCCCATGGTTTCCGGCCTGTCCAACCCGGAAAAGTCCCGCATCCGCCAGCTTTATGCGGAGGGCAAGGTGGGCCGCGATGCCCTGCTGGAGGCGGAGAGCCAGTCCTATCACGGGCCCGGCACCTGCACCTTCTACGGCACGGCCAATTCCAACCAGATGCTGATGGAGATCATGGGCCTGCACCTGCCGGGCGCCAGCTTCATCAACCCGAACACCCCCCTGCGCGACGCCCTGACCGAAGCGGCGGCGCAGCGGGCGACCCGGATCACCGCCCTGGGCGATGAATACACACCCATCAGCGCGGTGATCGATGAAAAGGCGGTGGTGAACGGGATCATCGGCCTGCTCGCCACCGGCGGCTCCACGAACCACACCATCCATCTGGTCGCCATGGCGGCCGCGGCCGGGGTGGTGATCGACTGGCAGGATTTCAACGACCTGTCCCAGGCCATACCCCTGCTGGCCCGGGTCTATCCCAACGGCATCGCCGATGTGAACCATTTCCACGCCGCGGGCGGGATGCAGTTCCTGATCGGCACGCTGCTGGATGCCGGGCTGCTGCACGGGGATGTGACCACCGTGGCCGGTCCCGGCGGGCTGGAGGCCTACCGGTCGGAAGCGTTCCTGGGCGAAGGCGGACAGGCCACCTGGCGCCGTGGGGCGGCCACAAGCGCCGATACCGAGGTGCTGCGCCCGGCGTCCGACCCGTTCCAGCCCACGGGCGGCATGCGCCTGCTGACCGGTAATCTGGGCCGGTCGGTGATCAAGGTTTCCGCCGTCAAGCCGCAGCACCGGATTGTGGAAGCCCCGGCCCGGGTCTTCGACGGGCAGGAGGCGATGCTGGCCGCCTTCAAGGCGGGGGAGCTGAACCGCGACGTGATCGTCGTCGTCCGCTTCCAGGGGCCGAAATCCAACGG
>JBJOKR010000171.1:0-10474 GCA_046045995.1 Pseudomonadota bacterium | reverse complement strand
AGCCTGTCAGACGCCCGCCTGGATGCCATCACCTGACGGGGGAAGGTGGGTCGGGCCCGCGCCATGTCGGCCCTCGCTTACGCTCGCTCCGACCTGCGGCACCGGGCCGCCTCGTAGGTCGCAAGAAGCGCAGCGGATGGTCAGTGGATGTGGCTTGACCGGCTGATCGGCGGCCGGATCGCCGCCGCCATGGCAGACCTTCTCCTGGACCGGCTGCGGGCGCCATCGGATGATGCTGCCGACCGGGGGGCGTAACACCAGCGGGCAGGGGAACCGGCCGCCCTGGATCCGGCCGGGTATACCGGGTGTCAGCTCAGGCGCGGGGGATCGCGGTCGGGCATTTCGGCGTATTCGCCGTCGATCACCTGGGGGGGCCCTGCCCTCCGGCCGCCCGGGCCAGCTTCCGGGCCAGCTTCCGGCCCACCCTCCCCTGATGCCGGATCGACCCGCCATTCCCGTCCCCCGGCCGCCCCGCCGCGCAGGCCCTGGACCTGCACCGCCAGTTCCGCCCGGCGGAAGACCAGGTTCCGCACCGGCGGCAGCAGCAGCAACAGGGCCAGAACATCGGTGACGAAGCCGGGTATGATCAGCAGGATACCGGCCAGGACCAGGAAGACACCGTCGAACGCCTCCCGCACCGGGGGTTCGCCGCGGGCGATGCGCTGTTGCGCCCGGCGCAAGGTCTCCAGCCCGCGGTGGCGGACCAGCAGGATGCCCAACACCATGGATGCCAACACGAGGCCCAGGGTGTTCAACACCCCCAGCTCCTGCCCGACATAGGCGAATCCGGCGATCTCCGCCAGGGGAAGCAATAGGATGGGGAGGAGGAAGCGCATGGCCGTCCTTGCTCTTTGCCTGTTCAGAGCCTATTTAACCGAGACACGGGTTGGGCTTTCACCGTGAGGAGCCCGGAGCGCGCAACGGTTGGTACGGTCACAGGACCGGTCCCCTCTTAAGTGGGATGGTGTCGCGCCGGGTTGAAGGGCTTGGGCCGATCTTCGGTCGGTCACGGGCTTTTTCCCACGGGACGGGTTTCTCCCGGTTGCTTCCTGGTTGCGCGCCATCGGGGCGCCGGCCCGCACGGCAGGGCAGGTTCATGGGTGAAGGTTTCTTTCTCGACATCCTCATCTTCGCCATGGTGGCCGCCTTCCTGGTCTACCGGCTGCGCAGCGTGCTGGGCCGCCGGCACGGGGAGGAACGGCAGCGCCCGAACCCGCTGAGCCAGCGCCAGCAGCCCCCTGCCGCCGGCCCCACCCGGGCGGAGGGGGACAATGTCGTGCAGCTGCCCGGCCGCGCCCCGGCGGAGGAGGTACCCGCATGGTCCGGCCCCGTCTCCCTGGAGGAGGGGCTGAAGCGCATCCATCAGGCCGATCCCTCCTTCAATGAGCGTCATTTCCTGCAGGGCGCCCGCGCCGCGTTCGAAATGATCGTCAAGGCCTATGCCGACGGTGAGACCGCTACCCTGCGCCCGCTGCTGGCGGATGAGGTCTATGACCGTTTCGCCGAGGCGATCCGCCAACGCCAAGCCGCCGGAGAGACGCTGGAGACCCGCATCGAGAAGTTCGAGAGTGTGGATCTGGCCGAAGCGCGTATGGAAGGCAATACCGCCTTCTGCACCGTCCGCTTCACCACCCATCAGGTCAATGTGACCGTGGACCGGGACGGCAGCGTGGTCGATGGCGACGCCGATGATCCGGCGGCGGTGATCGACCTCTGGACCTTCAGTCGCAATACCCGGTCCGGCAACCCCAACTGGGCGCTGGCGGAAACCCGGTCGGCGACACTCTGATCCGGGCTCCCGCGCCGCACTTGGCCTCCCCCTTCCTTTCCCGCTGCCCGGGTAACCGACCCATGCGCCGGACCCCTGCCTTCCCCGCCGTGCCCCGCCTGCTGCGGGGCCTGTCCCTTCTGGCCCTGCTGGCGGTCGCCGCCTGCGGTCCCCGTCCGGCGCAGGAGCCGGGGGCGGAGGCACCGGCCCCGCGGCTGACCCTGCTGCCCGCCGATTTCGCCGACCTGCCCGGCTGGGCCGGGGATGCCCATGCCGACGCGCTGCCCGTTTTCGCCCTGTCCTGCGACCGGCTGCTGCGCCAGCCCCAGGACCGGGCCCTGGGGCCGGACGGGGCCATGGGCCGGGTGGCGGACTGGGTCGCCCCGTGCCGCGCCCTGGCCGGGGTTCCGGCAGGCAACCATGCCGCCGCGCGGGCCTATTTCGAGGAATGGTTCCAGCCGCACCTGGCCGGCAACAACGGCGCGGCGGAGGGGCTGTTCACCGGCTATTACGAGGCGAGCCTGACCGGCAGCCGCACCCGTAAGGGCCCCTACCAGACGCCGCTGCGCCGCCGGCCCGCCGATCTGGTGATGGTCGACCTGGGCGAATTCCGCGACGGCATGAAGGGCGAACGGATCGCCGGCCGCGTCACCGACGGGCGCCTGCGCCCCTATGAGGACCGGGCCGCGATCGAGGCGGGGAAGCTGCCTGAAAAGGGTCTGGAAATCGTCTGGGTGGATGATCCGGTCGATGCCTTCTTCCTGCAGATCCAGGGATCGGGCCGCATCCGCCTGGATGACGGGACGGAGATGCGCGTCGGCTATGACGGGCAGAACGGCCACCCCTATGTGGCCATCGGGCGGGAACTGGTGGCCCGCGGCGCCCTGACCCGGGAGGAGGTCTCCATGCAGACCATCCGCGCCTGGCTGGATGCCAACCCGGGCGAAGCCCGGGCGGTGATGCACAAGAACCCCTCCTATGTCTTCTTCCGGGTGCTGGAGGGGCCGGGCCCGATCGGGGCCCAGGGCGTGCCGCTGACCGCCGGCCGGTCGATCGCCGTGGACCGCAGCTTCGTCGCCTATGGCACGCCGCTGTGGTTGGAGGCGGCGGACCCGCTGGATGCGTCCGCCCGCATCCGCCGCCTGATGGTGGCCCAGGACACGGGCGGGGCCATCCGCGGCCCTGTGCGGGGTGATTTCTTCTGGGGCTACGGGGCGGAGGCGGAGCTGCGCGCCGGCAAGATGAAAAGCCCCGGCCGCTATTGGTTGCTGATCCCCCGGACCGCCGCCCGCGTCGGCTGATGCCGGGCATCACCCGCCCAGCGTCACCCGTGCCGCAGCCTGGGAACAGGTCGGGCCGCGTGCTGGAATAGGGCGATCTGTCACGAACACCGGACCGTGAAGGGATATCACCGCTCGGCCCCAGGTCCCCTCAGGGATCCCACAAGGTCGCCATGGTCGCCACCCTGAGCCGCCCTCTCGCCCCCTTCGACACCGTGGCTCGGAACAGCCGGGATCGGACACCGTGGAACACCTGGAAGCAGCCAGGGTCACAGTTTATGCGGTTGCGCATCGGCATGTATACAGCCTATGGATCATCAAAGTGATCCACGATTTCATCGGCCACGTTTTCATCGGCCAAATTTTCATCCGATGACCGGATTGCATGGAAAAGGGCCGCCGGGGTGACCGGCGGCCCTTGCATCCATACGCGGGAGTTGGGTGCGGATCAGAACGCGCCCTTGAGCGCGTCCACCAGATCCGTCTTCTCCCAGCTGAAGCCGCCATCGGCCTCCGGCTCCCGGCCGAAATGACCATAGGCGGACGTACGGGCATAGATGGGGCGGTTCAGCTTCAGATGTTCCCGGATGCCGCGGGGCGACAGGTTCATCAGCTGGCGCAGCACGTCGGACAGCTTGTCCTCATCCACCTCACCCGTGGCGTGGGTGTCGATATAGACCGACAGGGGATGGGAGACGCCGATGGCATAGCTGAGCTGGATCGTGCACTTCTTCGCCAGGCCCGCGGCCACCACGTTCTTCGCCAGATAGCGCGACGCATAGGCGGCGGAACGATCGACCTTCGTCGGGTCCTTGCCGGAGAAGGCGCCGCCGCCATGGGGGGCGGCCCCGCCATAGGTGTCGACGATGATCTTGCGCCCGGTCAGCCCGGCATCACCGTCCGGACCGCCGATGACGAAGCGGCCGGTGGGGTTCACATAGAACTGATCCTCCGGGCACATCCAGCCCTCCGGCAGCACGCCCAGGACATGGCGGCGCACCACCTCGCGGATCTCCTCGTTGGAGACGCCGTCATTGTGCTGGGTGGAGACGACGACGGAGGTCGCGCGCACCGGACGGCCGCCCTCATACTGCAGGGACACCTGGCTCTTCGCGTCGGGGCCCAGCCAGGCCACCGCACCGGAATGCCGGGCCTCGGCCAGGCTTTTCAGGATGTGGTGGGAATAGAAGATCGGGGCGGGCATCAGGGCCGGCGTCTCATCGCAGGCATAGCCGAACATGATGCCCTGGTCGCCCGCCCCCTCATCCTTGTTGCCGGCGGCGTCAACGCCCACGGCGATGTCGGCCGACTGCTGGTGCAGGTGGCAGGCGAAATCCAGGGTCTCCCAGTGGAAGCCCTCCTGCTCGTAGCCGATGTCCTTCACCGCGGCGCGGGCGACATGCTCCACCTGGTCCAGCACCTCCTTCGGGCCGCGGACTTCCCCGGCGATGACCAGCCGGTTGGTGGTCGCCAGGGTCTCACAGGCGACGCGGGCGTAAGGATCGTGGTTCAGGAACAGATCGACGACCGCATCCGAGATCCGATCGCAGACCTTGTCCGGATGGCCTTCGGAAACGGACTCGCTGGTGAACACGTAATTGGACTTGGCCACGGGGACCCCTCGGTGAAAGTGACGGTCGGATCGCCGGCCGTACCCGTCGAACGGCAGACGCCACCCGGCACCATACCGGGCTGCGTGTTGTCGCAATCCCGCACTGGACGGTCAAGGGCCTTGGTGCCATCGGCCCCGTCGATCCAACCCACCGGATGCGGTCGGGACCGGCTTGCCTGGATGGTGATTGCCCCGGGCCGCGCGCATCCCCATCTCGACAGCCGGCGCGGGAAGGCCTATTCCTCCCCGCATCTGACGTGACCGCACGCGTCGGCCCGGGCCGCACGCAATCGGACAAAGACCTGAGGGCAGGACCGCATGAGCGACAATCAGACCGATCATTCCCATCCCGATCCGTCGGCCGGCACCACCGCGGCCGACATGGCACCGGACAGCGGAACCGCCCATCCGGGCGAGGGGCAGGACCGCGTCGCCCAGCTGGAAGCGGAGGTGGGCAAGCTGAAGGACCAGTTGCTGCGCGCCCTGGCGGAACAGGAGAATGTGCGCCGCCGGGCCGAGCGGGAGCGCGAGGACACCGCCAAATACGCCATCGCCAAGTTCGCCAAGGATCTGTTGGGGGTGGCCGACAACCTGCGCCGGGCGGTGGAGTCCGTGGGTGCCGAGCAGCGCCAGACGAATGAGGCCGTGAACGGCCTGCTGACCGGGGTGGAAGCGACGGAACGGCAGCTGACCGCCGCCTTCGACCGCGCCGGCATCACCCGGATGGACCCGCTGGACAAGCCGTCGGACCCCAATTTCCACCAGATCATGATGGAACTGGAAGGGACCGGCAAACCCGCCGGCACGGTGGTCCAGGTGCTGCAGGCCGGCTATACCCTGCAAGGCCGCCTGCTGCGGGAAGCCATCGTCGGCGTCGCCAAGGGTGGGGACCAGGCCAAGCTGGATACCAGCGCCTGACCGGTGGCGGATGGGGGCGGATGGGGGACTAGCCGCATAGCGGCCGAATCGGCCCCATCAGCCCCATCCGCGCTTTCCGCCATTGCCGTTCCAGATCCGTCGGCCGGTCCGGGTGCCCCCCGTGGCCGGCCGATTTCCAATCGGCTGTCCACGTTGCGGACAAGGAACAAGTTCTTCGACCGGCCGAGATGGGGGAGTTCATGCGGATAAGCCTCGGGAATTGCAGAAGCTGCGTCCCAAGGCGCCTGTATTGTCCTATGAACCTTATGGTTATTCTATTCTTTTGAGCGCGTTAACCCTTGGTTCATTTGGATTAGGCATTACGGACATGTCTCTGCACGAGCCGGCGCCATCGCTGGTTCCAGACGGCATCCACCCGAGCTGAGGTGAGGCCATGATCCGCCCGTCCGACCTGTCCGTCCGCAACCGTCTGATCGCAGGCTTCAGCCTGGTTATGGTGATGACCATCGCCCTGGGCCTGTTCGCCCTGAACCGCCTGGCCGCCATCGGGACGGAATCCCAGATTGTCAGCGAGAATGCCCTACCCTCGGTGGAGGCTTCGGCGAAGATCCTGTCCGACGCCCTGGACCACCGGGTGAACGAGGCCGGGCATCTGCTGGCGACCAACGACGAACTGCGCACCCGACGGGAGGAGAACATTGCCCGCCTGCGCCGGGAGGTGGAGGATGGGCTGGGCCGATTCGCCTCCCTGATCAGTTCGGCGGAGGAACAGGCCATGTTCGACAGGCTGCGCCGGCACTGGTCGGCCTATGTGGAGATCAGCACCGGACTGATTCCTGTGTCCCGCTCCGGCGATGCCGTGGCGGCGGAGGCGATCTATTCCGGCGACGGACGGGACGCCTTCGACAAGGTGCGCCAGGATCTCCTGGCCCTGAAGGCCCTGAACAGCAAGGCCGCCGATGAAGCCGCGGCTCGTCTGGCGGACGTTGAATCGGCCGCGACCGTGGCTGTCATCATCCTGCTGGCTGTGCTCTCCCTTCTGGCGGCGGCGGCGGCGATCTTCACCGCGTCCACCATTGATGCGCCGGTGCGCCGCCTGACGGATGTCATGGGCCGCCTGGCGCAAGGCGATCTGGAAGCCGATGTGAACGGTACCCGCCGCAAGGATGAGATCGGGGCCATGGCCCGGGCGGTCCAGGTCTTCAAGGACAGCATGATCGAGAACCGCCGCCTGGCGGCCGAGCGGGAGGCGGAGGCCCAGGCGAAGCTGCGCCGCCAGGAAGCGCAGGAGAAGCTGACCCGCGACTTCAACGCCGCCGTCAGCGCCCAGCTGCGCGCCGTCGCCGCCGCCGCGACGGAGCTGGAGGCCACGGCCGCCTCCCTTTCCGCCCAGGCGGACCAGACCGGTGCCCTTTCCGCCCAGGTGGCCGAAAGTGCTGCCCACGCCCGGGAGAACACCCAGACCGTCGCCGCCGCGGCGGAGGAGCTGACCGCGTCCACCAATGAGATCGGGGATCAGGTGGAGCGTACCACCAGCACCACCCGCCAGGCGGTGGGCGATGCCGGCCGGGCCCAGGATCTGGTGAAGGAACTGGCCCAGGTGGTGGTGGATGTGAACACCGTCGTCGCCTTCATCCAGGACATCGCCGCCCAGACCAACCTCCTGGCGCTGAACGCCACCATCGAGGCGGCCCGGGCGGGAGAGGCGGGCAAGGGCTTCGCCGTCGTGGCGGGGGAGGTGAAGGCCCTGGCCAACCAGACCGCCCGCGCCACGGAGGATATCCAGTCCAAGGTCACCGCCGTGCGCAGCGCCGCCGACCAGGCGACCGATGCCATCGCCCTGATCGCCCGCAGCGTTACCGCCGTGGATGACAGCTCCGGCGCCATCGCCTCGGCCGTGACCGAACAATCCGCCGCCACGGCCGAAATCAGCCGCAGCGTCCATCAGGCGGCGGAGATGACCAAGAATGTCGCCGACAGCATCTCCCAGGTCAGCGACAGCGCCACCACGACGAAGGCCGCCTCCAGCCAGCTCTATTCCGCCGCGGGCGAGCTTTCGGAGAAGGCGGAGGGCCTGCGCAAGGAGATCGAGGAGTTCCTGCACGCCATGCAGGTGGCGGGCGAACGCCGCCAGTTCACCCGGCGCCCGGCGGATATGCCTGTCAGCCTGCGCGTGCCCGGTGACCGTCGCAACCGGGAGGTGACCGGCCCGGGCCGCCTGATCGACCTGTCCGAAGGTGGGGCCGCCCTGCGCAGCGACATCGCCACCGCCGTCGGGGCGGAGATCGAGATGACCATCCAGGGTGAACAGCTTGCCGGCCGGGTGGTCGAAACCCGTGAGGGAATCATCCGCATCCAGTTCCGCCACAACGCCGGTACCCAGGCTGCTGTGGAGCGCCTGGAACAGCGTCTCGCGGCCTGACCCTGGGGTCGATCGGGGGGGCGCCCTCCCCGGTGGCCCGCCCTCCCCGGTGGCCCGGCCGGTCGCCGCGATTGCAAGCGGGCGGGTAACCTCGCAAGCACCGGCCGCGTCAGGGACGTCACCCGTACCGGACCCGGTGGCACAGGCCACCGGTCCGGGACAGATGTGCCAGGGCTCCGGGCAGGTCGGCGAAGGCGCTTTCCCCCTCCAGCAGGGCGTCCAGGGCGGGATCGGCCAGCAGGGACAGGGCAAGGTCCAGCCGCCGCGCATGATCCCAGCGCGGGCGCATGGCGGGGGCGACCATGCCCACCTGGCTGGAGACCAGGCGCAGGCGCTTGGGGTGGAACCCTGCACCCAGGGGGGCTGCCACCGGCCGGTCCCCGTACCATGATGCCTCCACCACCGTCGCCTCCACCCCCGCCAGGTCCAGGCATCTCGCCAGCCCGGCCGCACTGGCGCTGGTATGCACCACCAGATCGCAGGGCCCTGTTTCCGCCAGCACTTCCGCCAGGGCTTCGTCCGGGGTGGTGAAGGGGATGCCCAGGCGGGCGGCGACCGGTGCCCGGGCCGCATCGATATCCACCACCCGCACCGCCGTACCGGGGATGCGCATGGCTAGCCAGGCAGTCAGCAGCCCCACCACCCCCGCCCCGACCACGGCGATGCGCTGGCCCGGCAGGGCCCCGCCATCCCAGAGCAAGTTGACCGCCGTTTCCATGTTGGCGGCCAGCACCGCGCGGTCCGTCGGCACCCCGTCCGGCACCGGGCGGCAGGCGGAAGCGGGCACCACCAGCCGGTCCTGATGGGGGTGCAACACAAAGACCCGCCGGCCCAAAAGCCCGCCCGGAGCCGCTTCTCCCGCTGCTTCCCCCGCTGCCTCCACCACCCCGACCAGGCAATAGCCGTATTTCACGGGTCCGGGGAAATTCCCCGCCTGGAAGGGGCAGCGCATGGTGTCGCGCAAGGTTTCCGGCACCAGCCCCTGGAACACCAGGCTTTCCGTGCCCCGGCTGATCGCGCTGACCAGCGCCCGCACCCGCACCTCCCCCCGGCCGGGCCGGGCCAGGGGTTCCGCCCGTATCTCCCCCCGGCCGGGGGCGACGGTCCAGAAGGCGCGGGCTTCGGGGGGAGGGGCGGTCATGGCGGCTCCTTGCGCTGGGAATGGCTGGTTGATCATGTGGGGGTCTTGTCATGGAACCGCCACGGTCAAACTTCTGGGTCATGGATCTGCTGTCACCGCTCGCCACTGCCGATGCACCGCCACCGCCGCCCCTGCGGCGGGAAGTTGCCCTGCATCTGCTCGTCGGGGCCGTTTCGGTCGTGGCCGCCGGGATCGTCCTGGCCGTATTGCTGGACCTGCCGGATGCCTATGCCGTCGGATGCGCCATTGTCTACCTGGCTGTGGCGGCCGTGGCGGCGACGGGGCTTGACCGCCATGGGAACGGGGATGCCCGCCATCGCGGCTGGGGCCATGCGAACCGGGTCACCCTGGGCCGCGGGGTGCTGATCGCCCTGGTCGGCGGGGCGATGGTGGTGCCCACCGCCCTGGATACGGGCGATCTCTGGGTCCTTTCCGTGATCGCGGTCATCGCGCTGGCCCTGGACGGGGTGGATGGTCCGCTGGCCCGGGCCCAGCGCATGACCAGCCCCTATGGCGCCCGTTTCGATATGGAACTGGACACGCTGCTGACCCTGGTCCTGGCGCTGCTGCTGTGGCGGGCGGGGGAGGTGGGGGTCTGGGTCCTGGCGCTGGGCCTGTTGCGGCATGTCTTCGTGCTGGCGGGGATGGTGCTGCCGGCCTTGACCGCCCCCTTGCCGTTCAGCCAGCGCCGCCGGATCGTCTGCGTCATCCAGATCGCCGTGCTGGCCGCCGGGCTTACGCCCGTGGTGGCAGCGCCGGTGACCGGGTTTGCGACCGGTGCAGCCCTTGCGCTTTTGCTTTTCTCCTTCCTGGTGGATACGGTCTGGCTCCTGCGACAGGGCGACCCGACGAACCGCCGGAACCCGGCCGGCGGCACAGCCGACGGCGCCTGCCTGCGGAATCAATCCTGATGAGCCTGACCACCCCCCTTCCCATCGCCCGGAGACGCATGGCCCCCGACGCCGCCCCTGTTGATCTGGCCGCCCCCTTGGCCCGCCCCCTGGACCGTGCCGCCCAACGGGCCGTGGACCGTGCCTGTTCCGATCTGCGCCGGGGGGAGACGGTGGTGCTGGCCGCCGCGGACGGGCGGGCCCTGCTGGTCCAGGCGGCGGAGATGGTGACCGGCATCGGCCTGTCCGCGCTTGCCAGTCTTGCTGGGGCCGGCCATGCACCTTGCGTGGTGTTGACCGGCCAGCGGGCCCGGGCGCTGGGCCATGATGTGCCGGAACAGGCGACGGTGGTGCTGCGGCCCGACGGCATGCCCGGGGCCGATCTGGTCCGGTCCCTGGCCGATCCGACCCAGGCCCGACCCCTGCCTACCAAGCCCGTTGCGAAGGCGGAAAGTTTCGCCCCCGGAACAAAGCTGGAGGGA
>JBJOKR010000170.1:0-10488 GCA_046045995.1 Pseudomonadota bacterium | reverse complement strand
ATGATGCTGGGCCTGCCCCAGGAGGCGCAGGACAGCCTGGGCAAGCAGGTGCCCTTCCCCTCCCGCCTCGGCCGGCCGGAGGAATACGCCGCCCTGGCCCAGCACATCGTGGAAAACAGCATGCTGAACGGCGAAACCATCCGCCTGGACGGCGCCCTGCGCATGCCGCCGAAGTAAGGGCGGCGGCTTCGGTCCCTGGGCCGTCCATCCGTTTCACCACGGGGGCACGGGGTACACGGGGGTTTCCGTGATCGCGTGGTTGTCGGGGGGCTCCCGGCCGATCCACCATCGCTGCCCAGCGCCGCAGGCAAAATGGTTTGTTGCGCTTTGCGCGGATTGGACACCACGGTCGCCAAGGGGCACCGAAGCCCCCCGTGAAACCCCGTGCTCCCCGTGCCCCCGTGGTAAAAAATCAGGTGCAACAAGGGCATAGGCTACGTCTCAGCACCACTGCCACCCCGCGCCCCGGTCCCTTGGTGATCTTGGTGCCCTTGGTGCCCTTGGTGTTCCAACCCGACCCGACCCAAGCCAAGCCGGCGCCCGGCCCCGTCAGCGGTCCAGGACGATGGGGAGGGTCATGGTCACGGTGGTGCCCTGGCCGGGTTCGCTTTCGATGGTCAGGCGGCCCTGGTGCAGTTCCACCAGGCTTTTGGACAGGGCAAGACCCAAGCCGGTGCCCTGGTGGCGGCGGTTCAGGGCGTTGTCGATCTGCTCGAAGGGCTGTGCCAGCCGGGGCAGGGCATCGGCCGGGATACCGATGCCGGTATCGCTCACCGCGATCTCCAGATGGCTGTCGCAGGCGCGGCCCCGAATGGTGATCCGCCCCCCGGCATGGGTGAATTTCAGGGCATTGGCCAGCAGGTTCAGCAATACCTGCCGCAGGGCCCGCCCATCCGCCCGGATACGGGGCGGAAGATCGGGCGACAGGTCCAGGTCAAGGATCAGCGCCCGCTCCCCCGCCTGCTGGCGCACCAGACGGGCCGTATCCTCGATCAGGCGGTAGACGGTGACACCGCCGATGCGCAGCTCGTACTTCCCCGCCTCGATCTTGGACATATCCAGGATGTCGTTGATCAGGTCCAGGAGGTAGGACCCGGCCTCGTGGATATCCTCCGCGAAGGACCGCTGGCGCGGGTCGGTCAAGCCGCCGTCGGGGCTGCGCAGGATGTCGGAAAAGCCCAGGATCAGGTTCAGGGGCGTGCGCAGCTCATGGCTCATCGCCGACAGGAAACGGGATTTGGCCCGGCTCGATTCCTCCGCCCGCAACGCTTCCGCCCTGAGACGCAGTTCCGTCACCCGTTCGGCGGTGATGTCGGTCCGGATGCTGACGGTCCAACCATCCGGGGTGCGTGTCTCCCGGATGCGGACCCAGTGATCCTCCCGGATGCGGTACTCGATGGGCCCCATGGGCGCATGGAAGCGGGCCATCCGCTCCATCAGGAACGCCTCCTCCCTGCCCATCGCTTCCGGGAACAGGCCGGCGGCGATCGATGCCCGGGTCAGCGCCTCCATCCGCACCCCGGGCCGCAGCAGAGGCGCCATTTCGGGATAGATCTCAAGCAGGCGGCGGTTGAACATGACGATCCGGTCTTGGGGATCGACTAGAAGGAAGGCGTCGTTCAGGGATTCGATGGCGTCGCGCAGCCGCGCCTCTCCCGCCAGGGCGGAAACGTCGCGCGCGATCAGTCCGAACAGACCAGCGCCCAGGGGCACGCCGTCTATCTCCGCCAGATGGGTGGCCCCGCGGCCCGGGCGCACCCAGGTCTCCAGTCGGATCGCCTCCCCCCGATGCAGGGCCGACACGATCATGTCCCGGGCGAAGGGCTCCACCAATCCGTCCAGCATCACCCGCGGGCACCTTCCCACCAGGTCCGCCGGGCACAGGCCCAGGCGGGTGGCGAAGACCGGGTTGACGTGCAGGATGTGGTACAGGGTCGGCGGCGGATTGAGCAACGGTTCCGGCAGCGGTTCCGGCGGCGCTGGGCATTCGGTGGGCATTCGGCCGACCGTGGCCCGGCTTCCATCGGGCCCGATCACGACCATCGCTTCCTCGCAATGATCCAGAAGGGTCAGGAGTGCGCCCACACCCAGGCCCGGAATCCCTGCGTCACCGGGTTGGTTCAGCGCCTTCTGGTCATGGCCGATCGCCGACTGCCAGTCGCCGACCGGCATGTCCTTTTTGTCTGGCCGTCGCCGGCTATGACGCGCATCTGCACACATGGGTGAGCGTAACTATCGCGCCGTTTGCCCATGGCCGCAAGCGCAAGGGTGCGGGATAATGCCCTGAAATCCAGTGCTCAAGGCTGTGCTATCCCCTTCGGCACCAGCGGCCGTCGCATTTTCCCTCAAGCCCGGCCGCCGGGCGGAAGGGCCGACCGGACCGACGGCGGTGGCAGGCGGGTGCCCGGCAGGGTGATGGTAACCACCGTCCCCAGCCCAGGGGCGCTGGTCAGGTCCAGGGTGCCGCCATGGGCCTCCGCATAGCCCTTGGCCAGGGGCAGGCCCAGCCCGGCCCCCGGCTGGCGCCGGTTGTGCCCGCCCTCCACCTGGGTGAAGGCCTCAAGCGCGAGGGCCGCCGCCTCCACCGTCATGCCGGGGCCGTTGTCCGACACGGTCACGGCAACGTCCCCGCCGGCGGTGGGCGCGATGGTCAGGGCGACACGGCCGCCCCGCTGGGTGAAGGTGACGGCGTTGTTCAGCAGGTTCACCACCGCCTGTTTCAGCCGCACCTCATCCGCCAGAACGCGGCGGCACGGCTCCTCCACCTCCGCCGTCAGGGCGATGCCGCCCTGTTCGGCCTTCTGCCCGACCAGGCGCAGGCAGCGGTCCACCAGGGCCGCCATGTCGATCCAGGCCTCCCGCAGGTCCAGCCGCCCGGCATCGATCCGCGCGAGGTCGATCAGGTCGTTGACCAGCCGCAACAGGCGAAGCCCGCCGTCATGGATATCGGCGGCGTAATCCTTGTACTGGGGGTTCCCCATGGTGCCCAGCAGCTCATCCTTCAGGATCTCGGAAAAGCCGATGATGGCGTTCAGGGGCGTGCGCAGCTCGTGGCTGATGTTGGACAGGAACTGGACCTTGGCCCGGTCGGCCAGGGCGGCCTGGGTCTGGGCTTGGCGCAGGCTTTCCCGCACCTCCACATGCTTGGTGATGTCGCGGGCGACGACCAAGGCCAGCCGCCCCTCCAGCGGGCCCACGGGCACGGCCGTGATCTCCACCGCCGTGGTACCGCCGGGGCGCAGCAGCCGCAGGGCCAGCCAGACATGCTCCGGCCGGGCGCCGCGCTGGCTGTCCCGCCCATGGGCGGCCAGAAGGCGCAGCATGGCGGGCCGGTCGCCCTCCGTGACGAAATCGGTCCACAGCCGCCCGACCACCCCCTGCGCCCCCGGCATGCCCAGGATGGCGGCCCCGCCGCCATTGACCAGGACGATGCGGCCATTCTCCACCAGCGCGATCAGGTCGGGCACCGCCTCCACCAGGGCGCGGTAGCGGTCCTCACTGCGTTCCCGGGCCTGGGCGGCATCGCGCAGTTCCTGGGCCACCGCCTGCGCACGGGAAATGAACAGCATGGTGATGACCCCCATCGCCACCAGCAGGGGCATGGCCAACGGCCGCACCTGCTGACGGAAATCCGCCGCCGGGGTGGGTGCTGTCCAGGCCATCCGGCCGATCACGCTGCCGTCGGGGCCCGTGAGCGGCAGGAGGGTCGGCCCGTTGGCACCGCTCCCGTCCGTTTCGGCCTCGGGCGGCAGGCGCTCAAGATCCGGCAGCAGCAGCAGCGTGCGCAACAGCGCCAGCAGATCGGGCACCAGCGGCTTCATCAGGATCAGCAGGCGGGGTGGGGGGGGCCCATCCTCCCCCGCCGCACGTTCCACCGTCGGCAAGGCCTGCCATGTGACAGCGGCGGCGGCAGCCAGATACACCTCATTGCCGGACCGCACCAGGGCGGATGCCGATGCCGGGCCCCAGGGCGCCGATCCGATGTCCCCCGGGGATCCGGGCGCCGTCGCCTCTTCCCCGCCCGGCGGACGGGCACCGGTGGCGACCCGATCGGCCAGCAGACGCAGATGGGGCTCCAGCATCGTGCCGCGAAGGGCGGGTGTGGGCGCCCCGGCCATGGTCGCCACCTGGATGATGCCACCTGGATCGGCCACCACGGCGCGGGTGACGTTGAAATTCTGCACCAGGTTGGGCCCCAGGTTGGACAGGACCCAGTCGGGGTCCGGCTCACCGGTCAGGGCGCGGACGGCATCGTCCCAGACCGCGTAATCCCCGGCGGTGGCCGTCAGCCGCTCCATCTCCAGCATTAGGGCCTGTTCCACTTGACGGATGGACCGTTCCGCCGCCGCACCGTCCTGGGCCCGCCCGCTCCATTCGATGGCGGCGGTCATTCCGGCGATGCATAGGACCATGATCAACAGGACCATCATCACCAGCCGCGGCCCCTGGGCCGGGGTCGGCGTCAGGCTGCTGGCGGTGTGGTCGGGTCCTGTCTGCGGGTTGGGCGGTGCCGTCGCGGGCATCTTCTGTCACGGTTGGGGGTCGGCGGAATCCGGCAGCGGGATGCCGTCCGGATCAACGGCTTTCCCTTTCGGTCGATCAGTCGCGGGTTCCCCCGTCGGGGGTCAGCCGACCCGGTTCACGGCGGTGATCCCGCCCTTGGACCCGGCCCGGGCCAGCACATCGACCAGGGGTTCGGCCACCACGGCCATGTGGTGGGCATTGGCGTGGATCAGGGTATCCGCATCCCGCATGATGCCCACATGGCCGGGGAAGAAGACGATGTCCCCCCTGCGATAGGCATGGCCCGCCCCGTCGGGGGACACGGTTTCGCCCAGTTCGGCCCGCTGCTGGTCGCTGTCGCGGGGGCATTCGTATCCCGCCATGGCGGCGGCGATCTGCACCAGGCCGGAACAATCCAGCCCGATGCTGGTCCGCCCGCCCCAGAGATAGGGGCTGCCCAGGAAGGCCAGGGCCGTTTCCGCCATGTCCGGCAGCAACCCGTCATCGCCCAGCAGATGGCCGGTGAAGACCCAGCCGCCGCCCGCGATCTCCGCCCAGCGGCCCTTTTCCCGCAGGACGGTGACGCTGGCCCCCATGGACAGCACGTCCACGGTGGGGGATTTCAGGTCGGCATCGCTGAACAGGAAGGTGCGCAGCGCCTTCACCACATGGGTCGGCTCCGTCACTTCATCCGACAGGGTCTCCAGCCGGATCCAGCCGACATAGCCGTCGGTCTCATTCTGGCCCCAGACCCAACCGTCCCTGTCGTCATAGACGGTGAACCGCTCCCCGAACAGGAGTTGGCTGGTCTGCCGCGCCTCGAATCCGGGGCTTTCCACCATGCTGGCGAAGCCAGTGCGGACCTGGCATTCCACCCCGTCGATGAACCGGTCCGCCTTGACCCGCCCGCGCAGATAGGCGGCGGCCAGATCGGGCCGATAGGGGTGGACCCGGGGATCGGGCTTCTCACCCGTCTTGTCATCGGTCTTGGACATCAGGGGGCCGTCGCCGGTTCCGGAAGGGGGGCGGGCGCACCAGAAGCCTCCACCGGCATCGCCTGGCCGGCAGCGGTACCGGCCGACTGGCCCGCATCGATGACCATCTGCCCGAACTCCGTCAGGAAGACGGAGCCCTTGACGGTCCGTTGCACCAGTACGTTCCGCCGATCCTCCTGATCACGCTTGCGCTTCACATAGCCCAACCGTCCAAGCCGGTCCAGGGCACGGGTGATCGCCGGCTTGGAGACATTCAGCGTGGCCGCAAGCCCGCGCACGGTGTGCGGCGGGGCGGTCAGGTACACGGTCAGCATCAAGGCAAGTTGCCGGGCCGACAGATCGGGACCATCCTTGCGGACGGAGGCGACAAGGGCGCCACGCCACAGTTGCAGCGCCTCGAGGTTCCGCGACATCCCGTTCCCCCTACCCGTGCAGTATCCCCAGCACCGACGGGCCGGATCTTGTTCCGTCCGGATCGTCTCGGTGCCGGGACAGTGTGCCTAAACCCATCGAAGGGGGCAAGCGGGTTGGGGCAGGCCCTTTGTTACGCTTCCGTGCCTTTCAACCGTGCCGTGACCGCCGATCAAGCGGCGGATCCGAAACGCTTCTCCAGCACGGCGAACAGGGCGCGCAGGGTCATGGCCTCACCCCCCTCCGGCCGGCCGGGGCGGTTGCCCTGGTTCCAGGCATACAGGTCCAGGTGGACCCAGGGGGTGGTGCGGGACACGAATTGTTCCAGGAACAGGGCGGCCGTGATCGCCCCGGCCATGCCCCCACCCGGGGCGTTGTTCAGATCGGCGATCTTGCTGTCCAACTGCGGCCGGTAGCCCTGCCACAGGGGCAGGCGCCACAGGGGATCGTCCGTCGCCCGGGCCGCCGCCAGCACTTGCTCCGCCAGGGCGTCGTCGTTGCTGAACAGGGCCGGCAGATCGGGGCCCAGGGCGACCCGGGCCGCCCCGGTCAGGGTGGCGAAATCCACCATCAGGGCGGGCTTGGCGGCATCCCCTTCCGCCAGGGCATCGCACAGGATCAGCCGGCCTTCCGCATCGGTGTTCCCGATCTCCACCGTCAGGCCCTTGCGGGTGGGCAGGATGTCCATGGGACGGAAGGCGTTGCCGCTGATCGCATTCTCCACCGCCGGGACCAGCACGCGCAGGCGCACCGGCAATTCCGCCATCATCACCATCCGGGCCAAGCCCAGCGCGTGGGCGGCCCCGCCCATATCCTTCTTCATCAGCAGCATGCCGCTGGACGGCTTGATGTCCAGGCCGCCGCTGTCGAAGCAGACGCCCTTGCCGACCAGCACCACCAGCGGGTTGGTGGCATCGCCCCAGGTGATGTCGATCAGGCGGGGTGCGCGCACGCTGGCCCGGCCCACCGCATGGACCATGGGGTAACTGGCGGTCAGCAGATCATCCCCCACGGTCACCTGCACCTGGGCCCCGAATTCCGCCGCCAGCTGCTCCGCCGCCAGGGCCAGGTCGGGCGGGCCCATGTGTTCGGCCGGGGTATTGACCAGGTCCCGGACCATGTAGGCGGTGGTGGCCACCCGCTCCACCGCTGCCTTGTCCGCCGCGTCGGGCAGGACCAGCACCGACGGTTCCTTCATCGGGCGCTTGTAGCGGGTGAACTGGTAGCTGCCCAGGGCCCAGCCGATGGCGACGGCCGTGGCGGTGGCCGCATCCTCCACCCCCTCCACCCGGTAGACACCCTTGGGCAGGCCCAGGGGCAGGCCCGCCAGGGACCAGAGATCGATCCTGTCGCCCACCCCTGCCAGCACCCGCGCCACCTTGCCGTCCGCATTGGGCAGCAGCACGGTGGTGCCGGGGGATGCGGTGAAGCCCATGCTGTTCACCCAGGCCGCCTGCTCCGGCGGGGCCTGCACCACCCATTTCTCCAGCGCCGACCGGGTCAGCGGCAGGATGGCGACGGCATCATCGGGGGCATCGGAACGCAGGCAGGACAGCACGGGATGATCCTTTCGTAGTCGGGCCCTTCGGTCCCAGGGCCTTTCGTGTTCGGGCCCTTCCGGCCTTCGGGTGGGCACGGCTGTACGGGCAACAGGCAATGGAGCGGCGTGCAGAATGCGCCCGGGCGCGGTGCAAGAAAAGCCCCTTTGCCGGGGCTCGCCTTGGCTCTACCCTCCCGCCACCCGCTCCCCCTTTCATGCCAATCCTTTTTCCCGCAACGTGGAACCGGCAGGTGCAGTATGGCCGACTATACGCTTGTCATCGGCAACAAGGCTTATTCCTCCTGGTCGCTGCGCCCTTGGCTGGCGCTGGTGCAGACCGGCGCCCCGTTCACAGAGGTGGTGGTGCCCCTGCGCCAAGCGGACACCAAGGCCACCCTCCTGTCCCACAGCCCGGCGGGGAAGGTGCCGGTGCTGAAGCACGGGGACCGGACGATCTGGGACAGCCTGGCCATCTGTGAATACCTGGCCGAACGCCATCCGGAAGCGGGGCTGTGGCCCGCGGATGCGGATGTCCGCGCCCATGCCCGCAGCGTGGTGGCGGAAATGCATTCCGGCTTCCAGGACTTGCGCCGCAACCTGTTCATGGACCTGAAGCAACGCCATGACGCCCCCGACCGGGTCGCCGCCGCCGCGGCGGACATCGCCCGGGTCCAGGCGATCTGGGAGGAATGCCGGGCGGCCCATGGGGCAGCAGGCCCCTTCCTGTTCGGCGGTTTCACCATCGCCGACTGCTTCTACGCCCCGGTCTGCACCCGGTTCGACACCTGGGGCGTGGCCCTGTCGCCCGTGGCCCGGGCCTATGCCGACGCCGTCCTGGCCCATCCCGCCATGGCCGCCTGGCGGGAGGCCGCCTTGGCGGAGCCTTGGACAATTGAATACCTGGCGATGTAGCCCGCCAAGCTTACCCCACCCCGGGAAGCAAAGCCCTATGGCATGGGCCTTCGCTCTTTGGTAATACTCCGTATGCGAAGCAAAACCGGATCAAGCCGGATTTTCAGCAACCGGAGGGGTGGGGTAGATGCGGACCTGGGTAAAGGTGGGCTTGGGCGTGGCGGCGGTTGCGCTCATCGGTGCGGGCGCCCTGGGCATGATGCTGACCCGGGGGGATACATTGCCCGAACGCCAGGCGGTCAGCCTGTTCCATGCCAACCAGCAGTGGCAGGAGGGGGATCGCAACCTCTACTACCACACGCCGCAGGGCACGGTGGTCATGCCCTACCGCTGGTTCCTGGCCATGAAGCGGCCCGATGGCGGGCGCTTTGCCGATATGGACTGGCTGCGCGGCATGGGCTTCCTGACCGATGGTGTGGTGCCGACGCCGGACAACCCGGACGGCCTGCCCGTCGGCTTCGCCAAGTTCACCTTCGACGGATTCGGGCCCCAGCCGCAGCCGCTGGAGATGCTGGGCTTCACCTGCTCCGCCTGCCATACGGGGCAGATCAACTATAACGGCAAGGGCATCCGCATCGATGGCGGCGCCGGTATGGTCAACCTGAACGTCCTGCAGGATGCGGTCGGGCTGGGCCTGGTCCTGACTTGGTACCTGCCCTGGCGCTGGTCCGCCTTCGAGAAGGAGGTGCTGGGGCCGGAGGCGGGGAACGAGGCGACGCGCAAGGCCCTGAAGGCCGCCTACCAGCCCTTCCTGGACGGGGCGGCGGCCGGGGTGAAGCAGGCCCTGCTGGCCAAGATCGGCCTTGCCACCGATTACTACCCCACGCCGGAAGGGTTCGCCCGGCTGGATGCCCTGGGCCGCATCGGCAACACCGTCTTCGCCGATGACCTGAAGCTACCGTCCAACAACCGTGTGGCCGATGCGCCGGTGAACTTCCCCCACCTGTGGGATATGTGGATGTTCGACTGGGTGCAATACAACGGCTCCGTCCGGCAGCCCATGGTCCGCAATGTGGGCGAAGCGCTGGGCGTGCGGGCCGTCACCAATTTCGTGGACGCCAAGGGCAATACCATCCCCGAGCCGGCCCGCTGGGACACCTCCGTCCTTGTCAACAACATGGTGGCGATTGAAGGGGCCCTTGAACACTTGAAGGCCCCCGCCTGGCCGGATGAGATCCTGGGTCCGGTGGACCAGACCCTGGCCGCGGCCGGGCGGGAGCTGTTCGTCCAGCACTGCCTGTCCTGCCACGGCATCCGCCCGGTGACCGACAGCAGCGTGCGCGAATGGGCCATGACCATGATCCCCGTGCAGGGCATCGGCACCGACCCGGAGGCGGTGAAGAACTTCGCCGAGACGACGGTGGATTCCACCCGGCTGACCGGCACCCCGTCCACCATGACTCCGGGCCAGGGGCTTCAGGTCGTGACGGAGGTCACGAAGAACCGCGCCTATGAACGGGCGGGCATCCCGAAGGAGGAATGGGGCAGGTATGACGGGTTCAACCGGCCGAACCTGGTCCGGGCACCCCTGTGCTACAAGGCGCGGCCCCTGGACGGGGTCTGGGCGACCCCGCCCTTCCTGCACAATGGTGCTGTTCCCACCATCTGGCACCTGCTGGGCCCGGTGGAGGAACGGCCGGACAGCTTCTGGCTGGGCACCTTCGACTACGACCCCGCCCTGCTGGGCTATCTCTGGGCGGAGGTGAAGGGCGGGACCAAGCTGGATACCAGCCTGCCCGGCAATTCCAATGCCGGCCATGTCTTCACCGATGACGCCGGCACCCCCGGCCGCATCGGCCCGGCCCTGTCGGAGGATGACCGCAAAGCCCTTGTCGAGTTCTTGAAGGTGCTGGACAGCACCGCCCTGCCCCTGCTGCCCGGGGTCACCCAGGCGGCTTGGGACGCGGCGGTGAACGCCAAATGCGACGTGGGCAAGAACGCCTACGGCCCCTGGCCCCAAGGGCAGTGAAGGCGGGCAGGCCGGGACGGGGACCGGGGATGTAGGTCGTGTGTGGACGCCCCCCTGGATGCAAGTGGAATTTTGCCGATTTTTGGACATGGGGTCGGGTGCAGTCGTGTGTCCGGCCTCTGGGATGCGGCTGTGCCGCGGGCCATTATGGAATGCTT
>JBJOKR010000169.1:0-10581 GCA_046045995.1 Pseudomonadota bacterium | reverse complement strand
TTGGGTCCGCTGGCGATGCAGTACCCCTCCCCCTCCCTTTGCTGGCGCATTGGGCCCCTCCCTCTCCCTCAGGGGGAGAGGGGGTTCTTGACGCACCCGTCAAGTGACCAACCTGTTGCAACAGAAGTCCCCAGGTACCCGCCGTCGCCGCGACCGTGTCCGCGCGGCCTCAATTCGTCGCGGGTGGGGCGGCGGGCTGTTCCGCCGGTTGCACGGCTGCGGGATCACCGGCCGGCGGGCCTGAGGGTTGGCGCTCGCGGTAGCTGTCCAGGAAGCTTTTGAACATGTCGATCTCCGCCATCCGGGACTGGATGGTGTTCACATCGACTAGCCCCATCGCTTCGTTCGGGCGGGTCAGCACCGCGAAGATCCGCGCTTCCCCCGTCTTGTCCATGGCCGGGCCGAAACGGTCGCGCAACTGGCCCAGGCCCGCATCATCCTTGGCCAGGGACAGGGCGACCGCCCGGCTGACGACCAGGCGGGCCGTTTCCTCCGGCATGGGGGCATCGCCCGACGGCGGGGGACCGATGACGCTGTCCAGCGCGGCGGCGGCGGCTGCCCATTGCTTGTCCCGCCAGGCGATATCGATCCGCAGCAGCTTGGCCGGGCGGGACTGGTCGTCGGCCAGCAGGGCCACCGCCTGCGCCCCCTGCCCCGTCTGGAACAGGGCGCGGGCCCGCAGCAGGCGCCGTTCCTCCTGCAGGGCCTCGGGCAAGGCCGGCTGATCGCTCTTGTCCAGGGCGGCGATCGCCTCCTCCGGGCGGTTGTCCAGAAGGCGGATGGCGGCCAGCCGGGCGCCGACCCGCGACTTTTCCTCTCCCGTCAGGCGGAATTGAACCTGCTGGTCCAGCAATTCGGCCGCCCGGTCCAGCAGGTCGATCTCCACCAGCCGTTCGGCTAGGCGCCGGATGATCAGGTCCCCCGCCTCTCCCGGGGGCGTCAGCTCCCGGTATTGCTCATACAGGGACAGCGCCTCCAGCGGGGACAGGTGGGCGGCCCCGTCGGTGACGAACAGGGTGGTGAAGATCTCCGTCATCCGGTCGGCGATCTCCCGCGCCTGGGGATCGCCCGGGAACAGGGAGATGGTGCGCCGCATGGTGTCGAAGGCCTGGGCGTAGTTCTTCGCCTCCGCATGCAGTTCGCCCAGGCGGCGCTGGATCGCCAGTTCCAGGGCATCGCCGCGCCAGGCGAAGCGCAGCTTCTCGAACTCCTCCGCCGCCTCCTGCGGCGTGATCTTGCCCGTACGCAGGCGCAGTTCGATCAGGTCGCGGGTCGCCAGCGTGCGATGCAGCCGGTCGCGGCTGGCCGTCAGTTCGGCGAAGGTCTTCTCCGCCCGGTCGGTATCGCCCTGCACATCCTGGACCCGGCCGCGGCGGTACTGGACATGGGCGGCCAGCGGCCCCTCATGGGCCCCTTTCCGCACCAACCTGTCCATCCACTGGGCCGCCGTCTCCCCGTCCCCCTCCGCAAGGGCGCTGTCGATGGCGGTCAGGGCCATGCGGGTGAAGAAGGGCTCGGGATAGGCGGTCAGGGCATCCGCATGTGTCCGGAACAACCCGTGGGCGGTGGCATGGTCGCCGGCATTGCTGGCGGCGAAGGCCCGCCATAGCTGGGCATCCGTCTCCCCCCGCACGCCGGGCTGGGAAAGATCCTCCATCGCCCCGGCCCAATCCCGGTCCAGCGCCCGGGCGACACCGCGCACCGCCTGGAATTCCGGACGGCGGTCGACATCCGGCTGGCTTTCCTGAAGCAGGTCCAACACGCCATAGGCTTCCGGCCCGAAGCCGTTGGCGACATAGAACCGGGCAAGATTCAGGCGGGCCCGGTCGCGTTGGGCCGGCGGGGCATCGGCCACGGCCTGCCACAGGGCCTGGCGCTGGGGCACATAGCGGTTGGCGGCCACCTGTCCCCAGGCACGGTAATCGAACAGGCTGTCGGGCTCCGGCGGCGGGGGGGGCGGCTGCGCCACCTCCACATCCTCCGCCGGTGACAGCTTCAGCCCGCCTGGCACCGACAGATCCACCCCGTCGCGCACGGCCCGCACGGTCAGCCCCTCATGCAGGGGGCGGATGGCCAAGCCCTGGGCCGTCTCCAGCAGTTCCGCCTCCCGGAACCGGCGGGGAGCGGCCATACCCTGGCCCGGTTCGGGCAGGGGCACCAGGAACAGGCGGTCGCCCACCACCGGATCGGTGAACGGGATGACCGTTTCCGCCTCCATCGCCTCCACCACCAGCCGGGGGCCCAGGGCGAAGGCCGGATCGGGGCGCACCGGCGGTTCCATCGGCGCGTTGCGGGCGCCGCCGGTGGTCATGACCACACGCCAGACGGCCCCGTCCCGCTCCAGCGACGGGATGGCGACAGGGGGCATGGCCATGCGGTAGCCCCCGGCCTCCCCCTCCACCACGGTCAGGGCCTCGATCGGCCCGGTGAAGCCACCGCGCGCCGCCTCATCGGGGAGCCCCTCGACCGGCCGGTCGAACAACACATAGAACCAGCCTCCCCGCTCGAAAGCGACGGCGGAGGCCGGGCCGCCGGGGGACAGGGCAACCTTGATCTCCGCCGGCGGGGGCGCCGCCGACGCCTCCGCGCCCGGTGCGGCGGGGCCGGGCTGGGCTGTAGCCGCCGCCGCTGCCGCTGCCGGGGGAGCGGCCGGGATTGGGGCCTGGGCGGTGGGAGCCTGCGCGGTCGAAGGCTGTGCGGCCGGGGCTTGGACCGTCGGGGTCGGCGTGGCCGGAATCGGCGCGGCGGGGGCAGGCTGGGGCGGCAGGGACCCGCGGGGGGCCGGCGGGGCGGCGGTTCCGCCCTGGGCCTGGGAAGACTTGGACTGGGGCTGCGGGGCCGGGGCCCGGGATGCCGGTGTCGCCGGGGCCGGAATGGCAGCCGCCTGGGCGGCGGCAGCGCGGGCAGCCTCCTGAACGCCGGGAGCGCCGCTGCCGCGGCCGGGAAGACGGAACAGCGGGTCCCCTTCCGCCGCCGAGCCAGGGCGAGCCGCGCCGGGCTGATTGGCCGGGGGGGCCTGGGTGGCGGCAGACTGGGTGGCGGCAGACTGGGCGGCGGCAGACTGGGCCGGTGTCGGTTGGGCCGGTGTCGGTTGGGCGGGGGTCGGTTGGGCCGGGGCCGGTTGGGTCTGCGCCTGGGCTTGCTGGGCGCTGGGGTCCAGGATGTCGATGACCAGCCGAGGGCCGCTGCGGAAATCGCGCAGGACCGCGCCGGGGCGAATGGTGAAGGCGATGGCCATGCCGCCGTCGCCGCCCACATCGGCGAAATCCGATGCCCGCGTTGGATTGATTCGCCGGGCGGGGGCCAGATCGACACGCCCCGCCTCGGTGAAGCGGATTGTGACCCTGTCTCCCTCCCGCTCAACCCGATAAGGCACGGCCCGCGGCCAGTCGAAGACCAGGCGGGTATATGTCGGATGGATGCCTGCCCGCAGGGGCACAACCTGCCCGGTGGCAGGGGGGGCGGCGGCAGGCGTGGCGGCGGTAGGGGATGGAGCCGCCTGCGTCGGGGTACCCTGCGTCGGGGCCTCTTGTGCCTGGGCAAGCGCAGCCCCTGCGACGGTCAGGGCAAGCAGGGAGACGACAGTCGGAACCGTGCGGCGCAGCCGGCGGGTGCGGGTCTTGATCATCCCCCGCCTCCCCCCGCCGGGACGGCCGGAGCCGTTGGGCGGGTCGTGACGGACGGGGCCGATGGAAGGCTGTCCTGCCGGTGTTCGCGGACCACCAGATCGACCCGGCGGGCCAGGGCCTGACGCTCCGCCAGGGGCAGCCAAGGGGCGACCGTGTCGAAACGGCTGTCGCCCTGGCCGCGGATACCGATGGGCCGGGCATAGCCGGCGGCGCGCAGGGACTGTGCCACGGTCGCCGCCCGGGCCAGGGACAGGTCCCAGTTGGATACCCAGGCGGATCCCGGCGGCGTGGGATCGGCATGACCGACCACGTCCAGCGCGTTGCCCACATTCGCGGCCACACCGCCCAGCAGGAACAGCGCCCGGCGCCCCCCGGGGGACAGCTCCGCCGCCCCGGGGGCGAACAGCAGATCCCCGGGAACGGCGATGGTCAGCCGGTCGTCCAGGCGGGACAGGCGGATATCGGCCAGTTCCGGATGGCGGGACAGCTGGCTTTCAAAGACACGGCCCAGGTACCCCAGATCGATCGCCCGCTCCCGGTCCAGGCTTTCCGCGGCCAGACTGGCCCGCGGCACCTCCTGCCCCGGATCCTGGGCGGGCAGTACGCCCGGTACCCCATCGACGAAGGCTGCATAACGCTGGGGATCGGGCTTCGACATGGCGAACAGCATGACGAAGAAGGTCAGCAGCAGGCAGATCAGGTCCGTGAATGTCACCAGCCAGGCGCGCCCATCGCTGGTCCGCCCGCCCCCCGGCACGATGGTCAAAAGGCCGCGCACCGGTATCATGGGGCACCCCCATCGGCGGTGCCGGTGATTAGAACCTGGCCTTCCCCGGTAACGACACGGAACAGCAGCCGCAGGGTGCCCGGCCGCCCCTCCTCCAGCCCGATGGACAAGGCGGCAGCCGGTGCCTCGTACCGCTCCAGCTCCTGCGCGATCGCGGCGGCCCCGCGGGACGGCAGGGCGGGTTCGGTGCCGGGGGCGATGCCGACAAGCGCCTCCAGCGTCACCTGCACCCCGCCGGAGCGCGGCTGCATCACCCGGGCGATCCGGTTCAGCAGGGCAACGCGGTCCTGGCGCACAACCAGCGACTCCCCACCCGGGGCCAGAATTTCCGATAGGGGCAGGGACAGGACCAGGGTCCGGCCATCCCCCTCCCCGTCAACCTTGGCCAGGGGGATCTCCGCGATGATGAAATCACCCAGGGAGCAGACGACACCGACCGTATCGGCGATCACCGCTTCCCTGTCGCGGTCGGTCTGGCTGCCCGACAGGGCGGTGCCTTGGCTGAAGGCCCCCTCCACACTGTCGATCACCTGCCCGACCTTCGTTTCCTCGAACCGGGACAGGGCGTTCAGAAGGATGAAGAACCCCAACAGCAGGATGAAGACGGAAAGATACTGGATCAGGGCATCACCCCCTGCCCCCTCCTCTCCCGCCGGTTCGCGCACCGCCTGGGACTGGGGCAAGAGGGACCCCGCCATGGGGGATCCGGACAGGGGGGATCCGGACAGGGGGGATCCGGACAGGGGGATAAGCCGACCACGGGCGGCGGCGCCGGTCCCGTCGCCCGCCCTGCCTCCCGTTCCGCTGGCCCCCTCCGTTCGGCCCGTCACGCCGTCACCCACGATCATTCCCCCTGCGGCTGCCGAAAGGGCTGCCGGTCAGTCGAACAGGCTGTCGATGAAGGACTGATCGACGCCCTTGTTCGCCAACTGGGGCCCGTGCAGCAGGAACTTCTCGTCGTCGTCCTTCTTCACTTCCTCGATCACATTGGGATGCCGGCGCTGCACCTCCTCACCCATGGCCAGCAGCATCGCCTCCACCTTCGCTTCGATATGCTTCAGCGCGCGGACTACCTTGGTGATGCGCTGGCCGGTAATGTCCTGGAAGTTGCAGGCCTCATAAATGCCGGTCGTGATGTCCATCAACTTGGTGGAGGTTTCCGCCGGAACGTCCCCGGCCATGCCCATGATCTGGTCGCAGGCATCCATGATGCGGTTGGTCGCCTCTTCCGTATGGGTGACGACAGCGTCCAGTTCGTCGGTCGCCCGCGGGATGTGCTCGGCGTGGATATCGGCAGGATGGAGTTCAGCGATCTCCCGCTTCGCGTTGTTGATGTAGCGGGCCAGGGTTTCCAGCTCCGCATAGACGCGCAGCTCTTGCTGGCCCACGTCCCCCCCCATGGAGGCGATGACCGAGCTGACGATGGTCGCCACTTCCTCCCGCGACAGGGGCGTGCGGGCCTGGGTGCGGGCGGTATCGAGCTTTTCCTGGAGCTGGGTGTCGGCCGATCGCATTTCGTCTACCTTGCGGTCCGGGTCCGGGGAACCGGAGGAGTGGTCACAGCCGTCACTGCGGCAGGGTGGGAAGATTGCTGCGCTGGGCGCGCAGGGCGGTGATCTCGGCGGCTTTCTGCGGGGTCATGGCGCCGAAGATGGGGGCTAGCTTGCTCTCCCGCATGCGTCCGATGACGGCCATCAGCACATCCTTGTCCAATCCCTCGAAGACCGCAGCCGCTTCCTTCGGCTTCATGGTCTCGTAGATTTTGACAAGGCTGTCCAGACGCGCCTGTTCCTGTTCGTTCACTTGGACCAGAAGGGTGGCGATCTCAGCCTTCAGGCTTTCCAGCTCGGCCACCTTCTGGTCCAGGCGCTGTTCGGCGACCTGGACCAGCGCCTCCCGCTGGTCCAGCTGGCGGGAGCGCTCGTCCAACTGCTCCCGCCGCTCCTGCAGGCGCTGAAGGATCTCCACCTCATTGGGGGTGAAGGTGCGGTCGGTGCCGGTCCCCGGTGCCGCGGGAGCCGACGGGGAGGTGGCGGGGGCCGGAGTCGGATTGGGAGCTTGGGCCGGCGGTGTCGCTTCCGCCACCTGGACCGGCGGGCGCGACGGGACCCCCACCGACGAGGTTCCCACCGACGAGGTTCCCACCGACTGGGCCGCCAGCGGGCGTTGGGGCTGGGCGGCCGTGACCTCCGCCCCCTCTGGACGGGTGGGAGGCACCAGTTCCGCCACACCGGCATCGGCGACCACCGGGGTCACTCCCGGCAGCGGACCGCCGGTGGCCAGCGCCGTCCAGAAATCACCGACCCGGGCGCCCAGCAGCAGGACGACAGCGAAGATCGTCACCGGCAGCAGCCGGGGCTTCAGCGAAAATTTGCGCTTGGGCGCCGGGGACGCGGCCGGTTTGCGCGGGGCGGGTTTGCGGGCGGCGGGCTTGGCCGGGGCGGCGGCCGCCTTCGCGGGCGCTGCCTTGGCCGCTGCGGGCGCTGCCTTGACCGCCGCGGGCGCTGCCCCGCTCTGGGAAGATGTGGGCGTCGGGGTGGTCATGGACGCAGCGTCCCCAGCGCCTGGAGCAGTTCCTTCTCCGCCTTGGAGCGCGGTTCCGCCGTCGCACTGCCCCCGCCGGAGCCGCCACCTGGGCCGGGGCCGGGGGCCGGACCGCGCCCGGGAGAAGGCTGGGCGGCGGTCGAGACCTGGGGCCCCGGCTGGGCACCGTGGGCGACGGCCTGACGGGCCTTGCCGCTGGCGGCCTCGATCCGGTTGGCCAGACCATCGGCCGCCTGGACGATGATCTCCAGCTCTTCCTTCAGGCTCTGCGCCTTGGTGATCTGGGCCTGGAGCGTCCGGCCGGATTCGGCCGCCGTTTCCCGCATGCCCTTAACGCCTGCCTCCGCCTGGGCGGTCGCCTCGGCGAAGCCCTTGACCAGGGTTTCAAGCTCGGCACGGCTTTCCTTGACCGCGGCCAGCTGGCGGTTCAGGCGGACGGCATAGACGATGGTCGCGACCAGCAGGCCGATGACCACCAGATCCAGCACCATGGACACGATTCCGCCGATCATGGCGCTCCCTCCGGCTTGGGTGCTTCCTTGTCGATCCGGACGGCGATGTTGCCGCCCTTCCGGCCCATCCGCCCCAGGAACATGGGCACGTCACCGCAGCGCAGGTCGATCGTGTCCTCCGGCGTGACGTTCAGCAGCACCCGGCTGCCGACCCGCCAGGACAGGACCTCGTTCAGGGGCAGTACGATCTCATCCAGCACAGCGGACAGATGGATGTCCGTGTTCCAGAGTTCGGAGGCCAGGTGGGTTTCCCAGATGCTGTCACGGCCGAACTTCTCACCCATGAACATCTGGAGCAGCAATTCGCGGACCGGCTCCAGCGTGGCATAGGGGATCAGCAGTTCCAGGCGCCCGCCGCGATCCTCCATGTCGATGCGCAGCTTGACCAGAACGGCGGCGTTGGCCTGACGGGCGATGGTGGCAAAGCGGGGGTTGGTCTCCAGCCGGTCGAAGCGGAAGGTGACGGGCGACAGCGGGTCGAAGGCGGCGGACAGGTCCGACAGGACCACATGCACCATCCGCTCCACCAGGTTGCGTTCGATGGTGGTGTAGGGCCGCCCCTCGATGCGCATCGCGGCCGTACCGCGGCGCCCGCCCAGCAGCACGTCGACGATGGAGTAGATGAGGGCCGAATCGATGACCATCAGGCCGTAATTGTCCCATTCCTCCGCCTTGAACACCGCCAGCATCGCCGGCAGGGGGATGGAGTTCAGGTAATCGCCGAACCGGACGGAGCTGATCTGGTCCAGGCTGACCTCCACGTTGTCGGACGTGAAGTTGCGCAAGGACGTGGACATCATGCGCACGAGACGGTCGAAGACGATCTCGAGCATCGGCAAGCGCTCGTAATTCACGAGTGCCGAGTTCACCAGCGCCATCACGCCGGTATTGTCGCCGTCGCCGGAACCGTCCTTGTCGAAGCCCAGAAGGCTGTCGATCTCATCCTGGTTCAGGACACGGGTGGAGCCGCCGCCGCCCCCCATGTCGCCAAAGCCGTCACCGCCCTCGTCGGCAAGGGCCGCCCATTCGGCGGCCATGCGTTCTTCTTCGCTCAGCTCCTCGGGGCTTGCCATCGCTCAACCCTCTCCGCCGCGCACAGACGCGCCCGACGCACTCATTGGACCAGACTTTCCTGGATCAGCACTTCCTTCACCCGCACCGGATGGGCCGCCGCATTCACCCGCATCAACAGCTCTTCGCGCAGGCGGGTGATCCCCGCCGAACCCTGGAGATCGTCCAGCCGCAATTCACGCAAGTAGACCTGGAAGACATCGATCACCCGCGGCATCACGATGGTCAGGGTCGCCTGATCCTCGGGCCGTTCCAGTTCCAGGGTCACACCCAGCTTCATGAACTGGGGCCGGCGGTCCTGGGTGTTCAGGTTGACCAGGATATCGTCCAGCTTCAGGAAGACAGGCGGCCCTGTGTAGGCGGGCTTCGCCTCCTCCTCATGGTGGGCTTCCTCCCCCTCCTCCGTCTTGCCGAGAAGACCGTCGAGCAGGCCGGAGAAATAAACGGCGGCACCGCCGCCCGCGAGGATGACGATCGGAAGCACGATGAACAGGACGATCTTCTTGCCGCTGAGCTTCTTGCGCGGAAGCTCCTGCTCGCTCGACCCGCCGCCATCCGTCTCCATCGCCGTCATGGCACTTCCACTCCCCGAGCCGCACCCCGATCGCGGGCCTCCCACCCCCGAGAGGTGTGACCGCGAGGGGTATGGCCGCCATCGGCCCCCATGCCGACGCGGTACCACCTAATCATGGGACGGTTAACGAGCCCTTTCAACACTTTCGCGCCGGTTCCTCAAAATCGCCGTGAAAGTGAGTCCCGGATGCCGCACCCGGCCGCACGGATCGCCGCCGTACCCCCACCGGCAGCCTGGGGCATGGCTGCCAGTGACCGGCCGACTGCCCGGGCCGGAAACGGCGAGCGGCCATAATCGTCCGACTCTGCTGCAATGCGGCTTACCCCTGTCGCATCGATGGTGTTAGGCTCCCCCCGTCCGGATGGGGCGGACCTGCGGCGGAGGGGAACGCATGGGAATTCATGTCGCACTCAACCACAAGACAATCTACCGCTATGACAAGCCTGTCACCCTGGGGCCCCAGGTTGTGCGGCTGCGCCCGGCCCCCCATTGCCGGACGCCGATCCTCTCCTACTCCCTGAAGGTCACGCCCAAGACCCATTTCCTGAACTGGCAGCAGGACCCGCAGTCCAACTGGCTGGCCCGCTTCGTCTTCCCGGAGAAGACGACGGAATTCGTTCTGGAGGTGGATCTTGTCGCCGACATGGCGTCCATCAATCCCTTCGACTTCTTCCTGGAGCCTGCGGCGGAGCAATGGCCGTTCGACTATGAGCCGCTGCTGGAGAAGGACCTGCGGCCCTTTCTGGAGGCGGAGGCACCGGGGCCGAAGTTGGCCCGATACCTTGCCGCCATCGAGCGGGTGAAGACACCGACGGCCAATTTCCTGGTCGGACTGAACCAGAAGCTCCAGGCGGAGATCGGCTATGTCATCCGGCTGGAGCCGGGGGTGCAGAGCTGTGAGGAGACGCTGGGCCTGGGCACCGGGTCCTGCCGCGACTCCGCCTGGCTGCTGGTGCAGGTCCTGCGCAACCTGGGCCTGGCCGCCCGCTTCGTCTCCGGCTACCTGATCCAGCTTTCCCCCGATGTGAAGCCACTGGAAGGGCCGGAAGGGCCGAGCGCCGATTTCACCGACCTGCACGCCTGGGCGGAGGTGTATCTTCCCGGGGCCGGCTGGATCGGGCTGGACCCCACATCCGGCCTGATGGCGGGAGAAGGGCACATCCCGGTTGCGGCGACGCCCGACCCGTTCAGCGCCGCGCCCGTGACCGGCGGGCTGGAGATGTGCGAGGTCAGTTTCGAACATGCGATGTCGGTCACCCGCATCGCCGAACAGCCGCGCACCACCAAGCCCTATACCAACGAGCAATGGGCCGCCATCGATCATCTGGGCCGCCAGGTGGACCAGGAAATCATGGATGGCGACATCCGCCTGACCATGGGCGGGGAACCCACCTTCGTCTCCATCGACGATATGGACGGGGCGGAATGGACGGTCGCGGCCCAGGGCCCGACCAAGCGACTGCT
>JBJOKR010000168.1:0-10668 GCA_046045995.1 Pseudomonadota bacterium | reverse complement strand
CCTGATGCTGAACGGCCGGGCGGGGGAGCATCTGCGCCCCGACGGGACGGGGGCGGTGGACGGGGTGCTGCTGTTGATCTTGAACGCGCATCACGATCCTGTGCCCTTCACCCTGCCGAAATGGGAAGGCGGGCAGGGTTGGCGCCCGCTGCTGGATACCGGCAACGGCACCGGCGCCCCGTCCCCTGCCATCGCCCCGGCCGGACAGCCGGTGGCCGTGGCCGGGCGCAGCACCCTGCTGTTCGAACTGGTGGAGGGGCTGGCCGGGGCTGGTGGCGCACCGGGCGGCGGGGATCTGGTGACAGGCGGGAACCGTATGGCTGGCGGGGCGGGAGGGGTCGATGCCGGAGCCTGATTTCAAGACCGTCCAGGTCTTCCTGGTGGAGCGGGAGGGGAACACCCGGCGCCTGCTGCGCAGCATCCTGGCCCGCATGGGCATGGACCGGATGTTCGAATTCACCACCCCGGCGGAGGCGAGTGCCGCCCTGTCCACCACCATGCCGGACCTGATCCTGGTGGATTGCGACCCGCCGGACGGGGACGGGTTCCGCTTCATCAACCAGCTTCGCCACAGCGGGCAGGCGACGAACCCCTTCGTCTGCGCCATCGCCACCACCTGGCAGCCGACCCAGCCGCTGATGGTGCGCTTCACCGGGTCGGGAGCGGATGACCTGCTGGTGAAGCCCTTTTCCGCCAAGCAGGTGCAGGATCGGGTGATGAACCTGATGGACGGGCGGAAATCCTTCGTCGTCACCAGCGATTACATCGGTCCAGACCGCCGCCGCGCCCCGCGGGAGGGGATCCAGATCCCCCTGTTCGATGTGCCCAACACCCTGCGGCAGAAGGCGCTGGGCCAGTTCGACCGGACCACCATCGGGGATCAGATCTTCTTCGCCCTGGCTTCCATCAACGAACAGAAGGTGGTGCGCCACGGGTTCCAGACCGCCTTCCTGATGGAATTCGCCGCCCCCGGCCTGGCCGCCACCCCGCCGGACCGGATGGCCATGGACCATGTGCTGCGCATCCCGCCGGTGGTGGAGGATATGCTGCGCCGCATCCCCGCCCGGGATGAGACAAGGATGCAGACAGAGTTGTATGCAAAGGTGATTCTGGATGCCCTGGCCCGGTTCAAGCAGAATCCCGCCCTTCCGCTGGAGGATCTGCCGACGGTGAAGCGGGCGGCCATGGGGTTGGCGGCCCTGACGGCGCGGCGGACGGACCTGCCCGCCCTGGAACAAGAGGTGGCGGCGGCTGTTGGCGCTTACCGCAACCGTCTTGACCAGATGGCGCAGGCCAAGGCCCAGGCATCCCAAACCTCCCCCCCCGCTGGCGGCGACAAGCCCGCGGACAGACCCGCGGACAAGACGGGGGTGGAGAAGGCGGCCAGCGGGGCCTGACCCCGGGCCGGTCCGGGATGGACGGGGGCGGGGCCTGCACCCGGTCGGGGCGGGTCCGCCATGCCCCGTCCGCCGGAAAGGCCCGCAATGTCGCCCCAGAGCACGCCCGATAGCACGCCCGATAGCACTCCACATTCAGCACCCGCGTTCCCGCCCGGCTCCCCCCCATCCGATCCCGCCGGCCGTGCCGCCCATGCCATGCCTTTCGGGGCGGAGGTGCAGGGGGATGGGCGCGTGCGCTTCCGCCTTTGGGCGCCCAGCATCGACCGGCTGGACCTGCTGCTGGAACCGGCCGGTGACCGGCTGGCGATGGCCCCCCTAGTGACGGACCAGCGTGAGGGCGGGTGGTGGGAGCTGGTGACCGACCGGGCCAGGGTGGGCAGCGGCTACCGCTTCGCCCTTCCCGACGGGACGGTGGTGCCGGACCCGGCCTCCCGGGCGCAGGAAAATGACGTCCACGGCCCGTCCACCGTGATCGACCCCACATCCTTCACTTGGCGGCATACATCCTTCCGCGGTCGCCCGTGGGAGGAGACGGTGCTGTACGAATTGCATGTGGGCACCTTCACGCCGGAAGGCACCTACCGCGCCGCCATCGACCGGTTGCCCCACCTGGCCAGCCTGGGAATCACGGCGGTGGAGTTGATGCCCCTGGCGGATTTCCCGGGGCGGCGGGGTTGGGGCTATGACGGGGTCCTGCCCTTCGCCCCGGACGGGGCCTTTGGCCGGCCGGACGATCTGAAGGCCCTGGTGGACGCCATCCACGGCAGCGGCATGCAGGCCTTCCTGGATGTGGTCTACAACCATTTCGGGCCGGAGGGGAACTACCTCTCCGCCTATGCCGCCCGGTTCTTCACCGACCGGCACAAGACCCCCTGGGGGGCCGCCATCAACTATGACGGCGCCGATTCCCGGCCGGTACGCGACTTCGTCATCCACAACGCCCTGTACTGGCTGGAGGAATACCGGTTCGACGGGCTGCGCCTGGACGCGGTCCACGCCATCGTCGATGACAGCGACCCCGACATCCTGACCGAGCTGGCCGCAACCGTCCGCGCCCGCTTCCCCGATCGGCACATCCACCTGGTGCTGGAGAACGATGCCAACCAGGCCCGCTATCTGACCCGCGGCGGTGACGGAGCGCCCGACCTTTATACCGCCCAGTGGAACGACGACATCCACCATGTCGCCCATGTCCTGCTGACGGGGGAGACGGGGGGGTATTATGAGGATTACGCCGACGCCCCCGCCGCCAGGCTGGTCCGCGCCCTGACCGAAGGCTTCGTCTACCAGGGGGAGCCGTCCCCCCACCGGGGCGGGGAGATTCGGGGGGAGGGGAGCGCCCATCTGCCCCCCACGGCCTTCGTCGCCTTCCTGCAGAACCACGACCAGATCGGCAACCGCGCCCTGGGGGAGCGGCTGACCCTGCTTGTTGAACAGCAAGCCCTGCGCACCATGATGGCCGTCCTGCTGCTGAGTCCGTCCATCCCCATGCTGTACATGGGGGAGGAATGGGGGGCGAAGACGCCGTTCTGTTACTTCTGCGATTTCCACGGCGATCTGGCCGATGCGGTGCGGGAGGGGCGGCGGCGGGAATTCGCCAGCTTCCCCGCCTTCAGCAGCCCGGAGCTGCGGGAGCGCATCCCCGATCCCAATGCCGAAGAAACCTTCGCCCTGTCCCGCCTGGACTGGGACGCCCTGGGCTGGGAGGAGCATGAGGACTGGCTGGCCCAGACGGGCGTGCTGCTGCGCTTGCGCCACGGCGCCGTGGTGCCGCGGCTGAAGGGCGGGGTCGCCCATGCAGATGGCCGGTCCTGGGACGATCGCGCCGTCGCCGTGCGCTGGACCTTCGCCGACGGGTCCCTGCTGTCCCTTCTGGCCAATCTGGGGCCGGGGGACCGGGCCGGGTTTCGGCGCCCGCCGGGCGACCTTCTGTTCGAAACCGCGGAAGGGGTTGAGGATGGGCTGGAAGGCGGGGTTCTGCCCGGCTGGTCCGCCCTGTGGTTCCTGACCATCGGCAGCGCCGGGGCGGGGGAGTGATGGCGATGCACAGGCAAGGGGATGACGCGGGAACCGGCGACCCGGACCTGCAACGCCTGGCCGCCCTGGCGGGTATCGAGCCTGGATACACCGATGTCTGGGGTGTCTTCCACCCGGTGACGGAGCGGACGATCCGCGCCGTGCTGGCCGCCATGGGCATCCCGGCGGAAACACCGGCAGCGGTGGCGGCGGCCCTGGCGGCGCTGTCTGACCTGGCCGGCCCGCCCCCCGCCGATCCCGACCCGGATGCGCTGGCGGATGCCCGCGCCTGGCATCCGGATGACATGCTGGGCCCGGAAGGCGGCGGCCTGGAAGGTGAGGGCCGGGATGCCGGCGCCTGGGGCATTGCTGTGCAGCTTTACGGCCTGCGCAGCCGGAACAACTGGGGCATCGGGGATTTCGGGGATCTGGCCCGGCTGATGGGCATCGCCGCCGGCCTTGGCGCGGATTTCGTCGGCATCAGCCCGGTCCATGCCGCCTTCCCCGGCGATCCGGGCCAGTACAGCCCCTATAGCCCGTCGCACCGGTCATTCCTGAACATCCTGCACCTGTCTGTCCCCGATCTGCCGGATTTCGCCGATTGCGCCCCGGCGCGGGACCTTGTCACCTCCCCCGGGTTCCAGCAGCGGCTGGCTCTGCTGCGGGGGGCGGAGCTGGTGGATTATCCGGCGGTGGCGGCCCTGAAGCGGCCGGTGCTGGAGCTGCTGTTCCTGCATTTCCGCGACCGGCACCTGGCCGCCGGAACAGCCCGCGCCCGGGCGTTCCATCGCTTCCGGGAGGAACGGGGGGAAGCCCTGCACCGCCTGACCCTGTTCGAGGCGATGTCCGAGCGGCTGGGCCGCGATGAGGTGGGCCGCGACTGGCGCCGCTGGCCCGCGGAGATGCAGGACCCTGATCAACCCGGCAGCCGCCGCATCGCTGCGGAGGCGGCGGAGCGCCTGACCTTCTTCGCCTGGGCCCAGTGGGAGGCGGAGGCGCAGATCCTGGCCGCGGCGGCTGCCGCGCGGGATGCGGGCATGCGGATCGGCCTTTACCGCGACATGGCGGTGGCGAACAGCCCGGCCGGGGCGGCGGCCTGGGGCAATCCCGGCATCGTCCTGCCCGATGCCGGGGTCGGCGCCCCGCCGGATGTCTTCTCCCCCCTGGGTCAGAACTGGGGTCTGGCCGCCCTGTCGCCCCTGGGTCTGCGGCGGACTGGCTACCGCCTGTTCCTGGAGGACCTGCGCGCCAGCATGGTGGGCAGTGGGGCCGTGCGCATCGACCATGCCATGGGGTTGCAGCACCTGTTCTTCGTGCCGGGTGGGCTGGACCCCAAGGACGGCGCCTATGTCGCCTCCGGCCTTGCGGATCTGCGCCGCCTTCTGGTGGATGAGAGCCGGGCCCACCGCTGCCTGGTGGTGGGAGAGGATCTGGGCACCGTGCCCGACGGGTTCCGCCCCGCCATGGCGGCGGCGGGGGTGCTGTCCACCCGGGTGCTGTGGTTCGAGCGGGGGGCGGATGGCGCCTTCCTGCCGCCGGACGCCTATCCCGCGGACAGCGCCGTCGCCTTCACCACCCATGACCTGCCCACCTGCACGGGCTGGTGGACAGGGAGGGATATCGACTGGCGGGAGCGTCTGTCCCGCTTCCGCGACGCAGCGGATGCGCACGCCGCGCGGGCGGAGCGGCGGCAGGACCGCGCCTTGCTGACCGCCGCCCTGGCCCGGGCCGGGGCCTGGCCCGATGCGCCCGACCTCGGGGCGGGCGGTGATCCGGGGGCGGCGGTGCCGCCTGGTCTGGTTCCGGCCATCCACCGCTTCCTGGCGCAGACGCCCGGCCGCCTTCTGGTTGTCCAGGCGGAGGACCTGCTGGGGGAGGGCGAGCAGCCGAACCTGCCCGGTACCCGGGACGAACACCCCAACTGGCGTCGCCGCCTGCCCCTGCCGATCGACATGTGGGGCAGCGATCCGGGCATCGCCGCGGTGGTGGCGGCGATCCGGGCGGAACGGTGACGGTACGGCGGGACCCAACCGCCGCGCCGGCCGTTGCCCTGTCGCCCCCCGGCCCGGAACCGCCCCGCCGAAAAGGACATCCCCATGCCCAGCGATGTGATTCCCCCCATTCCGGCGGCGCCCATTCCGGCGCCGCCTGTGCCAGCGCCGCCCGTGCCGGCCGTGCCCCGGGCCACTGTCCGGGTGCAGTTCGGGGGGGAGATGACCTTCGACCTGGCTGCGGGGCTGGTCCCCTATTGGGCGGGGTTGGGAGTGAGCCATCTGTATGCGTCCCCCTTCCTGAAGGCGCGGGCCGGGTCCACCCACGGCTATGACATCACCGACCATGCCAGGTTCAATGGGGAGGTGGGTGATGACGCGGCGTTCGACCGGATGGTGGCCGCACTGAAATCCCACGGCATGGGCCTGATCCTGGATTTCGTGCCCAACCACATGGGTATCGGCGGGGCGGATAATCCCTGGTGGATGGATGTGCTGGAATGGGGGCCGTGCAGCGCCTACGCCCCCTTCTTCGACATCGATTGGGACCTGGGCGGGGAGCGGTTGCTGCTGCCGATCCTGGGGGATCCCTATGGTGCTGTGCTGGAGCGGGGGGAGATCGCGGTCCGGCTGGAGGAGGGGGGATTCAGCGCCTGGTACTTCAGCCACCGTTGCCCCCTGGCGATCCGTGAGTATCCCCGCCTGCTGCGTCAGGCGGCGGAGGATCTGGAGCGGGACAGTGCCGCCCGCCATGCCCTGTACGACCTGGCCGCCGGCTTCGCCGCCCTGGCGCCCGTGCCCTCGGCGGTGCAGCAGCAGACCATCGTCCGCCGCCAGGCGGATGAGCTGAAGGCCCGCCTGGCCCGGCTGTGCGCGGAGGAGGGGGGCGTCAACACCGCCATCGCCGGTGTGCTGGCCCGGCTGAACGGCCGGGCGGGGGAGCCGGGAAGCTTCCGCGACCTGCACGATCTGCTGGAACGGCAGCACTGGCGCGCCGCTTTCTGGCGGGTGGCGTCGGATGAGATCAACTACCGCCGCTTCTTCGACATCAATGAACTGGCGGGGCTGCGCATCGAGCGTCCGGAGCTGTTCGAACTGGCCCACCACCTGGTCTTCCGCCTGATCGGGGAGGGCAAGCTCCAGGGCTTGCGCATCGACCATATCGACGGGTTGTTCGATCCCGCCGGCTATTGCGGGCAGGTGCAGGACCGTGCCGCCTATCTGGCCGACCGGGCGGGGGGACGCGCGCCACCGCCGACGGACTCACCCGCCCTGCCGCAACCCCTGTACCTGGTGGTGGAGAAGATCCTGGCCCGGCATGAATCCCTGCGGGCCGATTGGCCGGTGGCCGGGACGACAGGGTACGAGTTCATGGTCCTGGTCAACGGCCTGTTCGTGGACCCGGCGGCGGAAGAGGCGATGACCCAGATCTATGAAACCTTCCTGGACCGCCCCGCCCCCTATGCGGAAATGTTGGAAACGGCGAAGCGGCTGATCCTGTCGCGCAACCTCTCTTCCGAACTGAATGTCCTGGCCCGGGGGCTTCATGCGCTGGCCCAGCAGAGCTGGCAGACCCGCGACCATACGGTGACCGGCATCCGCCGGGCGCTGACCGACATCGTCGCCCATTTCCCGGTCTACCGCACCTATGTCACCCCCGACCGGGTGGCGGAGGAGGATCGGCGATATATCGACTGGGCGGTGGGCCAGGCCCGCAAAGGGGCGGAGGCGGCGACGGATCTGTCCGTTTATGATTTCCTGCGTGATGCCCTGGCCGCTGCGCTGGGCCCCGCCTACAGCCGGGATGAGGGGCTGCGCCTTGCCATGAAGGCGCAGCAGTTCACCGGGCCGGTGATGGCCAAGGCGGTGGAGGACACGCTGTTCTACCGGTACGTCCGGCTTGCCTCCCTGAACGAGGTGGGGGGCGATCCCGACCGCTTCGGCACCACGGTTTCCGCATTCCACCACGCCAACCAGGACCGGTTGCGGCGCTGGCCGCACCAGCTTGTCACCGTGGCAACCCACGACCATAAGCGCGGGGCCGACACAAGGGGGCGGATCGACGTCCTGTCCGAACTGCCCGGGGAGTGGGAGGCGGCGGTGCGCCGCTGGTCCCGCCTGAACCGGCCCAAGGCGCGCGATCTGGACGGGCGCCCCGCCCCGGGGCGTAACGATGAATACCTGCTGTACCAGACCATCATCGGCGCCTGGCCCCTGGACCTCACAGCCACGGACGCGCCGGGCTTGTCCGCCTTCGCCGAGCGGGTCCAGGGCTACATGCTGAAGGCCGTGCGGGAGAGCAAGTACCGGTCCAACTGGGCCAAACCCGATGGGGAGTATGAAGGCGCGCTGAACGCCTTCATCGCCGCTCTGCTCGACCCGGGCGGCAATGGGGGCGGCAATGGGGGTGGAAGCGGGGGTGGAAGCGGGGGTGGAAGCGGCGGCGGCAGCGGCGGGCCGGTCCTGGCGGAGATGGCTGCCTTCGCCGCCCGGATCGCCCCGGCAGGCGCCCTGAACGGCCTGTCCCAGGCGCTGCTGACGGCGACGGTGCCAGGCGTGCCGGACCTGTACCAGGGGACGGAGGGCTGGGACTTTTCCCTGGTCGATCCGGACAACCGCCGCCCGCCCGACTGGGACCGGCTGGCGGCATCCCTGGCCAATCCGGCCCCTGTCGCCGATCTGCTGGCCGGTTGGCGGGATGGGCGGATCAAGCAGCGTGTCTGGGCCGCCGCCCTGGCCCACCGCCGCGACCACCCGGCCCTCTATGCCGCCGGAACCTATCGCCCCCTGGCGGTGACGGGTGAGCAGGCGGACCGGGTGGTCGCCTTCCGCCGCGACGGGCCGGGCAGCTCGATCCTGGTCGTCACCCCCCGCCTGGCCGCACCGCTGCTGGACCTTGAATCCGGCAATCCCCACGTGCCCCCCGCCGCCTGGGGCGACACGGAAGTGGCGGTGGGCGAGGGCGCGGCCTGGCGCGACCTGCTGACGGGGGCGGATGGGGCGGTGGGGCAGGACGGAACCATCCGCCTCTCCACCCTCCTCGCCCAGGCCCCCGTCGGGTTCCTTGCCGCGTGAGGGTGGGTGTCGGGCCGTGCTTCGCTTGCCAGACCTGCTCTGCGGTGTCACGCAGGTCACTGCGAGGGGGGGTGACAGGCCTTCGCGCGCGTTCGGTACCGTTGATGCGTCGGATTACGCTTCGCTAATCCGACCTACGGGGCTGCCCTGCGGTGCCGACAGGCGGGCGGCGGGGAAGCACCAGACCTTGTCCTGGCCCAGCAGCCAAGCCGCCATCTCCGCCCCGAACAGGCCCGAAATCGCCGGGTCCAGCACGTTCAGCCCGCCGGCATAGGCGCCGAAGGCGGGTAGGATCAGGCGGCGGGAATCGGCGACGAAGCAGCGGGCGGTTACCCGGCGGGCCCGGGTGGCGACGCTGGCCTTGGGGTGGTAATGGCCGCTCACTTCCCCCGCCACGGGGCCGGGCATGGCCTCATGCCGGAAGACCAGGGGCCCCTCCACCACCTCCGCCGCCACAGCGCCGCCCCAGGACTCGGGCGGGGCGGGGTCGTGGTTGCCGGCGATCCACAGCCAGTCATGGGCCGCGATCAGGTTGCCCAGGCGCCGCCCGTCCGCCGCCCCCACCCGGTCGGCGGCACCCCGGTCATGGAAGCTGTCGCCCAGGCAGACAACGCGGGAGGGGCGCAGGCGTCGGCACACTTCCTCCAGCCGGGTCAGGGTGGCGCCGGTGTCATAAGGGGGCAGCAGGGCCCCGCGGGCGGCCAGGCCCGATCCCTTTTCCAGGTGCAGATCGGCCACCACCAGCCAGCCCCGCGCCGGCCACAGCAGCGCCCCGCTGGCATCCGCCACCAGATCGGCGCCGTTCAGGAAAATCCGTTCCATGGCCGCATCTTGGAACATAATGGGAACGGGATGGCAAGGGCGGACCGCGCAGGATTACCGGTCAGTATCCGCCCAGGCTGGCGCTGTTGATCAGGCCGATGGCGATGGCGATGCCGCCCAGCAGGATGCCGTAGGAAACCCGGTCGGCCTCGATCCCACTGCGTAGGTTGCCGACGATGCGCCACGCCACCAGCAGCCCCAGCAACTGGCCCAGCAACACCGTCACCGCCCAGATCAGCATGTCATAAAAGGTGCCGGCACTGCTGGCCACCGCGTGCAGGGGCAGGGCGAAACCAACCAGAACCCCGGCGAAGCTGATGGCCGCGGCGTTGTTGCCCTCCCGGATCAGCCGGATCTCCTTGAACGGGGTGATCCACAGGAAGATCGCCAGGCTGACCGCCAGAAGCAGGGCCAGCGATCCGGCATAGGTCAGATAGCTCAGGACATTGTGCAGGCTGTAGACAAGAAGCTCACGCATCGGCTCGACCCGGGCTCGGCTGACAAGGGAAGGGGCGCCACCATAGCCCAGCCGGGCCCCAAGGCAACCGCTTCAGGTAAACGGACAGGCGGAAGGGGGGCCCCTGGTCAGCCTGCGCGGACGCGGGCGACGAAGTCTTCCACTTCACGGCGCAGAACGTCGGCCTCCCCGACCAGATCGTTGGCGGCGGTCAGCACGTCGCCGGCCATGGTGCCGGTTTCCCCCGCGGCGCGGGTGACGTCGCCGATGGTGGAGCTGACCTCATTCGTGCCGGCGGCGGCCTGGGCGACGGAATTGGCGATTTCGCTGGTGGCGGCACCCTGTTCCTCCACCGCGGCGGCGATGGTGGTGACGATCTCGCTGATGCGGCCGATGGTGCCGCCCACCCCGTGGATGGCGCTGGCGGCATTGCCGGCGGCTGCCTGCATCTCCGCGATCTGGCTGCCGATCTCCTCCGTCGCCTTGGCCGTCTGGGTGGCGAGGTTCTTCACTTCCGACGCGACGACGGCGAAGCCCTTGCCCGCTTCCCCGGCCCGCGCCGCCTCGATCGTGGCATTCAGGGCCAGAAGGTTGGTCTGGCTGGCGATGTCGTTGATCAGCTTGATCACTTCCCCGATCCGGCTGGCGGCATCGACCAGACCGCTGACCGTGGCGTTGGACCGCTCCGCCTCCTCCACCGCTTCCGTCGCGATGCGGGAGCTTTCGGAGACGCGCCGGGAGATCTCCTGGATGGAGGCGGAAAGCTGTTCGGCCGCGGCGGCCACGGTGTTCACATTTTCGGCCGCCTGCTCGGCACTGCTGGCCACGGCATGGGACTGGCGGTTGGTCTGTTCGGCCACGCCGGTCAGGTTCTCCGCCGTGTGGCGCATGCGGCCAGCGGCGGCGG
>JBJOKR010000167.1:0-10963 GCA_046045995.1 Pseudomonadota bacterium | reverse complement strand
CCGGCGGGCAGCGGGCGCGGGTGGCCCTGCTGCGCGCCCTGCTGGCGGAGCCGAAGGCCCTGCTGCTGGATGAACCCTTCGGCAAGCTGGACACGGGCCTGCGCGACCGGTTCCGCCGATTCGTCATCGACCAGGTGCGCGCCCGCCGCCTGCCGACCCTGCTGGTCACCCACGACCCTGCCGACGCGGCCGCAGCCGGCGGGCCGATGGTGACAATAGGGGGGTGAGCCCCCACCCCCGGCTCACCCCCGCAAGGCATCCAGCCGGGCCTGGAGCAGGCGGCGGGCCGGGGAGGACAGGTCAAGGGCCAGGGCCCGGCCCAGGGCCGCGGCCGAAGCCTCCGGGCGGCCGGCGCGGCGCTGCATCTCCGCCACCGCGGCGTGGTAATGGGGATAGCGGCGCAGGGTGGGGGCATCGGCCAGGGGGATCAGCACGGCCAGCGCCGCCTCCGCCCCTGCTTCCGGCGTCTCCCCCGCTTCGGCCAGGGCGATGGCCCGGTTCAGGGCCACCACCGGGCTGGGGTGCAGGGCCAGCAGCCGGTCATAGAGCGTGACCAGCCGGGGCCAGTCGGTCCTGGCCCAGCCCGACGCCGCCGCATGGACCGAGGCGATGGCCGCTTCCAGGTGCCAGCGCGTCTCCACCCCGCCGCGTAAGGAACGGCGCAGGTGGCTGAAACCATGGGCCAGCAGCCGCTGGTCCCACAGGCCGCGGTCCTGGTCCGGTAGCAGCACGGGCAGCCCCGTCGCGTCCGCCCGGGCGGGCAGGCGGGCCGCCTGAAGGCAGAGCAAGGCCGCCAGGGCCGCCGCCTCCGGCCGCCCGGCGACGGGATGGGCGGCCAGAAGCCCGGCCAGGCGCAAGGCTTCCGCCGCGATATCGGCGCGGATCAGGCTGTCGCCCGCCGTCGCCTCATACCCCTCATTGAACAGCAGATAGATGGTCTCCAGCACCGAAGCCAGGCGCTGCGCCATCTCCGCCGGGTCCGGGATGGCGAAGGGCACCCCCGCCTCCGCCAGGCGGGATTTGGCGCGGACCAGCCGCTGGGCCAGGGTCGGCTCCCCCACCAGGAAGGCCCGCGCGATCTCCCCCGTGGACAGGCCGCAGACGGTCTTCAGGGTCAGGGCCACCCGCGCATCGGGCGACAGCAGCGGGTGGCAGCAGGCGAAGACCAGGGCCAGCCGGTCATCCTCCAGCTCCGCCCGGAAGGCGGGGGGATCGGCCGGGGCGGCGGGCAGCAGATCCGCCACCGCCTCCACCGGCACGGGCGCTGATACACGGCGGTGGCGCAGCCGGTCCAGCGCCCGGTTGCGCGCCACCTGCCACAGCCAGGCCGCCGGCTCCTCCGGGATCCCGCGATAGGGCCAGTGGTGCAGAGCCGCCAGCAGGGTTTCCTGCACCACCTCCTCCGCATCGGTCAGGCCGCCGGGGCCGAACAGCCGGGCAAGGCGACCGGTCAGCAGGCCCGCCTGACTGCGGAACAGGTCCGCCACCAGGCGCCCGACGGGGCCGTCGCCCGACCCCTTGGCCGGTCCGGCGCCAGGGGCGTCAGTCCATCCCATCGATCTGCCGTACCTCGACCTCACCGCCGTATTTCAGGTGCGGGCACTGGGCGGCCAGGGCCTGGGCATCGTCATAATCGGCGGCACCGATCAGGAAGAACCCACCGATCACGTCCTTCGCCTCCGCATAGGGACCGTCGGTGACGGTTACGGTGCCGCCGGCCGCGCTCAGGCGCCGCCCGCCGTCATTCGCCAGCTTGTGCCCGCCCAGAAGCCGGCCCTCACTCCCGATCTTCGCTGCCCAGGCCCCGTATTCCTGGATCGCGGCCTGAAGATCGGCGGGGGACATCCGGGAGAAGACGGTCGGATCCTCCCGCAGGATCAGGATGAACTTTGCCATGGTGATGCTCCTTCGGTTCAGGCGGCGGAACTGCCGTCCTGATCCCCTGACGGAGCAAGTCTGGCGGAATCGACAGGCGACCGGAACTTTTTTGGTGCCGGTCCCGGCAGCATGGTAGGGTCCGCCCGCTTTTGACCAGCCCGAGACACTCCGCCCGAACCGCCCCATGCTGGAAACCCTGTACCGCGGCCTGACCCACCTTGCGCGCCCGGCGGTGATCCGCCTGCTGGACCGCCGCGCCGCCCGGGGGAAGGAGGATCCGGCCCGCCGCCATGAACGGCTGGGCCGCCCCGCCCTGCCCCGGCCGGACGGGCCGCTGGTCTGGCTGCACGCGGCCAGCGTGGGCGAAAGCCTGGCCGCGCTACCCCTGGTGGAACGGCTTCTGCGCCTGGGGCAGGGCGTTCGGGTCATGGTGACCACAGGCACTGTCACCTCTGCGGCACTGATGGAAAAGCGGCTGCCGCCGGGGGCGTTCCACCAGTTCGTACCGGTGGACCTGCCGGGGGCGGTGGGCCACTTCCTGGACCATTGGCGGCCCGATCTGGTGCTGTGGGTGGAATCGGAATTCTGGCCCAACCTGCTGGGGGCGGTGCGGGACCGGGGCATCGCTTGCGCCCTGGTGAATGCGCGCCTGAGTGAACGCAGCTTCCGGTCCTGGCGGCGGGTGCCGGGGGCGGCTGCCCGGCTTTTGTCCGCCTTCACCATCGCGCTGGCCCAGTCGGAGGAGACGGCGCTTCGCCTGCGCGCCCTGGGCCTGGGCGATGTGCGTGCCGTGGGCAATCTGAAGTACAGCGCCGATCCCTTGCCCGCGGCGGCGGCGGATCTGGTCGCCCTGGGTGCGGCCATCGACCGGCGCCCGGCCTATGTCTTCGCCAGCACCCACCCGGGGGAGGAGGAGGTGGCGGCAGAGGCGCATGCCCGCATCGGCCTGCCCGGCCTGCTGACCATCCTGGTCCCCCGCCACCCCGCCCGGGGGGAGGAGGTGGCGGCCCTGCTGCGCGAGCGCGGCCTGAATGTCGCCCGCCGCAGCGGGGGGGAGGTGCCGGGCCCCGCCACCGATGTCTACCTGGCCGATACCCTGGGGGAGCTGGGGCTGTTCTACCGCCTGGCCCCGGTGGCGGTGCTGGGGGGCAGCTTCGTCGCTATCGGCGGCCACAACCCGATCGAGCCCGCCCTTCTGGGCACGGCCGTGATCCATGGCCCGCGGATGGAGAATTTCGCGGAGGTGACGGCGGAGCTGGCGGCGGCGGGCGGCACCATCGCCGTGGCGGACGGGCCCGCCCTGGCGGATGCCGTGCGCGCCCTGCTGACCGATCCGGACCGGCGTTCCGCCCTGGCCGCCGCGGCGAAGGCTGTGGCGGTGGCCAATGCCGCGGCGGTGGACCGGGTGATGGATGCCCTGTCGCCGCTGCTGGCCCGAGCCGGGCTGATCCCGGGGGATGCGGGGTGAGGGCGCCCGGATTCTGGACCCGGCCGCCGGGCCTGGCATCGGCCCTGCTGGCACCGGTGGCCGGATTGTGGACGGCGGTGACCCGGAACCGGCTGCGCCGCCCGGGGCTGGACCTGCCGGTGCCGGTGGTCTGTGTCGGCAATCTGGTGGCCGGGGGGGCGGGCAAGACGCCGGTGGTGGCCGATCTGGCCGCAAGGCTGGGCGCGCGCGGCATTGCCGTGGTGACGCTGAGCCGCGGGCATGGCGGCACCCTGCCGGGGCCCCTGGCGGTGGATCCGGCCCGGCACGGGGCCGGTGATGTGGGGGATGAACCGCTGCTGCTGGCGCTGGGCGGGACCACGGCCTGGATCGCCCGGGACCGTGCCGCCGGGGCATTGGCCGCGGTGGCGGCGGGGGCCGGGGTGGTGATCCTGGACGATGGCTTCCAGAACCCGGCCTTGGTGAAGCAGCTGTCCCTGCTGGTGGTGGATGGGACGGTCGGCTTCGGCAATGGTAGGGTCATGCCCGCAGGCCCCCTGCGCGAGCCGGTGGCGGACGGTCTGGCCCGGGCGGATGCCGTCGTGCTGATGGGGGAGGATCGGGCCGGGGTGGCCGCCCTGATCGGTGCCCGCCTGCCCCTGCTGCGCGCCCGGCTGGTGCCCGATCCGGCGGCGGCGGCGGCCCTGGCCGGGCGGCGGGTCCTGGCCTTTGCCGGAATCGGGCGGCCGGAGAAGTTCTTCGAGACCTGTCGGGCCGTCTGCGCCGCGGGGGGCGGGCATGTGGCGGCGACGGTTCCCTTTCCCGACCACCACCCCTATACGGGGGCGGAGATCGACCGCATCCTGACCCGGGCCGCGGCCCTGGGCGCCATGCCCGTGACCACGGCCAAGGATGCGGTTCGCCTGCCGCCGGGGGTGCGGGACCGGGTGGCGGTGCTGACCGTGCGCCTGGCCTGGGACGATCCCGCCCGCCTGGACCGCCTTCTGGACCCGCACTTCCCCGACCCCGACCCCGATCATGGCCAAGCATAGCCCCGCCCGCCGCCGCTTCGACCGGCTGATCGGCTACCGGCTGGAAGCGGTGGCCGTGATCCTTCTGACCGGGCTGTTCCGCCGCCTGCCGCTGGACACGGCCAGCGCCCTGGGCGGCCGGCTGGCCCGATGGGTGGGCCCCCGCCTGGGCAGCAGCCGCAAGACGCTGGAGCGCATCCGCCTGGCCCTGCCCCCCCTGACGGAGGGGGAGGCGCGCCGGGTCCTGGCCGATTCGTGGGAGAATCTGGGGCGCACCCTGGCCGAATATGTCCACCTGGACAGCCTGCGGGCGGGGTGGGCGGCACGGGTGACCATGACCGGTGCCGAGCATGTGGCGGCCCTGGCGGCGGATGGGCGGCCGGGCGTGACCATCACCGGCCATTTCGCCAACTGGGAACTGGCCGGTATCGCCTGCGCCGTGCACGGCCTGCCCCTGACCTTCGTCTACCGGGAGCCGAACAACCCCCATGTGGCCCGGCGGCTGGCGGCGGCGCGGGCGGCCCTGGGTGGGTCCATGGTGCCCAAGGGGCGGCAGGCGGCGCGCGGCCTGATCACCGCCCTGCGCGCGGGCGGGCATGCCGGGCTGCTGATCGACCAGAAACTGAACGAAGGGATAGAGCTGCCCTTCCTGGGCCGCCCGGCCATGACGGGTACAGTGATGGCCGACCTGGCCCTGAAATTCGACGCCCCCGTGGTGCCGATCCGGGTCACCCGCCTGCGCGATGCCAAAGGCCGCTTGACCGCCCGCTTCCGGGTGGAGGCCTTTCCCCCCCTGGACCTGACCGGCCTGGACCAGGGGCCCGACGGTGTCGCCACCGCCATGGGCATCGCCCACACCCTGCTTGAATCCTGGATCCGCGACGAGCCCGGCCAATGGATGTGGCAGCACCGGCGGTGGAAGGACTGAGGTCCGGTTTTTCGGGCGTTTGGGGCGTTGGGGGTTTGGACACCAAGGGCACCAAGATCACCAAGCGGCCCACGGTGGGGGCGGTGCTGCTATGATTGCCATCCCCTTGTTCTGACTTGCTTTTTAACCACGGGGGCACGGGGAACACGGGGTTTCACAGGGTTTGACGGTGGTGGCCGACAGCGCCCTTGGTGTTCTTGGTGACCTTGGTGTCCAACCCCGCGCGAAGCGCAGTCATTCCCGTTGCCTGCGGCGCTGATTGGAAACCGTGGAACCCCCGCCCTGACCGCCCAACCGCCCCAACGCCGTGTTGAAAACCGGCCCCACCATAGGCACCGGAACCCCCGTGAAACCCCGTGCCCCCCGTGCCCCCGTGGTGACCTGAACCACCCACCGGTCAGCCCCGCCCCCCACCGCCGCCGCCGTCCGTCACCCCAGGTGCCGGGCCAGGGCCGCCGTGAAGCGGGCTGTTTCCTCCTCCGTCACGTGCAGGTGGGGCGCGATGCGCAGGGAGCGGCCGCGGAAGGAGACGAAGATGTTCTCCGCCGCCAGCCTTCGGCCCAGATCGGCCGGGGCATGGTCGGGCAGGGCCAGCCCCTGCATGTGCGGGCTGCGCCAGGCGGCCGGCAGCGGGGTCAGGCCTGCGGCCGACAACCCCTCCGCCATCCCGGCATGGCAGCGGGACAGGGTGTCGGCGATGGCGGCGGGGGTCCAGTCCGCGATCTGGCGCAGGGCGGCGCTGGCCATGGGCACCAGGGTGAACAGGGCCCGCTGCCCCATGTCGAACCGGCGGGCGCCCGGCTGGTAGCGATCGGTATAATCGACCAGGCGGCGGAAATCCTCCGCCCCTTCCTTGTTGCACCAGCCGATCTCCACCGGCTCCGCCCCCTGGTGGCGGGGGGCGACATACAGGTAGGAGAGGCCATAGGGACCCATCAGCCATTTGTAGCCGACGCAGGCGACAAAATCCGGGTCCACCGCCGCCAGGTCGAAGGGCACGGCCCCCAGTGACTGGCTGAGGTCCAGGGCGAGATGGATGCCCCGGGCCTTCGCCGCCGCGGCGATGCGGACCAGGTCCAGCCGGGCCCCGTCGGTCCAGTGGCAGGCGGGCAGGGCGGCGATGCGCACCGGCGGGGTAAGCGCCGCCAGCACCGCCTCCGTCCAGTCCGTCACCCCGGCTCCATCCCCGCCGGTGGGCCGCGGCACCACCCGCAGGCTCGCCCCCACGGCCCGGGCCTTCCGTTCGAAGGCGTAATAGGGGCTGGGGAACTCCTCCGCCAGGACCAGCACCGCCTCCCCCGCCGCCAGCGGCAGGGTCCGCGCCGCCAGCTCCATCCCGTAGGAGACGGAGGGGACAAGGGCGATGTCATCCGCCGTCGCCCCGACCAGCCGGGCGAACAGACCGCGCAGCAGCTCCGGCGGGCCGAAGAACTCCTCCGCCGGGACTGTCCAGGGCCGCGCCCGCCGCGCCACCGCCGCCTCCCCCGCCACCCGGGCCATGTGCAGCAGCGGGCCCATGTAGGCGGTGTTCAGATAGGCGATCCCGGCAGGCACATCGAACAGCTCACGCTGGCAGCTCAGGGGCATGGCACGCACTCTCCGCTCCGCGATGGGGCACGCAAAGAAGGATACGGCCAGGATCGGGCGAGCGCAAAGGCCGGTGACCCGCCGCACCTTCCCCGCCCCCTTCCCCATATCAGCGGGGGCGCCTACCATGGGGGATCGTCAATCGACAGGGATGCCCCGCCATGGTCATGGTCATCAACCTTTCCGACACCCCGCCCCCCGCCGACAGCTACCGCCCGGATGCGGCCAAGATCCTGGCCGGGGACCCGGTGCAGACGGTGGCCAACGGCTTTTCCAGCGCCGACGGGCGGTTCAATTGCGGGGTCTGGACCGGGCAGGTGGGGACCTGGCGGGTCAGCTTCACGGAGAATGAGTTCTGCCACCTGCTGGAGGGCGTGGTGGTGGTGACCGCCGCCGACGGCACGGCCCGCCGCTTCACCGCCGGCGATGCCTTCGTCATGCCCGCCGGCTTCGTCGGCACCTGGGAGGTGGTGGAACCGGCGAAGAAGCTGTACGCCGTGTATGAGTGATCCCGGCGAATAATCCCGGCCCCCCCACCGTCGAAGCCCCCGCCCCATGCGCCTGCGCCCGATGCACCTGCGTCCCCCTGCCCTGATCGCCGCCCTGATCCTGCTGTTCCTGCTGGCCTATACGGCCTGGTGGGCCTCCGCCGCCTGGGCGCTGCGCCAGGGGGTGGAGGCCTGGGCGGCGGACCAGCGGGCGCAAGGGGCCGTGGTTTCCTGGGCGGATCTGGCCATCGCCGGTTTCCCCCTGGAACTGGCGGCGGAGCTGCGCGACCTGGACTGGCAGGCACCCGGCGGGGGCACGGCTGGCCCGGTTGTGGCGACCGCGGCACGGGTTTCCGCCGCCGCCGATGCCTGGAACCCGTGGACGGTGCGGATCACGGCGGTGGAGAAGCCCAGCCTGACCGTGCCCGCCATCGGCCGGATCTACACCGCCGCCACCGCGACGGGGGAGGTGCGGCTGGACGCCGGCGGTCTGCGCGCCGGGCAGGTGGCCTTCCAGACCGTGCGCGCCGGCCCCCCCGGCAATGCGGAGGAGTTGACGGCGCAGACGGTGCAATTCCTGCTGACCCGCCCGGCCGCCCCCCCCGCCGCCCATACCGATCCCCTGGGCACGGCCGGGGTGGCGATCAGCGGCCTGACCCTGCAGCGCGCGCCGGACCCGCCGCTGGGCGACGTGCTGGGCCCGACCATCGCGCAGCTGGCCCTGACCGGCACGGTGAAGGGCGCCCTGCCTACCCTGACCCCGCCCGACCTGCGGGCGTGGAGCGAGGCGGGGGGCACGCTGGAACTGACCGGCCTTGCCCTGGACTGGGGCCAGGTCTCCCTGCGGGGGGAGGGCACGATGGCCCTGGATTCCGCCCTTCAGCCCCAGCTGGCCGGGACGATCCAGGCCGGCGGCATCCAGCCTCTGCTGGACGCCCTGGCAGCCATGGGCCTGATCCGCCCGCAACTGGCCGACCAGCTCCGCCCCGTGGTCACCCTGCTGTCCCAACCGCGGGAAGACGGCGTGCGCCGCGCCGCCCTGCCCATCACCATCCAGGACAGCCGCCTAAACCTAGGCCCCGCCCCCATCACCCGCCTCCCCCGGATCGACTGGGGCGGGTGAGGGGGGGCGGGTGAGGTCGCCTTGGCGGGCCTGGGATCAATGGCTGCGGGTAGCGACAGCGGAATGAAACTTGGATTTGTAGCGAAACAGACATATAAGCAATCTTCCGTCGTCGGCACATCTGGCGTGTGTCAGCGGCACCAATACCAATATGTTGGGCGGTCCCACGATGCTTGGGAGCCTTATGGCTCTGTTTTCCGAAACCGCGCGGTACCGTCGCAAGTACGCGATGGTTCGTGAGGGCGCCTATCAGAGTGTGCTGGAGCGCATTGCCCCCTACTACCCCGGCCTTTTGACCGACATACGGGATATCGATGACGCCGCCCTGTCTTGCTGGCGCAGGGAATGGCTTCCATGCACCCCGCCGGATCGCGCGTGGTCGGACTGGGACTGGAGCCGGGAGGTACGCGCCTGGCGGAGGCATGTCGACTGTTTCGAGGTCGCGATCTGGAGCGACAACCATCTCTGCGGAATGGCCCTGGGCAAGCCGTCAGACGCGCGGAACAACATGTCAGTTTATCTGTTGCAGGGCAGCCCGGTTCCAAATCATCCTCTGTCCGGGCAAGTCCTCCCGATCATTCTGGAAAGTGCTGCATCGTATGGTTATGCCCTGGGGTGCCGCGAATTGAGGCTTGTCAAACCGCTGGATGGGCCCATGTCCCGCTACCAGAGCATGGGATTCCGACTTGTCAATGCCAGGAGTTCCGCGCCATATTGCGTTCGATCGATTTGAGGAGGTGACCATGGCCGTCGCCCATACAATCAAAGGGGTGGTGCCCGGTCGCACTCAGGAACCGGCCTCCCCGCATGAATCGTTGAACGTGGACGCCGCCGTCAGCCGCGCCCGCGACTACCATGGCTTTTTGTCCGGGCTCAGCCCGGAAAACCGCCGGAAGGCCTTTTCCTTCGACGGCATGGAAGTGGCAGGCAAGGCCGGTATGGCCGACCGCTGATCGGTCACCCCCGCCACTTCCTGCCCATCACCATCCAGGACAGCCGCCTGAGCCTAGGTCCCGCCCCCATCACCCGCCTCCCCCGGATCGACTGGGGCGGGTGAGGGGGCCGTGGTGTCGGGATGGCGCAGGCTGACCACCTGACGCTGGGCATCGCTGTCGAACTCCACCCCCGCCGCGGTGAAGCAATCGTGCAGGGCTGTCATGGTCTTGCCGAAGGGGACGGCCTGTTCGGTTTCGAAATTGGCGATGCTGCGCTCATTCACGCCGCTGCGCTCCGCCAGATCCTTCTGGGTCCAGTTCAGGAAGGCGCGGGCGGCCCGGCATTGGGCGGGCGTGATCAGGGTACGCGCAGGATCCTGCGCTTGGCGGGTTGACATGGAAGCAGCATTCCGTGGCGCGGGATAGATGGCCGGGGTGCGGGTATAGGGCACCACACTCCCCGTCAGCGGCCAAGCCTTGTCGGCGACTGCCCTGTCCCGGGTGGTGGAGCCGGAGCACGACGCATAGGCCGCCCGCCCGGCCCCGGCCGGGCCTGTGTGATTGGCACTGTCGCTCTTGCGGGGGTTGGGTATACTGCCGCCCCAAGCCCCCGGCCACCCCCAGGGTGCCTGTCAGGACAAGGCCCGCCCCGGTTCATGCCGGAAGGGGGGTCGCATAACCGCGTGACGGGAGCAGAACCGTGTGACGGGAGAAAGCCGCCCGGCCGGACCACCATGATCCGGGGGGGTGCCCCTGTCCCGTCCCGCCCAACGGGAGGATGACCTTGACGTCTGTCGGAACACAGGGGCGGAACGCCGCCGCCATCGCCATGACCACGGCCGCCATCACGGCCGCCGCCCTGACCGGTTTGCCGGCCGCGGCCGCGGCCGCCCAGTCCGCGACCCAGGCCGGAGCCCAAACCACGGCCCAGGCGGGCGGCGGTAATACGGGCGGGGCTGCCCTGATCCCGCGCCGGGACCTGTTCGGCAACCCCAGCCGCACCAGCGCGCAGGTGAGCCCGGACGGCAAGATGCTGGCCTTCCTGGCCCCGCGCGACGGGGTGATGAATGTCTGGGTCGCCCCCATGGGCCAGATGGAGGAGGCGAAACCCATCACGGAGGAGAAGGTCCGCCCCATCCGGTCCTATTTCTGGGCGCCGGACAGCAACCAGGTCCTGTACATCCAGGACAAGGGGGGGACGGAGGATTTCCTGCTCTACGGCGTGGACCTGACCGAGGGTAAGACCCGCAGCTACACGCCCTTCGAGAAGACCCGGGTGCAGGTTGTCGGCGTCAGCCCGGCCAAACCCGATGAGATCCTGGTCGGCCTGAACAACCGCGATCCCCGCTGGCACGATGTCCACCGCCTGAACCTGAAGACGGGCGAACTGACCCTGGTCCGCCAGAATGACGGCTATGCCGGGTTCGAGGCGGACCACGACCTGGTCCTGCGGCTGGCGATGAAGCCCCAGCCCGACGGCGGCATGGCGGTGGAGACCATCGCCGCAGACGGCGGCACCAAGCCCCTGACCGTGATCGGGCCCGATGACGCGCTGACCACCAACATC
>JBJOKR010000166.1:0-11052 GCA_046045995.1 Pseudomonadota bacterium | reverse complement strand
GGGGGCTAGCCCCCCGCCTCAACCCTCGACAAAGCCCAGTATAGCCTCATCCCAAGAGACAAGGTCACTGCGAGGGCCGAAGGCCCGAGGGGTGACAGGTCTTCGCGGTACGGTGCCCTTGGGGTGTCGGCCCTCGCTGGCGCTCGCACCGACCTACCGGTCTTCCCCAGGGGTCGTCATCCCTCACGCGATCCGCGTTTCCTTGATGCAGGTGCGGCGGACCAGTTCATCATTCTCGAACCAGTGCCAAGTCCGGCCGCGCTTTGTGCCGCAGGCGGAGAGCTGGATCATTTCATACAGGTACCAGCCCTCCATGTCCTTGCGCTGCCAGTACAGGCAGATGGTGCGGGGGTCCACCTCCCAGGCGTAGCCGGTGATGCGCGGCGTGTCCCACCAGATGCGGCCATCGCGGTAGGTGGCCGGAAACTCATTCACCTCCGTCCGGCCATCGTCCCAGGCGTAGCGGTTCACCTGCATATAGGCGTAGGGCCCGTCCTCCGGGAAGGTGCAGGTCAGGTGGGACCGGTGCCGGTCGATCACGACATTGTCCGTATCCACATGGGTATAGACCCCCTCCCACTCCCCGGCGTGGCGGGCCAGCAGGGGCATCCCGGTCTTGATCGTATCGGCCATGGTCCTCACACTCCCTGGGTGATGGCCGCTCTCCGTCGGCCATAGGATATAATGATATATCCTTATATCATTCTAGGCGTCCGGTGGAAGGCTGAACTGCCCCTCCAGGGCCAGGACCTGCACGTCGGCCAGCCCCTCCCGCAATTTCTTGACCTCCGCGTATTCCGGGGAGGCCCAGAACCGGTGCACCGCCGCCATGTCCGGCCATTCGGAAATCAGGACGGATGCCTCGGCCCCCCAGGGCCCCTCCAGCAGGGTCGCCCCGCGCCCGCGGAAGACATAGCGGCCGCCGAACCGGGGAACCAGTTCCGCCGCCGCTTTGCCGTATCCGGCGATGAAGGCGTCACGGTCGTGCAGCTTGGCGGCGACGATCATGTAGGCGGGCATGGTCGGTCTCCCCCCCGTCAGGATGTACCGCTTGGCGCTGACACAGGGGCCGAGGCCGGTGCGCCCGCCTGATCCTCCGCCACGGGAAAGCTTGCGGGGTCGGGGTAGCGGCCCAGCAACAGCAGCGATGCCGCCGATACCACCAGGACACCGGCCGATGTCAGCAGGATGCTGTCATAACTGCCGGTCGCATCGAAGGAACGCCCGAACAGGACAGGCCCGAACCCCGCACCCAGGGCGAAGAACCCGTACATGGAGCCGTAGATGGCGCCATAGGCACGCAGCCCGAAATAGCGGCTGACCAGGAACGCCATCACATCGTATTCAACCCCGGCGGCGAAGCCGATCATGGCGATGCAGACCGCCGCCATGGTCCAGGAGACATCACCCGTCAGCAGCCACAGCGCGATCGCTGGCGACGACAGCAGCACGAAGCTGACCCCCGGCGCCCACAGCCGGTCGATCAGCCAGCCGCCGATCAGGCGCCCCGCGATCACCGCGGGCCCGATCAGGCTGGCAAGCTGGACCGCCGCATCCTTGTCGAACCCCTTGGATGCCATCAGCTTTTCCAAATTCGGGATCGGCCCGCCCACGGCGAAGCTGATGGGGATGAAGGCCAGGCCCAGGATCCAGAAGTGATAGCCCTTGGCCGCCTGGCGCAGGGTCAGCCCCCGCCGCGCCGCCATCCGTGCGGCTTCCTGCTGGGCGGCGGTGCCCCGCTCCCCCTCACCCGGGGTTTCGCGGAAGCAGTACCAGGCGATGGGAAGGGAGAGGAGAAGGGGCAGAAGGGCCAGACCCACATAGGCGCCGCGCCAGCCCACCTCCCCGATCAGGTAATTGGCGTACAGCTTGGCGAAGCTGCCGAACAGGCCGGTCCCCAGCAGGGACAGGCCCAGGGCCAGGCCCCGGTTCTCATTGAACCAGTTGTTCACCGCCCGGGTCCAGGTGATGGGCAGCGTACCCGCCCCGACCACCGCCATCAGGCCCCAGTTGAACCAGAACAGGTAGATCGATCCGGTACCCGCCGCGAACAGCAGCAGCGAGCCCGCGAACAGCACGACAGAGGTGAGCGCCACCTTGCGCACCCCGAACCGGTCCGACAGGGCACCGATCACCGGGCCCATGATCACCGCACCGAAAGTCATGATCAGCAGGGCGAACATGATCTGGCCGACGGTCCAGCCGAATTCCTGGGCCAGGGGGCCGACGAAGACGCCGATCGTGTAGAACGGAATGGGGGAAAGTCCCGTGCCGATGCCGACCGCGGCGGCCAGCACGACGGGCCAACCCCGCTTGAACTCACCACCCGCGGCGGTCGCGGCTGCCGTCATGACGATCCCCTGTCCGAAATGGTATAATGTTAGATCATTTATGCCATTCCCGCCGGACGGGCGGCAATCGGAAAACGTCACCACGGAAACGAAATACCCGCCGGGGCCTCACCGGGCGACCGACCCTGTCGTCCCCCTGCCTCTAGGCGACCGGGAATTCCCCCGGCGTTTCGGTCGGAATGCCCAACGCCTGGGCCAGCAGCACCGGGCAGGACGCCATTTCCGGCGGCAGGATCAGAACGGGGCAGCCGGTGGCGGCGGCCAGGGGATGGCTCGGCCCCGGCGGCCCCGCATCGTCCGCCCGCTCCCCGCCGGCCGGGGTGCTTCCGGTCAGGGCTATCAGCACGGGGCCGGGGGCTGCCTGGATCGCCGTCGCCAGGGGGGCCAGGCTTTCCGCCCGCACGCGGGCCCGATGGCTGGGCGCCCCGGCCAGCAGGGGGATCAGCCGGTCCTGAAGCCTGTCCGGCGCCAGCCGGTCGGGGTGGGCGACCACCGTGCCGGCCGTTTCCCGGTACCAGGGATCGAACAGCCCGTCATTCCGCAGCCGGTGCCAGGCCCGCAGCAAATGCGCCCCCTGGGGATCGGGTGTCAGGTCGGGGGCATGGTGCGCCGCCCGCTCCTCCCGCCCCGCTGCATCCGCCACCGGCGGGTCCCACAGCACCGTCGCCGCCACCCGCCCCGCCGCGGCCGATGCGGCTGCCACCGCCAGGGCCAGGGCGGCGGCATGTCCCCGCGCCAGCAAAAGGATGGGCCCCGGCCTCCCGCCCCCACGCTCCGCGGCCAGGGCGGCCAGGGCGTCGGCGATCCGCTCCCCCTGCCAGGACAGCAGCCGGTCGGGCGGGCCGTCCGTCACCGCCGGGGGCGGGGCCGTGCTTTCCCCCGATCCGGGAGGATCCGGGACGATGACGGTGGCACCGCCGGCCGCCAGCGCCCGCGCCGTCCCGTCCAGGGGCACGGCCCCGCCATCGGCATCGGGGATCAGCACCACCACTGGCCCCGCCCCGAACCCGCCTGCACCGGTCACGCGCAGGCGCAGCCAGCCGTCGCGGGTGGGGACGAAGCGGTTCAGCGGCCGGTCCGCTGGCTGGTCCGGAACCGGATCGGGCCCGGTGACCCCGGTCCAGGGCGGCAGGTCCCGCACCGCCGCCATCAGCCCGGCGACGGTCAGGTCGGCCGCCGCCGCCCGATCCTGCGGCACGGCCATCCTTGCATCGGGAGGCAGGGGCGGCATCCGGTCGATCTGGGTGACCAGCACATCGTCCCGGGAGGACAGGAGCTGGGCCGGAACCCGCAGTCGCCCGATATCCCCCGCCACATCCTGGGCCAGGGCGGCACCATAGGCCCCGCGGTAATGGTCCCCCGCCCGCAGCAACTCCAGCAGCAGCATCTGCAACCGCTCCGGCGGGGGCGGGTTGCGGACCATGCGCGTCTCCCCCGCCGCCCGGTACCAGGGGAAGAACAGCGCCTGTTCCCGCAGCCGGGCCCAGGCCCAGACCAGATGCGTCCCGTGCCAAACGGGCTGGAAGGGCGGCAGGTAATGGGCCAGGTAATCCGCCCGCTCCCCCTCGGTCAGCAGCAGAACCCCGTCCACCACCAGCCCGGCCACCCGGTCCGGGTGCCGTACCGCCAGACGCAGGGCGATGCAGCCACCGGTGTGCAGCCCATAAACCGCCGCCCGTCCGATCCCCAGCCGATCCATCAGGGCCGTCAGCCCATCGGCGTAGGCATCCATGTCCGTGGCGGTTCCGGGTAGGTCGGCCGGTGAAGCGGGCAGCGGATCCGACAGCCCGTAGCCGGGTGAATCCGGCGCGATCACCATTGCCCCACCTGGTACATCGCCCGTCAGCCGGGCCATCAGGGGTTCCAGCTCACCCCCGTCCCGGGGGGATTGGTGCAGCAGCAGGATCGGCGGCCCCTGGCCCGCGATGCGCAGGTGCACCTGGCGCAGACGCCCCGCCCCATCCGCGATGGTGACGAACCGGCGCTGGATCGCCGGAAAGGTGGTGGGCTGGGTGGTGCTGTCCGTCATGGCGATCACCGGTTCGACCTGTGTGCCCAGGGAATGGCCCATCGGGGGGCTTGCGAAATGGTATAAAGATATATCAACATGGCCGCAAGGCACGGGACCGCCCGGGCCCGCCGACCGGAAGCGTGGACGGGGGGGACAAGGGGATGAAGTTCGAACCGACGATGGTGCGGGAGGACAGGACCGCCCGGCAGATCTACGAGGAGGTGAAGGCCAACCCGACCCGGGCGAGGTTCGGATTCGGGTCGAAGATCGCCATCGTCAACATTGATGTGCAGCAGGCCTATACCCGACCGGACCTGTTCCCGCGCACGGCCTATGTCACCGATCCGGACCAGATCGGCCATATCAACACGATCAGCCGCCTGGCCCGGCAGCGCGGCTGGCCGGTGATCTGGACCCGCGTGGCCTACAAGCCCGATGCCGGCGATGCCGGCGTCTGGGGTACCCGCACCGACACGCCCGACAGCCTTCAGAACATCAAGGCGGGAAGCGAGCGCCATGCCTTCGATCCGCGGGCGGAGGTGGATTGCGCGGTCGACCTGATCTTCGACAAGCGCATGCCGTCCGCCTTTTTCGAGACGAACCTGGCCAGCTATCTGGTCTGGCACCGGGTGGACACTTTGGTGGTCACCGGCGGCAGCACGTCCGGCTGTGTCCGCGCCACGGCGGTGGACAGCCTGTCCCACGGCTACCGCACCATCGTTCCGGAGGAATGCGTGGCCGACAAGCATGAAAGCTTCCACTACGCCAACCTGACCGACATGCTGCTGAAATATGCCGATGTGGTGCCGGTCCAGGCGGTGGTGGACGCGCTGGTGGATGCCCGGGGGGAGGGGCGATAGGCCGATGCAGCACCGCGATCCCAACCTGTACGATCATTGGCCCTACCGCGACCGGCCGAAGATCGTCTGGCCCGGGGGCAGGAAGCTGGCCTTCTGGGTCGCCCCGAATATCGAGTTCTATGAGCTGGACCCGCCCAAGAACCCCCAGCGCGCCCCCTGGTCCCGGCCGCACCCGGATGTGGTGCCCTATTCCGCCCGCGACTGGGGCAACCGGGTCGGCCATTGGCGGATGATGGAGGTGATGGATGATTGCGGCGTGCGCGGGTCCATCAGCCTGTCCGTCGCCATGCTGGATCACCATCCAGAGATCATCGACGCCTGCGTCCAGCGGAACTGGGAGTTCTTCAGCCACGGCATCTACAACACCCGCTATTCCTACGGCATGGATGAGGCGCAGGAGCGGGCGGTGATCGAGGATTCGATCCGCAGCGTGGAGGCGGCGACCGGCCAGCGCATCCGGGGATACCTGGCCCCGGCCCTGACCCATACCGAGCGCACCTTGGACCTGCTGGCCGAATACGGATTCTGGTACACCTGCGACCTGTTCCAGGACGACCAGCCCCAGCCGGTGAAGGTGAAGGGTCCGAACCGCCTGATCTCCATGCCCTACAGCCTGGAGGTCAATGACGTCATCGCCTATGGCGTGAACACCCAGAGCCCGCGCGAATATGCCGATGTCCTGAAACGGCAGTTCGACCAGCTGCTGGAGGAGGGGGGGGAGAGCGGGACCGTCATGTGCATCCCCCTGCACGCCTATCTGGTCGGCCACCCCCACCGCATCGGCCCGTTCCGGGAGGCGCTGGACTACATCACCGGCCACAGGGATGAGGTCTGGGTGACGACCGCGCGGGAGATCGCGGAGGTCTATCTGGCCGAGCATTACGACACCGCCCTTGCTGATATCCGGGCCCGCGGCCTGGCCCGGCCGGGCACCGGCTTTTCCGGTTGAGGGTGGAGGATAGCCATGCCCCTTGCGCAGGATTACCTGGTCTATCCCCACCGCCGCCCGGGCCCGGACCATGACCGCTACCCCGCCGCCCCCATCGTCACCCGCCCGCCGATCACCCTGCCGCGGGACCTGGACCTGGGGGTGTGGCTGACGGTGCTGGTGGAGTTTTTCCCCCTGAACCCGTCCGGCGTGCCGTTCAAGGCGCCGGGGGCCATGCAGACGCCCTATCCGGACCTGCGCCACTACACCACCCGGGACTACGGCAACCGGGTCGGCATCTACCGCATGCTGACGGTGCTGGACCGGCTGGGCCTGCGCGCCACCTTCGCGGTGCAGGGGGCGGTCGCCGCCCGCACCCCGGGGCTGGTGGCGGACATCCTGTCCGGCGGGCATGAGGTGGCGGCCCATGGCTGGGACACCGATGCCATCCATCACAGCAGCCTGGACCCGGCGGTGGAGCGGCGCTACATCGCCGATACCCTGGATGCCATCGCCGCCGCCGGTGCCCCGCGGCCCGTCGGCTGGCTGTCGCCGGCCCGGTCCCAGGGTTTCGCCACGCCGGAACGGCTGGTGGAGGCGGGGATCCGCTGGTGCGCCGACTGGGCCCATGACGATCTGCCCACCCCGTTCCGCACCGATGCCGGGCCGATGACGGCCCTGCCCCTGTCGCCGGAGCTGGATGACTGGCAGATCCTGTCCGTCTACCGCCGGCCAGAAGCGGAATGGGTCGCCCAGATCGGTGATGCCGCCCGCTTCCTGGCGGGGGAGGCGGCGCGGGCGGGCCCGCGCATCCTGTCCCTGACCGTGCGCCCCTACCTGCTGGGCCAGCCCTACCGCATCCGCGCCTTCCAGGATTCGCTGGCCCAGGCCCTGGCGGCGGGCGGTGCCGCCGGGGGTGCGGCGGGCGTGGCCGGGCTGCGCGCGGGCGGGGTGGTGGGGGCCGATCTGCTACCCGCCCCGTGACGAAAGGCCGATCGGCGGCTGACACCCCGCCGGCCCGCACACGGTCTCGACACCGCTGGTTCCCGCCCCGGAATTCGGCTACACGGGGCGGGCGATCCACACTATTTCTTTTCCGCGCGTGTGCTGGTTCCGCCGGCCCATGCGGTTTCCCACCCTACCCCCCCCTTCCGTGGACATGGACGGATCACGCCCGATGGATGCTCCCGCCAGCGCCCCGGTTCTGACCCGGGACCTGCTCGACCCGACGATGCCGACGCCGCTCTACCACCAGATCTACATGGTGCTGCGCGAACGCATCCGGTCGGGGGAGTTCCCGGCCAATGCCGTGCTGCCCGGCGAACAGGAACTGGCCAAGCTGTTCGAGGTGTCGCGCATCACCGTGAAGCGGGCGATGAACGAACTGGCGGCCAACGATCTGGTCACCCGCCACCGCGGCCGGGGCACTGTGGTCAGCGCATCGGCCAGCCTGCCGGTGGTGAACGGCAGCTTCGACAACCTGATCGAAAGCCTGACCACGCTCGGCCTGGAAACCCAGGTGGAGGTGCTGGACGTGCAGGATGTGCCCGCGACCGCCGCCGTCGCCACCCTGCTGGACGTGGAGACGGGCACGTTGGTGCAGCGGGCCAGCCGGCTGCGCAAGCTCCAGGGCGAACCCTTTTCCTACCTGATCCAGTATGTGCCGCTGGACGTGGCCGCCCGGATCAGCCGGGAGGATATGGGGTCGGTGCCCATGCTGATGCTGCTGGAACGGGCCGGTGCCGCCGCGATGGAGGCGGAGCAATGGTTCACCGCCGTTGCCGCCGATCCGGCCATGGGGGCGGCCCTTCAGGTCGGGCCCGGGGCGCCGCTGCTGCGGATCGAGCGGGTGATGCGCGACCGCACCGGCCGGGCCGTGCAGGTGATCTATGCCCATTACCGGCCCGACCGGTTCAAGTACCACATGCGCGCGTCGCGCCGGCCGGGCGGGGCGAGCTGGGCCTCCGAAAGCTGAAGGCACCCCTGCCATGATGACCGACCCGACCAGCGCCGCCGCGGGCGACGATCCCATCCTCCTGCTGCGGGAAGGGGCGGTCACCCGTCTGGTCCTGAACCGCCCGGCGCGCAAGAACGCCCTGTCGCTTTCCATGTGGCGCCGCCTGCCGGAGCTGCTGGCGCAGGTGGCCGATGACGGGGTGACGAAGGTGCTGGTGGTGACGGGGGCGGGCGGGGCCTTCGCCGCCGGTGCCGACATCTCGGAGTTCGAGGCCGCCTATGCCACAAGGGACAGCACGGCCGGCTATTCCGCCGCCATCGCCGGGGCCATGGACGGGCTGGCGGATTTCCCCAAGCCGACCATCGCCGCCATCCGCGGTGCCTGCATCGGCGGCGGTCTGGGCTTGGCGCTGGCCTGCGACCTGCGCTTCTGCGCCGACGGGGCGACCCTGGGGATCACGCCCGGCAAGCTGGGCCTGGTCTATCCCCTGGGCGACACAAGGCGCCTGATCCAGGCGGTCGGGCCGTCGCGGGCGAAGGATCTGCTCTACACTGGCCGCCTGATCGCGCCGGCGGAAGCGCTGGCCATGGGCCTGATCGACCGGCTGGTGCCCGCCGACGACCTCGACCAGGCGGTCGCCGACTATGCCGCCCAGATCACCGCCGCCAGCCAGTGGAGCGCCCGGGCCACCAAATGGATGGTCGGCCGTGTCCTGGCCGGACAGGTGGCGGAGACGGCGGAATCCGCCGCCTTGTTCCTGGACGCCGTGGAAGGCCCCGACTTCCAGGAAGGCCGCCGCGCCTTCCTGGAAAAACGCCGCCCGGATTTCCCTGTGGTATGACGCCCGATCCCCTTTCCCCTGGATGCCAGCGGATTGACACATCTCGCGCCGAGGCGACGGTGGAAAGAGACAGGGGGAACAGGACGCCTGAACCGTCTGAAGCCTTGTCCTCATCCCGCATGCGCATCGGCACCCGGCGGCTACCGCCCGGGATCGCCTGTTGCCGCCAGGAACCGCCGCCAGCCCCCGTGGTGGGTGATGTCGGCCATGCCGTCGGTCGCATGGCGTTCGCACAGGAAGCCGCTAACCATCCGCCCGTCCGCCAGTTCCACCTTGCCGATGCCCAGCGGGGCGGGGATGCCCGCGACGAAATGGCCGAAGGCGTCGGCGGGTAGGCTCCACACCTCTCCCTCTATCCCCGAACCAGCGGCATCGGGATCGCGGACCAGGCCCGGCTTGGGCGGCACGGTGCCGGACAGGGCGTAGAGGCGATAGCACCCGGCCGTGCGCACCGTCTCCACCAGCCGCCCCCCCGCCCCGGTGAGCTGGGGGTTGAGCGGCAGGCCGGACAGATGGGCGCCCACCACCAGGATCCGGATATCCCCCGCCCGGGTGGGGGGGGAGAATGCCGGTCCCGGGATGGGGGCGGCCCGGTCGGCGCCGATGCCGAACCCGCCCGCCCGGTGCAGCCGGTCGGCGATGCCGGCCAGATCGCCATCGGCCATGGCGGGCCCGATCAGGGTCACGCCGAAGGGCAATCCATCGCTTCGGAACCCAGCCGGAACCGCAACCGCCGACAGGTCCATCAGGTTCACGAAATTGGTGTAGCGGCCCAGATTGGCGTTCAGTCGCAGGGGATCGGCCAGCATCTCCGCCACGGTGTAGGGGGTGGGGGCGGTCGGCAGCAGCAGCAGGTCCACCTGTTCCCACACCGCCGCCGCCTTCTGGACGAAGGCGGCCAGGGCGTACTGGCCGCGGAAGGCATCCACCGCCGTCATGCCCTTGGCGCCTAGGATGATGGACCGCACCGTCGGGTCCATGGCATCGGCGGCGGTCTGGGCAAATCCCTGCACCGCCGCCAGCCGCTCCGCCACCCAGGGCCCGGCGTACAGCAGATGGGCGCACTCCCGGAACGGGGAATAGTCGATGGGAACGGGCGTACCGCCCAGGGCGGCCAACCGGTCGATGGCGGCGTCATACAGGGCAGCCGCCTCCCCATCGCCGAAGAATTCCCGCTCCGCCCCGTCCAGCACGCCGAAGCGCAGGCCGGTGACGGCCCGGTCCAGGGGCGGGCGGGAGAAGGGGTCGGACGGGTCCGACCCCTGCGCCACCCGGCGGACCAGATCGCCATCCGCCACCGTCGTGGACAGGACGGTCACACAATCCAGGCTGCGGCAGGCGGGCACGACACCGCTGGTGGGCAGCAATCCGCGGGTCGGCTTGATGCCCACCAGATTGTTGAAGGCCGCGGGCACCCGGCCCGATCCTGCCGTGTCGGTGCCCAGGGCGAAGGGCACCAGCCCCGCCCCCACCGCCACGGCGGAGCCGGAGCTGGACCCGCCCGCGATATAGGCCGGGTCGAAGACCGACCGTGGCGCGCCATAGGGGCTGCGCGTGCCGTTCAGGCCGGTGGCGAACTGGTCCAGGTTGGTCTTGCCCACCGGGATCGCCCCCGCCGCCCGCAACCGCGCCACCACCGCCGCATCCCGGTCAGGCGTATAGGCGAAGGCGGGGCAGGCGGCGGTGGTCGGCAGGCCCGCCACATCGATGTTGTCCTTCACCGCGAAGGGAATGCCCCAAAGCGGCCGGTCCGGCGATGGCCCCCCCGCTTCCAGGGCCGCCGCCTCCAGGGCCCGTGCTTCCGCCAGCAGATCGTCCCGGTCGCGCAGGGTGATCCAGACGGCAGGGTCCGGCCAGGCGGCGATGCGGTCCAGCACCATCCCCATCAGGGCTGTGGGGGACAGGTCCCCTGTGCGAAGGCGCGCGGACAGGGTGGCGATGTCGGGGACGCGCGGAACCGGCATGGTGGTGATCCTTCGTAGGTCGTGTGTGGACGCCCCCCTGGATGCAAGTGGAATTTTGCCGATTTTTGGACATGGGGTCGGGTGCAGTCGTGTGTCCGGCCTCTGGGATGCGGCTGTGCCGCGGGCCATTATGGAATGCT
>JBJOKR010000165.1:0-11058 GCA_046045995.1 Pseudomonadota bacterium | reverse complement strand
CGTTGTCACCGGCTCGCGCATCGCTTCTCCGAACGTGCTGTCCGCCGTTCCGGTGACGTCGCTGAAGGCGGAAGACCTGACCATCCAGGGCAGTGTGTCGCTGGGCGACGCGCTGAACTCCCTGCCTGCCCTGCGCTCCACGTTCAGCCAGGCGAACTCCACCCGGTTCATTGGCACCGCCGGCCTGAACACCCTCGACCTTCGCGGTCAGGGCGCGGCCCGTACGCTGGTGCTGGTCAACGGCCGCCGCCACATCACGGCGCAGGCGGGTCAGTTCACGGTCGACACCAACACGATCCCGACCGACCTGCTGGAGCGGGTTGACGTGGTGACGGGCGGTAACTCCGCCGTTTACGGTTCCGACGCCGTCGCCGGTGTCGTGAACTTCGTCACCAAGCGCAATTTCGAGGGCGTCGAAGCCCGTGCCCAGGGCGGTATCTCCGGCCGCGGTGATCGTGAATCTTACTTCGCGTCTGTGACCGCCGGGCACAATTTTGCGAATGACAAGGGCAATGTGGCCGCGTCCGTCGAGTACGCGAAGTCCCATACCCTGAGCTTCACCGACCGCGATCGCCAGACCGGCGCCTTCAGTGGCCGCAACCAGTTCAATCTGGTCGAGAATACGATCGGTGAGCCGGCGGCCGGTAACGGCAACCCGGACAACCTGTTCTTCACCGGCATCCGCAACAATTCCATCTCCGAAGGCGGCCTGTTCACGGCGGTCTGCCCGGCTCTGCCGGCGCCGACGGCGGCGAACTATCAGGAAGTCCTGACCCGGCGTGGTGTGGCCTGCGCCGGTATTCGCAGCAACACGGGTGCCGAACTTGGCCGAACCTTCGTATTCACGCCGGAAGGCAACCTGATCGCGAACCCGATCGTGACGGATTTCCGGCCTTTCGGTTCGGGCAACTCCATCGGCGGTCTGGGGTCCACGCTGCGTCTGACCGGCATGCTGCAGCCGGGTCTGGAGCGCAAGTCGGTGAACGTGCTGTCGAGCTACGAAGTGAGCCCGGCCTTCCGGCCGTTCTTCGAGGCGAAGTACGTCCGCGTCGACGCCAACCAGGAAGGTCAGCCGACCTTCCACAACAACACCTTCAACATCGACAACCCGTACCTGTCGGCCCAGGCCCGCAGCCAGCTTCAGGCTGTGCTGGCCCCTGGCGCCACGACCTTCACCGCCCAGCGCTTCAACGTCGATTTCGGTGGCCGCGGTGAGGATCACACGCGCGAGACCTATCGCGTTGTCGCCGGTGTGGACGGCGAATTCAATGACGACTGGAAGTATGAGGTCGCCCTCAACTACGGTCGCCTGGAGTCGTTCTACGAAACGGCCGGCAACATCATCGTCAACCGCTTCAATAATTCCCGTGACGCCGTCCGCGCGGCCAACGGCAGCATTGTCTGCCGTGTGAATGCCGACGCAGTCACGACCAATGACGATCCGGCCTGCGTGCCCGTCAACCTGTTCGGTGACGGTGCCGTCAGCCGTGAAGCGCTGAATTATTTCGGCACCACTTCCTCCCGTGATGAGAAGGCCGAGCAGTTCATCGCCAGCGGGTATGTCAGCGGTGACAGCTCCGACGTGTTCGAACTTCCGGCGGGCCCGTTGGCCTTCGCCGTTGGCGGTGAGTTCCGTCGGGAAACAGCCTCCGCCGTCTATGACCCGCTGTCCGCCAGCGGCGCCACCTTCCTGAACGCTTTTGCGCCGTTCGATCCGCCGGCACAGGAAGTGACGGAAGGCTTTGCCGAGCTTCGCATCCCGGTCCTGGCCGACCTCCCCTTCGCGGAGGAGATGTCGATCGAAGCTTCCGGCCGCGTGTCCGACTATGGTGGGGAGACGGGCACCGTCGCCGCCTACAACATCGGCGGTGTCTACGCGCCGGTCAGTGATCTGCGCATTCGCGTCGGCTATGCCCGGTCGGTCCGCGCTCCGACGCTGACCAATCTCTATCAGGCGGAGGCCCAGACCTTCCTGAACGGTCTGATCGACCCCTGCTCCCAGTCCAACATCAACAACAACCCGAACCGCCGCGCCAACTGCGCTGCGGCCGGTGTGCCGACGACGGAAGTCGTCAACGGGCAGACGGTTCCCTGGACCAACGTTCCCGGTTCCGGCATCTCGGGCGTGAACGCCGGTAACTCCAACCTGACAGAAGAGCGGGGCACCAGCTTCACTGCCGGCTTCGTTGCCACCCCGGACTTCATCGACGGACTGACGGTGTCGATCGACTACTACAGCATCGAGATCGATGATGTGATCAACACCCTCACCGCTCAGACGATCATCAATCAGTGCTATGACAGTGCCTCGGGCATCAACAACCCGTACTGCGCTGCCATCTCCCGCCGCGCCGATGGTACGTTCTCCGGCCAGTCCAACCGCCAGGTGGGTGGCACGACAGTGTCCTTCCCGGTCCTCGGCCCCTCCTTCCGGCAGGGTCCGTTCAACTTCGCCCGTCAGGAAACGTCCGGTGTTGACGCCGATGTGACTTACCGGACGACGCTGCCGGGCGAGGTGACGGCCGAGTTCCGGACCATTGTCTCCTACCTGATCAAGCGGGATGAGTACCGGGACATCGTTCTCCCCGATTACCGCACCCAGTTGAAGGGTGCCTTCGGCGACCCGGTGTGGTCGGGCCAGTTCTCCTCCACCTTCGAATTCGCCGGCTTCGACCTGGACTACGATCTGCGTTATGTCGGTCGTCAGGCGATCGCCCCGTGGGAGGAGCAGCACGCGGTTGACGGCCGTCCGGCCACCAACCCCGACCGCTTCCCGCAGAAGTACTATCCGGATGCTTGGATCCACGACATCCGCGTGGGCTATACGTTCGAGAACGATCTGCGCGTCTATGCCGGTGTCGACAACCTGCTGGACAATCTGCCGCCGCTCGACCTGCTGGGCACGGAAGGTGGTTCCACTTGGGACAACGTCGGCCGCTTCTTCTACGCCGGCGTCAGCTACAAGTTCTGATCACTGTTCCATCGGAACTGAACTGGGCGGTATTGATCCGCCCGGTTGGGGAAGGCCCGGCATCCGCCGGGCCTTTTCCTTTTCAGGGGCCGTGTTCCAAAGTCCGGCGCCGATGCTTCCCAGTCGGCGCAAAAGGTTCTAGTCTCCCGGCCAAAATCCGCTCCGGGAGAAACGACCGCCATGATTTCCAACAGCCTGCCCCCCTTCGATTTCGGCCTGGGTGAGACGGCCGACATGCTGCGTGATGCCGTGCGGAGCTTCGCCGTGGATGAGATCGCGCCGCGCGCGGCGGAGATCGACCGCACGGACCAGTTCCCCATGGACCTGTGGCGCAAGATGGGGGACCTGGGCGTCCTCGGCGTGACGGTGGAGGAGGAATGGGGCGGGGCCGGCATGGGTTATGTGGAGCACATGGTGGCGATGGAGGAGATCAGCCGGGCCAGCGCGTCGGTCGGGCTGTCCTACGGCGCCCATTCCAATCTCTGCGTCAACCAGATCCGCCTGAACGGCACCGATGACCAGCGCCGCCGCTACCTGCCCAAGCTGATCTCGGGCGAGCATGTGGGGGCGCTGGCCATGAGCGAGCCCGGGGCCGGGTCCGACGTCGTCTCCATGAAGCTGCGGGCGGAGAAGAAGGGCGGCGTCTGGGTCCTGAACGGCACCAAGATGTGGATCACCAACGGCCCCGATGCCGATACCCTGGTGGTCTACGCCAAGACCGATCCCGCGGCCGGGCCGAAAGGCATCACCGCCTTCCTGATCGAGAAGGGGTTCAAGGGCTTCACCTGCGCCCAGAAGCTGGACAAGCTCGGCATGCGCGGCAGCCACACCGGCGAGCTGGTCTTCCAGGACTGCGAGGTGCCGGAGGAGAATGTGCTGGGCCACTTGAACGGCGGTGTGCGGGTGCTGATGTCGGGCCTGGATTACGAGCGCGCGGTGCTGGCGGCGGGGCCGCTTGGCATCATGCAGGCGGCCCTGGACATCGTCGCCCCCTATATCCACGAACGCCACCAGTTCGGCCAGGCGATCGGGGAATTCCAGCTGATCCAGGGCAAGGTTGCCGACATGTATGTCGCGCTCAATTCCTGCCGGGCCTATGTCTATGCCGTGGGCCGGGCGGCGGATGCGAAGAAGATCACCCGCAAGGATGCCGCCGGTGCCATCCTTCTGGCAGCGGAGAAGGCGACCCAGGTCGCCCTGGACGCGATCCAGATCCTGGGCGGCAACGGCTACATCAACGACTATGCGACGGGGCGCCTGCTCCGCGATGCCAAGCTGTATGAGATCGGCGCCGGCACCAGCGAGATCCGCCGCATGCTGATCGGGCGGGAGTTGTTCCGGGAAACGGCGTGACGCCTTTCCGGCTGGAATCCAGCCTTGAAGCCGTCGGAGATCCTATCGGCGAACGGAAGTTTCACATTTCAGGTGTGTTTCAGACCGGAATTACCCTGGAAACCACTCCCGGTGGCCCTTATATGTCCTGCGGGCGATACCATGTGGCATTGCCCCTGCCGATTCCGTCTTTCGTCGGGCGGGGTCGGCCTTTCCGTGACTCGGGCCCGGGCGTCGCAGGTCGGCGATCCGGGCCCGCTTTTCCGCGTGGGCCGGGGTTACCCGTCCCTTGGTCCGGGTTCCCCACCGGGGTCCGGCACCGCACACCGTCCCTCCATCTCATCGATGCGCCGCGCCATTTTGCGGATATTGTCGATGAGGATCTGGACCAGTTGCCTGACCAGGGGATCGGCGCCGTACAGGCTTTCCCGCATCACCGTTGCCGGCATCCGCATCAGCACACTGTCCCGGTCGGCGGACGCATTGGCCATGCGCGGCTTCCTGTCGAAGATCGCCATCTCCCCGAATACGCCGCCTTCCTCCACAATTCCCAGAAGGGTGGGGTGGTCGGGGTTGCCGGTCCAGATGCGGACCTGCCCCTTCTCCACGACATACAGGCTGTCACCCGGGTCCCCCTGGCGGAATATCACTTCGCCGGCTTCATAGGGGCGGCGCTGGAACGCGGCGGACATGGGGTGGCTCCTCTCGATCCGGCGGGTCCCTTCCTATACCGCAGCAAGGGGGCAGTCTCCACCGGCTGTTGGTGAGAGGGGCGGGGCATGCTTCCGAGGGCCGGGGCGGCGGGCCAAAGGGCAGGGGAGGGATTGCATCGCTATGTCATCACCGCATGGCCTGCTGTCATCCCTGCATGGAACAGGGGATTGACAAAAGCACGACCGTTCGTTTTAATCCGTAGCCATGAGCAAAGGTGAACGTACACGCGCCGCGATCCTCGACGAAGCGCTCGACATGACCAGCACGGAAGGGCTGACCGGTCTGACGATCGGCAGTCTGGCAGATCGACTGGGCATGTCCAAGAGTGGCCTTTTCGCCCATTTCGGGTCGAAAGAACAGCTTCAATTGGCGGTGCTCCAGCACGCGGCCGATGTCTTTACCGACATCGTCTTCCGCCCCGCATTCAAGGTACCGGCCGGGCTGCCCCGGATCGAGGCCATGTTCGACAACTGGATCGCCTGGAGCAAGAGTTCGAAGCTCCCGGGCGGATGCCCGATCCAGGGTGCCTCCATCGAATTCGATGACCGTCCCGGCCCGATCCGCGATTTCCTGGCTTTCACCCAGGAGAATCTGGCCAAGGCCATCATCGGGGCGGTGCAGCGCGCCATCGACGCCGGCCATTTCCGGGCCGACATCGACAAGGAGCAGTTCGCGTTTGAATTCGTGTCCCTGTCCTACGGGTTCGGCCTGACCTACCGCCTGATGCGCCACACGCGGGGGGAGGAGATGGCCCGACGCGCCTTTGCCGACATCATCGAACGGGCCAGGCCGGTCTTCAGTGCCGCCGGCCGTCCGCTGGACCATCACAGTCCGGATAAGGATATGGCATCCCACGGGGGAGCGGTCGTCACTCCCTTGCGCTCTCATCGCTGATCAATCGGCGGGGCCCCCGGTCCCGCCGGCCGAACCAACCGCGGTTCAACCGCACCCGCACCACCCTGACGGAGGGTACCATGGTCGTCCTTGAAAATAGCACGAACGTTCGTACAAGTGGCTGGGGGATGCCTGCCGATCCATCCGGAAACAAGGGGGAGGGGACGGCCGGGCGTGGCTTCCACCTTGCCACCCTGCTGGAGGGCTTGCGCCCGCGCACGGTGGTGGAGCGGGCGGCCCTGGCCTTCCTGACGCCGGAACGCCATGTCGCCCCGCCCATGCTGCCGGAACCGGCGGGCGGTGCCGTCCTGGCTGTGCCTGGGCGGTCACCCCATCTGGCGGCCCGGATCTGGGGCGGGGACACCAGCCGACCGGCGATCCTGCTGCTGCATGGCTGGGAGGGGCAGACCTATGACATGGTCCCGTTGGTTCAGCCGCTGCTGGATTGGGGTTTCCGCGTCGTGGCGGTGGATGCGCCGGCCCATGGCCGGTCGGCCGGGCATGTGGCGACCCTTCCCGATTTCGCCCGGGCGGCGCTGGATGTCGCGGCGCTTGTGGGCCCCCTGGCCGGGGCGGTGGGGCATTCCCTGGGCGGGACCGCCCTGGTCCTGGCGGCGGAGATGGGCCTGTCCCTTCCCAGGCTGGCCCTGATCGGGTCACCGGCCAAGCCCCTGCGCTTCGCGTCCAAGGTGGCGCGGGCCTATGGGCTGGACGCCGACCAGACGACCGCCATGCTGCGGATTGTGGAGGATGTGGCCGGCATCCCCGTCAGCGCCATCGATCTTCCCGCCATGGTCGCCCGGATGGCCGCGGTGGGCACGGCCCCGGCGGGGATGGTCATCCACAGCAGCGACGACCGCATCGTCCGAGTCGCCGATGCGCTGGAGATCGCGGGGCGCTGGCCCGGATCGCGGCTGCGCCTGCGGGATGGGCTTGGCCACCGGCGCATCCTGTCCGACCCCGCCGTGGGGGCGGAGATCGCCGGGTGGTTCGCGGAGGCCTGACCGGGCCGCTGCCGGTGGTGCGGGCGCTTCACCAACGGCCTGATCCGCACTAAGGTGCGCCGCAACGAGCAAACGACAGTGGAAAAGGGGAGGTTTGGATGGCCGAGGGTCTGGCGCATGGTTTGGTGGTTCCAGCGGTGACGGCGCTTTATGCCGGGCTTCTGGGGCTTCTTTTGCTGGTGTTGAGCTATCTGGTGTCGCGCCAGCGGCTGCGCTTACGGGTTTCCACCGGCGATGGTGGCCATCTGCCCCTGGCCGGGGCTATCCGGACCCAGGGCAACTTCGCGGAATATGTTCCCTTGGCGCTGGTCCTGTTGCTGCTGACCGAGTTGATGGGCCAGGGTGCTGTGACCACCCACATTCTGGGCGCCATGCTGATGGCAGGCCGTCTGCTGCATGCCTATGGCCTGTCCACCAAGCCGGGGGGCAAGAGCTTCGGGCGCATGTGGGGGATCATCCTGACCTGGCTGATGATCCTGGTCGCCTCCATCAACCTGATCGTTGTCTCCTTCTTGCGGGCCGGCGGCGCCTGACCGCCGCCGGGAAACAGATCCATTCCGGGAGTGAAACGAACCATGTCGAACGATCCGATCGTCATCGTCTCCGGCGCCCGTACCGCCATGGGCGGCATGATGGGCGACCTGTCGGGCCTTCCCGCACCCCAGTTGGGGGCCGCCGCCATCCGTGCCGCGGTGGAGCGGGCCGGTATCGCCCCGGAGGATGTGGAGGAGGTGGTGATGGGCTGCGTGCTCCAGGCCGGCCAGGGCCAGGCGCCCGGCCGCCAGGCGGCGCTGGCGGGCGGCCTGCCCTTAGGCGTGCCCTGCACCACCATCAACAAGATGTGCGGCAGCGGCATGAAGGCCGCCATGATGATCCACGACCTGATCGCCGCCGGGTCCATCCGCGTCGGTCTGGCCGGCGGCATGGAAAGCATGTCGAACGCCCCCTACTTGCTGGACCGGGCCCGCGGTGGCTATCGTTACGGACACGCAACGGTCTATGACCATATGGCGCTGGACGGGCTGGAGGATGCCTATGACCGCGGCCGGGCCATGGGCACCTTCGCGGAGGAGACGGCGACCCATTACCAGTTCACCCGCGAGATGCAGGACGAATACGCCCTGGAAAGCCTGCGCCGGGCCAAGGCCGCCATCGCCGACGGCACCTTCGCCCGGGAGATCGCGCCCGTGACGGTGAAGGGCCGGACGGGAGACACGGTGGTGTCCATCGACGAACAGCCGGGCAAGGCCAAGCCGGAGAAGATCCCCACCCTGAAGCCCGCCTTCGCCAAGGGCGGGACGGTGACGGCGGCCAATGCCAGCTCCATCTCCGACGGGGCGGCGGCGCTGATCCTGATGGCGCGCAGCGAGGCGGAAAAGCGCGGCCTGCCCATCCGGGCGGTGATCAAGGGCCACACCAGCCACGCGCGGGAGCCGAACTGGTTCACCACCGCGCCCGTGGGCGCCATGCAGAAGCTGTTCGACAAGACCGGCTGGCAGGCCAAGGACGTGGACCTGTTCGAGATCAATGAGGCCTTCGCCGTCGTCACCATGGCCGCCATGCGGGAATTCGACCTGCCGCGCGACAAGGTGAATGTCCATGGCGGTGCCACGGCACTCGGCCACCCCATCGGCGCCAGCGGTGCGCGCCTGCTGGTCACCCTGCTGAACGCACTGGAAACCTACGACCTGAAGCGCGGTGTCGCCTCCCTGTGCATCGGCGGCGGCGAGGCCACGGCCATGGCGGTGGAGCGGGTGCAGTAACCATCCCGTAGGTCGCGAGAAGGCCGAAGGCCGTATTGCGACGTTCCTTCGAGGAGAAGGCGTGTCGCAATCCGCTGCGCTTCTTGCGACCTACGAACTACGGCCCGACATGTAAGGCACCGTTGTCCCGTCAGCGTGACAGCCGCGCCCACCCCGGTTAGGCTGGGGAAAACAGCGGGGAGGGCAGGATGCCGACTATCGTGATCACCGGGGCGAACCGGGGAATCGGGCTGGAACTGGCCCGGCAATATGCCGCCGACGGCTGGCGGGTGATCGCCACGGCGCGCGACACGGCCAAGGCCGGGGACCTGTCCGCCATCGCAGGCGTGGAGGTCCACGCCCTGGACGTGACGGATCCGGCCGGCATCCAGGCCTTCGCCGACGGTCTGGGGCCGGTGACGGTGGATGTGCTGATCAACAATGCCGGCATCATGGGCGCCGCCTTCCCCCAGCAATCCAAGGACGGGGTGGATGGGGAGGGGTGGATGCGGACCATGACCACCAACACCCTGGCCCCGGTCCTGCTGACGCTGGCCCTGCGAGAGGCCCTGGCCCGGGCACCCCGGCCGGTGGTGGCGAACATGAGCAGCCAGCTGGGCAGTGTGGCCCAGAACGAATCCGGCGGGATGTATGCCTACCGAGTCAGCAAGGCCGGGCTGAACATGGCGAACAAGTCGCTGGCCGTGGACCTGCGGGAGCACAATATCTGCTGCATCGTCCTGCATCCCGGCTGGGTGAAGACCGACATGGGCGGCCCCCAGGCACCCGTGGAGATCCCGGACAGCGCCGCCGGCCTGCGCCAGGTGATCGCCGGGGCGACGCTGGAGCAGACGGGCCGCTTCTTCGCCTATGATGGGCGTGAGCTGCCCTGGTAGGGGCACCGGAAAGGGGATCATGCCGAACTGGGCCAAGCTGGCGGAGCGGAAGGAGGCCTGGGCGCGGGAGGGGCGGTTGCTGACCGGGCGCCGCGCCGATCCCGCCACCGACCGCCTGCCCCCGGGGCAGGAGCGGGTGCGGGACTGGCCGGTGCTGGACCTGGGCACCCGGCCCGTCATCCCGCCCCGGGACTGGAGACTGACCGTCGGCGGCATGGTGCGCAAACCCCTGCGCTGGGACTGGCGTGCCTTGGAACGCCAACCGCAGGTCAGCCCCACCGCCGATATCCACTGTGTGACCGGGTGGAGCCGGTTCGACAACCGCTGGCACGGCGTCGCCCTGGCCACCTTGCTCGATCTGGTCCAGCCGCGGCCGGAGGCCGATGTCGCCATCATCAAGGGCTTCGACGGCTATACCACCTGCCTTACCCTTGCCGATCTGCGTCGGGAGGGGGTGCTGCTGGCCACCCATTGGGAGGGGCAGCCCCTGACCCGGGAGCATGGCGGGCCGGTGCGTCTGGTCGTGCCCCATCTCTATTTCTGGAAATCGGCCAAGTGGCTGCGCCAGCTCTGGTTCACCGACCGGGAGGTGAAGGGCACCTGGGAAGCCCGCGGCTATCACCGGCGCGGCGACCCCTGGCGGGAGGAACGCTACGGCCCCTGACCGGTGTGCCAAGGCATCCGCCGCCGATGCCCCGGACCCGGTCGTTCCGGCCGGGTGACAGGCGGCGATGGGGCCGGTTTGGATCATCGGTGCCGGACCGGTTGCCGGGGCAACCCGCCGGGCTGGATTCTTGAAGACCTGCAATCTACTCTCGCGGCCAACGCCCCGGAGGGGGTAAGCGGACAGGGACACGCAACGACCGATGAAACGGACACTGATCGGCGCAAGCCTTCTGGCACTCACCCTTGTCGCGCCGCTGGCGCTTTTCCCCATGACCGCCGCCGCCCAGGAGGTAACGCGGGTGGAGAAGGGGAACCTGATCCTGGAGAACGTGCCCGCCTATGATCCCGCCCTGGCGGAGACATACCGGGCGTATCTGAACGCCCGCTCCGCCGGGTTCGCCGGGTGGGCGCCGGACGGGTCAGGCATCCTGATCGCCACCCGTTTCGGGGAAACGGCCCAGCTCCACCTGGTGCAGAAGCCCATGGGCGCCCGCCAGCAGATCACCTTCGCCGAGGAGCCGATCACCAATGCGGAGTTCCGGCCGGTTGCCGGTGCGAATGAGCTGGTCTATGTGTGGGACAAGGGCGGGTCGGAGAATTTCCAGCTGTTCCACCTGGACCTGGATGACGGCGCAACCAAGCTGCTGACCGACGGGAAGAGCCGCAACCAGTCCTTCCTTTGGTCCCACAAGGGCGATCGCCTGGCCTTCAACAGCACCCGGCGCAACGGCAAGGACACCGATGTCTATGTCGCCGGCCTGGACCAGATGGCCAGCGCCAAGCCCGTGGCGGAGATGGAGGGGAGCTATAGCCCCGTCGCCTTCTCCCAGGATGATCGG
>JBJOKR010000164.1:0-11109 GCA_046045995.1 Pseudomonadota bacterium | reverse complement strand
CATCGGCGACCACCACCTTCCAGGGTGGGGCGCGGTCGACGGGATCGGACCCGGGCGCGGGTGTCGAACTGTCGGCAAAGAACTCCATGGCTCCGCTCCTAACCGGGGGACGGGGCGGCCGGACCGGCCGCGATCTGTGGGAAGGCGGTCAAAGGAATAGCGATGGTGAAGACGGTTCCGGCACCGGGCGTGCTGGCGGCGGTGACCCGCCCCTTCATGCCCGACGTGACGATGTTGCGGACGATGGACAGTCCAAGCCCGGACCCGCCCGTCCCGCGCCGGGTGGTGAAGAAGGGGTCGAAGCAGCGCTTCAGCACGTCGGGCGGCATGCCCACCCCGTCATCGGCGACGGTCATCACGGCCATGCCACCCTCCCGCCCGACGGTGATGGTGATCGTCCCCTCCGTCCGGTCGGCGAAGGCGTGGTTCACCGCGTTCAGGACCAGGTTGCTGGTCACCTGCCACAGGTGCGCGGGAACCACCGACACAACCACATCGTCGGACCCGGCGATGACCAGGCGGTGCTGCCCGCGCTTCAGCTCATGGCGCAGGCTGACCAGGGCGGTGTCCAGATAGGCCTTCAGGTTGGTGTCCTGCGCCTCATCCAGGTGCTGGTCCACCGCCACCTGCTTGAAGCTGCGCACCAGGCGGGCGGCCCGGTCCAGGTTTTCCGTCAGGATGGCGGCCGTGCGCCCGCCCTTGTCCAGGAACGTCTCCAGCTGTTCCTTCGTCAGGCGCCCCGCGGCCAGGGCGGCCCCGATCTCCGCCAACCGCTCGGCCAGGCTGGACGCGGCGGTGACGCTGACGCCGACGGGGGTGTTGACCTCATGGGCGACACCGGCGACCAGTTCCCCCAGGGCGGCCATCTTGCCGCTTTCCACCAGCTGGGCCTGCGCCTCCTCCAGTTGGATCAGGGCCTGCTCCGCCGATGCGCGGGCCGTCTCCGCCTCCTCCTTCGCGCGGCGGGCGGCCAGATCGGCCCGCTTGCGGTCGGTGATGTCGGCGTAAAGCAGGATGACCCCGTCCGCATGGGTGGAGACGCGCATTTCCACCCAGCGCCCGTCGGCCAGGGCGATCTCGAAGCTGTTTGCGGAGACCTGGTATTGTGCCACCTCCCGCTGGTCGTCCAGGGTCCAGACACGGCGGGATGTCTGCTGGCCACGGTCGGAGCGGAGATGGGCCACCAGTTCCGCATCGGTCCGGGTCAGGTTCCCCTCCCCGCCATACAGGGCGGCCCGCAGGGGCAGCAGCGGCCGCCCCGGGACGGTCAGGTCCGGCGGCACACCCAGCACCTGCGCCACCCGCGGGTTGCCAGAGACGATGCGCCCGTTATTGTCCACCACCAGAAGACCTTCGGTGATGTTGGTGAAAGTAGCCTGGAGATCCCGGAGGGTCTCGGCCAGCAGCGCCTCCAGCGCCTGGGCCGGGGCCAGGATGCGCCGGGCGATCACCGCATAGGCAAGCCAGGCAAGCAGCGTCGCCCCCGCCAGCACGGCCAAGGTCAAGGCGTTGCGGTAGACCAGCCAGGACAACAGGTCCCAGGGCCGTACCAGGGAAACCAGGTACCAGTCTGGATCGGCCAGGTGAACCGCACCGATCACCCCGGCCCCGCCGATCAGGCGCATGCCGTCGCCGCCCTGGCGCACGGCATCCATGCCGATACCGGCTGGCAGGGGCGCCGGTTCCTCCCCCGGGGCGGCGCGGCCGCGGGTGATCACCTGCCCGTCCGCCCGCAGCAGCAGCACCTCATTCGCGGGGCCGGACAGGGGAAAGGTCTGGGTCCACAGCTCATCCACCATGATGGCGACGAAGGCGCCCTCGCTCCAGCCCGCAGCGTCGGTACCCGATGAAGCGGCGCCCGATGAAGCGGCGCCCGATGAACCGGGGCCGGAGATGGCGAAGTTCACCACCCGCCCGTCCCCGTTGAAGCCCAGGCTGGCCGGCGCATCGAAAAAGCTGGTCCGGCCCCGCGCCTCCTCCGCCGCCGCCCGGGCCACGGCAGCCGTCACCGGCACTCCGTCGGGCAGGGCATCCAGGATCGCCCGGTTCGGCACCGGGGCCGGATAGGCAAGGTACCAGCCGGGGCCCAGATAGCCGATCTGCTGCACCACCTCCCCTCCGGTCAGGGCCTGGGCATCGCGGATCGTCGCCAACAGGCAGGCCAGCACCCCCGTTGGCGGCAGGGCGGCCCCCGGCTCCACCACCAGGAAGGGCGCAAGGTCTTGACTGTCCGCCGCCAGGGCAGGCCCGCAGCGACGACGATCCGCCCCCGCCACATCGGACAGGCGGGCGACGGTATCGCGCACGGTGGTCCCGACCTGGCGCATCTGGCCGGTGATGGTGGCGATGGTCAGGGCGCGGGTCTGCTTCTCCCGCTGCATCACCTCCCGCGCGGCATCGATGCCGATCACCATCTGCCCCAATGCCAGCACCAGGGAGGCGACGGTCACGGCAATAGCGGCGGATAGAAGGGCCCGGCGGCCGATGCGCCCCAGGCTGGGGGCCAGATCGCCCCGGTGCGTGCCCAGGTGCGTGCCCTGCGGGAAAGGAGGACCCGGTTCAGCGGTGGATGTGGGCGTGCCGGCGATCCCCCCTGCCATCGCCCTACCTCTGCTTCGCCAGGAAGAGGAAGGCCTGGTTGAACTGCACCCCCGCCCGGGCCAGGGCGGCCCGGCCGATCACGATCTCCGTCTCCGGTGCTGCGGAGAGGTAGAGGACGCACAGCTCCGCCTCCAGGCAGGAACGGTCGAGACCGATGGTAACCTTGCCCGCGGCCAGCGCCTGTTCCGCCACAGTCCGGGCCGCGGGTCCATCGGGCAGCAGCACGCCAACGGCATCGGCCAGGCCTGCCTCCGCCACCACCCGCACCCCCACCGCCGCCAGGGTTCCAGCCTGCGCCTGTTCGCTGTCGACCACCAGCACTGTCACCGGCGTGCGGGGGCGCGGCTGGACCATGCTGAGGGTGCGCAGGATGATCAGCGCCTCCTCCCGGCTGAGGTCAGCCAGGGCGGGCTGGGGAAGCGCCAGCGCCAGGAGCGGCAGAAGGGGGAGGAGACGTCGCATCCGCTGCATCCCGCGCCTCACCACCGCAGCCGGACGCGCAGGGTCACCGTCGGCTCCACCCGTGCGGCGGGAAGACCGGCCTCCCGCACCGTGCCGCCGGCCAGATCCTCCGCCACCAGTTGCACTGTCAGATGGTCCCCCGGCGACCACCCGGCCACGGCGGACAGGGTCAGCGTATCGGGGATGTCCACCGACGGCGGCGTCCCCAGGGCGATGTTCTGGCCGACCTGGTAGCCGGAATGCCAGCGGCCGAACAGGTCGACGGACCAGCCGCCCCCGGCCCAGGTGCCGCCGGACCAGCCAATGGACCCCCTGATCTGATGCCGGGGCTGGGCTGCCTCATAGTCCAGGCCGGTATTGCTGAGTTCCCGCCCGTCGGGCAGCACCGCCGTGCGCTGGGCCGCCGTGACCAGGAAATCATCCATGTTCCGCTGCCAGACATAGGACAAGGCCCAGCGCCAGGGGGACGGTGCCGCGGTGATCGATGCTTCCAGCCCGATGCTGTCGCTGTCGCCGATGGAAGTGTTGATGCTCTGCTGGGTGATGCGGGCGATGGGCGGGTCGAAACGGCGCACCACCTCCCCGATGGCGAGCGTCTTCACCGCTTCCGTCCGTTGGGCGAAGGCGGCGATGCGGGTGGTGGCGGACAGGACGGACAGGGCCCGGTCATACCCGATCTCCCCCGCCGTGACGATGGACGGGGGGAGGTCGGGCGTGCCGAAACTGCCCTGGTTGGGGTCGGCATATCCCACCTCGATCAGGGAGGGGGCCTGGAGGGCGCGGCCCGCGTTCAGGCGCAGCCGCTCCCCCGGCCCGAGGCTGAGGACGGCGGCGAAGTTGTAGCTCACCTCCCGGATGCTGCGGTCGTCGAAATCCGATTCCCGCCACAACGGGGGGGCCGGGATCAGCCCACCGAAGGCCCGGTCGTCGCCCGAGAGGTTGAAGGACAGATGATCCAACCGGGCGGCGGCGGTCACGGTCAGCCGCTCCGTCGCGGCCCATTCATGCATGGCCGACAAGGACCAGGTCGCCGCCGCCAGCTCCGGCGGATCGAAAGCCAGGGCGGTGCGGAACCACTCCCGGTTGGCAACCATGGCCGACTGCCGATACTCCCCCGCCAGGCGCACCATATGGGCGGTGAAGGGATTGAACACCCCCTGCACCCGGCCGACCGTCAGGGTCTGGTCCACGGTGAAGGGGTTGCGGGTGTTGCGGACGATGGGTTGCCGGAAATCGCTGGCATTGTGGTACAGCGCCGCCTCCAGCAGGCCGACCGGGCTTTGCCATTCCACCAGCCCGCCCATGTGCCAGTTTTCGTAATGGGCGGGGCCGGCGGTGACGGAATTCGCCACCTCATACTGGTCCAGCTTCAGGATGGACCCGTTCAGCCGGACGGACAGGGTATCCGACAGGGGCAGGGACAGGTCGGCCGACCCGGCATTCTGTTCCAGCCCAACGTCGCCGGTCCGGAACCGGGGCAGGAAGGCGGAGCGGAAGACCGCGATCTCCGCATCCTCATCCCCGAATTCCTGGGAGCGGCGGTGGCCGCCCGTGATCTTCAGCCCGCCCCGCCCCACCGGCACGGTCACCGCCGCGGACACGCGCCGATGGGCATGGGACCCCACCTCGCCCTCCACGAACCCGCCGCCCCCCGTATGGGCCGGATTGCGGGTCACGATGTTGACGACACCGGCGACGGCGTTGAAGCCATACAGGGCACCGGCGGGGCCGCGCACCACCTCCACCTGCTGGATGTCGGCGATCTGGACCGGGATGGTGTTCCAGCTTGTGTAGTTGTAGCTGTCCAGGAAGACCTGCCGCCCGTCCACCAGGACCAGAAGGCGGGATGTCCAAGGGGTGACATGGCCGCGCACCCCCACCTCCGCCTGGCCGCGGTGGAAGCGCACCACATCCACCCCCACCATGTGGCGCAGCAGGCCGGGCAGGTCCGTGGCAGGAAGGCGAGAAATCTCCGCCTCTGTCAGGACGGAGAGGTTGAGGGGGGATTCACTGGCCCGCTGGGGCTTGCCCGTGGCGGCACGGGTGACGGGTTCGCCGAACAATTCCTGGAACGACTGGTAATCCAGCGAATTCGCCGATCCCTGCGCCGGGATGCACAGCGCTGAAAGGATCACGGCAAAAAACGGCACGCGACGTTGCATCCAGGTCCCCCGACGGATCCCGCACCCTATCCCTATGGATACCTCATCCGGGCGAACCCACCGAACCAGAAAATGTGGTCAAAAGTATAGTCCGGGGCCGGATCATACGATTGTGTGCGGTGCGAAGGGGATGGCGCGCGCGGGGTCGGGGAACCTGTCAATCCTTCGCCACTTGTGTCAGCAGCCTTCCATCAGGACCGATCGAAGGCGGCTTCGTTTCGCCGGATCGCCGGGTGGCCACCGCGCCCGATCACTGGGTCTGGACCTCCGCATGGCTGATGCGGTAGCGGCCGTCCAGCCAGGCGGTGATCTCCCGGGCGGCCCCATGGTCGATGCCGGCATAGCGGGCGCGCAGGGGCCCCGCCCGGTCGCCCAGCAGGTCCAACGGCACATCCTGCAAGGTCAATAGATCATCCCGCACCAGCCGGGCCAGTTCCGGCCCCAGCACGGCCGCCGCCGCCCGGGCGAAGGCGGCGCCGTAGCTGTAATCCGCCCCCAGGCGGTAGCTGTCGGGCAGGGTCAACATGGGGATGCGGGTCAGAACCGGTTGCAGGGCCGGGTTCACCCCATGGCCGGACAGGCGCCCCGCCAGGGCGGCAGGCCGCCCGGTGAAGGCCCGCAGGTGCAGGTGCTGGGACAGGCGCTGGCCGTCATTGACCGGGTAATTGTCCCACAGCAGGGGCGGGCGGCGCAGCATTCCGGCCACCCGGTCGATATGCCCGGGGGCGATCTCGCGGGCGCACACCTCCTCCCCCGTCCAGAAGATGCGGATGGCCGGGTCCAGCAGCCGCCCCAGGGTTTCCAGATAGCCCGGCGGGCGGGGGCCGAAGACCCGGTCCAGCACCGGATCGTCGGAATAATAGGTGGGGCAGACGATCAGCCGTGTCGCCCCTGTCCGCTCCGCCGCGAAGGCGACGATCCGCGCCTGCCGCTCGGCCAGGTCGGGCAGGTCGCCGCGCATGTCATCGAACAGGATGGCCAGATCGTCGATGCCCATATCATCCAGGGCCGCCAATTTCGCCGCCAGGGCCGCCGCCGTGCCCGTATCGAAATCGCGGTAGGCCTCATAGGGGCTCACGCCGATGCCGAAGCGCACCCCCACCTCCCGGCAGGCGACGCCGAAAGCCGCGATCTCCGCCGCCACCGGTTCCGGATGCGGATCCCGCCAGGTGCGGCGCAGCCAGGCATCGGCCTTGGGTGCATACAGGAAGAAACGGTAGCCATGGGGCGCCAAGGCCGCCATGGTCGCCCGCCGTTCCGCCCAGGTCCAGGGTGTGCCGAAATACCCCTCGATCGTGCCGAATTCCATGGTTTGCCCCGTATGGTCTGCCCCGTCATGCCGGCACGGTCGGCTCGCCAGCGACCAGGGTCCGGATCACCCGCAGGTCGGCGGACAGGGCCACCAGATCGGCCCGGCGGCCCGGGGCGATCCGGCCATGGGTCCCCTCCAGCCCCAGGAACCGCGCGGGGTAGAGGGAGGCCATGCGCAGTGCCTCCCCCACCGGCATACCCAGGAGCCGGACCGTGTTGCGCAGGGCCTGGGCCATGTCCAGATCCGCCCCGGCCAGGATTCCATCCTCCGTCACCAATTGCCCGTTGCGGCGGTGGATGGTGCGCCCGTCCAGGACGAAATCGGGCAGATCCGTGCCCGTCGGCGGCATGGCGTCGGTGACCAGGAAGACCCGCCCGGGCTTCAGCCGCAGGGTCGCCTGCAACAGGGCGGGGTGGACATGGACGCCGTCGGCGATGATGCCGCCCCAGCTTTCCGGGTCGGCCATGGCGGCCAGGGCGATGCCCGGGCTGCGGTTGGCGATGGGGGGCATGGCGTTGAACAGGTGGGTGAAGCCGGTCATCCCTTCCGCCAGGGCGGACTGGGTGCGGTCCAGGTCGGCGGCGGAATGCCCGCCGGCGACGATCACCCCCGCCGCCGTCAGCCGGGCGATATCGCCCGGGCGCATCACCTCCGGCGCGCAGGTCAGCAGCAGCTTCCCCGGCGCCAGCCGGGCGGGCAGGCTGCACAGCCAATCGATATCCCCGTCGGTCGGTGTCCGCACGAAATCCCCGTCATGCACCCCCCGCCGGGCCGGGGCTAGGAACGGCCCCTCCAGATGCAGGCCGACTATGCCGCTGCCGGGGATGCGCACCGCCGCCACGGCGCCATCGGCCGCCTGGCGCATGGCCCCCGTCTCGCCTGTGATGAAGGTGGGCAGCAGGGCGGTGGTGCCGAAGGGCCGGTGGGCGGCGGCGATGGCCAGGGCCGCGTCCACCGTGGGGGTGGCATTGAACAGGATGCCGCCGCCGCCGTTCACCTGCACATCCAGGAAGCCGGGGACAAGGATCGTCCCCGGCGGCAGGGCGATTGTCTCCACCCGCCCGGACAAGGTATCGGTCGCCGGTCCTTCCACGGGCAGGGCTGCGATCTTCCCCCCTTCGATCAGCAGGGCGCAGCCGTCCAGCCATTCCTCCCCGTCGAACAGCCGGGCACCGGTCAGAAGTCGTGATGACGGAAACTGCGATGGGGCCATCACACCGTCTCCGTCACTTTGGTCAGGTTGCCCGGCCGATCCGGGTCCAAACCCCGGGCCCGGGCGATGGCCGGGATGGCCAGATAGAAGCTTACCACCTGGGCCAGGGGCATGACCTCTGCCGGGATGTCATCCGGCGTTGGCAGCAGCACGGTGCCGGGGATCCCCGCCTCCGTCGTCAGCACCTGTCCGCCCAGACCGACCAGCCGTTCCGCCACGGCGCGCAGGCCCGGCCGGGCCGCATCCGCTTGGCCCAGCAACAGCACCGGAAAGCCCGGGCCGACCAGGGCCAGGGGGCCATGCACCACCTCCGCCGCGCTGAAGGCTTCCGCATGCAGGCGGCAGGTTTCCTTGAATTTCAGCGCCATCTCCAGCGCCGCCCCCAGGCCGATGCCGCGGCCCAGGACATAAAGCCCCCCCGTGGTCGCCAAGGGCGCCAAGGCCGGGCCCCAATCCACCGCCATCGCCCGGGACAGGATCTCCGGCAGGCGGGAAGCAGTCACGGCCAGATCGGCTTGCCCGGTCCAGGCCGCCGTCAGGCGCAGCAGGGCGGCGCAAGCCATCAGGTAGGATTTGGTGGCGGCGACGCTCACCTCCGGCCCGGCGCAGAGCGGCAGGCAATACTCGCACAGGGCGGCCAGGGGCGATGCCTCATCATTCACCAGGGCAACCGTGATCACCCCGGCCGCCCGCGCCGCCTCCGCCGCGCGCAACAGGTCGGGGCTGCGGCCGGACTGGGAGACGGCGATGAACAACGCCCCCGCCAGGTGCGGCCGCACCCCGTAGACGGACACGACCGACGGCGCCAGGGAGACGACGGGCACACCCGTCCGCGTTTCGATCAGGTACTTGCCATAGACGGCCGCGTGATCGGAACTGCCGCGGGCGCAGGTGACCACCAGGGGCGGCGGGTCCCGGCGCAGCCTTTCGGCCAGCACCTCCAGCACGGGGCCCAGGCGGGCGATCTGGCGCAGCGCTGCGGCGGGTGCCTCCCGCGCTTCCGCTTCCATCAAGGTCGGGCTTGGCGGAGCGGTTTCGGGGGCCGTGGCGGTGGATCGGGGATCATCGGGCATGGGGCAGGTCCCAGGGCCCCGAAAGGGGCCGGTGTGGGGGCGGCGGGCCGCCGATCACCCAAATAAATACCACTAAGATACCAATAAGACAACAGTGAAAATCAGGCCATGACCGGTAGGCGCCGGTCCGCTCCCTTGTGCCGGTCGGATCAGGGGGATTGTGACGCCGCGTGCTGCCGCCGCGCCAGGATCAGCGCCCCGTCCAGGGGATCGGATTCCGCGGACACCAAAAGGGGCGGGATATCGGGCGGCAGCCAGGGGGCCAAGCTGTCCGCCAGCCCGCCGATCAAGGCGCAGCACGGGGCGCCGCGGGCGATCAGGACGCGGACCATGACGGCGATCTGGTCGGCGGCTGCGGTCAGGATCGACGCACCGACCCCGTCCCCCCGGGCCGCATGCTCCACCACCATCGGGGCCAGGGTCGCATACTCCGTCGCCGTGGCTTGATCCATCCAGGCGATGATCCCGGTGGGCGTACCGCCCAAGCGGTCCAGAACCGTGGCGGTAAGCGGGCTTTCCGGGCCGCAGCCATCATGGGCCAACAGGGCCTGACGTATGGCGGCAAGGCCGATATCGGCCCCGCTGCCCCCGTCCGACACCGGGAAGCCGTGGCCGCCCACGGTGATCTCCCGCCCGTCCACCTGGGCCAGGCCGATGCTGCCGGTGCCGATGATGACAATGGCGCCGTCCCGGCCGCCATGGGCGCCCAGCAGGGCGATCCGGGCATCGCCGACAATGGCCAGATCCTTGAACGGCAGGCGCTGGGCCGCCAGGGCCTCCCGCGCGCCAGCCCGGCTGATCCCGGCGATGCCCAGCCCGGCCGTTGTTTCCGCCAGGGCGGATGGATCTAGCCCTGCCATGGCCAGTGCCTCCCCCGCTGCGGCCAGGATGCGGGCGGACGCCGCCTCCGCCCCGATGCGAAGATTGGCGGTGCCGGTCCGGCCGCTGCCCAGGACCCGCCCGGCCGCATCCACCAGCCGGGCGCGGCAACTGGTCCCCCCGGCATCGATCCCCATGAAATAGCGCATCGGAACCCCCGGGATGCCGCCCGCCACCGGACACTGTGCCGCCCAGTCGGCGCCGATCTGTCCTCACCACTGGTATCTTACTGGCACGCCCAACCCTGTCAAGCCGGGCCGGGAATCGCCTTGGGAAGGGGTTGGGCTGAATTTATGGCTTGTAATGGTATCATAATGGCGTTTACTGTGGACCTTGTTCCGTGGCGACAGGGGGCGGCCGCGTCCCAGGACCCTTGGCCGCCCGGACGGGACCACGATCGGGGACGCGCAGTTTGCCCCCTGTCCTTTCCGCCTCCCCCCATCGAGGTGAGCGACCCATGAAGACCGAGTCGATCAGTCCCCGCTACCTGGACCTGGACGCCTGGCCCACCACCGATGTGGTGGATGCCATGCTGGAAAGCCAGTTCGTCGCGGTCGCGGCCGTCCGGTCCCAGGGGGCCGCACTGGCGCGGGCGGCCGATGCCGCCGCCGCCCGCCTGGGGGAGAGCGGGCGCCTTGTCTATATCGGGGCCGGCACCTCCGGCCGGTTGGCGGTGCAGGACGGGGTCGAACTGGGCCCCACCTATGGCTGGCCGCGGGAGCGGCTGGTCTTCGCCCTGGCCGGGGGCATGGGGGCCCTTTCCGCCAGTGTGGAGGATGCGGAGGACAAGGGGGAGGAGGGGGAGGCCGCGATGCAGGCCGCCCGCCTGACCGGGGCCGATGTGGTGATAGGCCTGGCCGCCAGTGGCACCACCCCCTTCACCGTGGCCGCCGTGGCGGCGGCCCGGGCGGCGGGTGCCCTGACCATCGGCATGGCGAACAACCCGGGCACACCGCTGCTAGCGGCGGCCGAACACCCGATCTGCCTGGAAACGGGGGGGGAGTTCATCGCCGGATCAACCCGGATGAAGGCGGGCACGGCCCAGAAGATCGCCACCAACATCCTGTCCACCGCCATCATGGTCCGGCTGGGCCGGGTCTATCGCGGCATGATGGTGGACATGCGGGTGTCGAACCAGAAACTGCGGGACCGGGGGGCGCGTATCGTCGCCTCAATCGCCGGCTGCGACCTGGATCGGGCCTCGGCGGCCCTGGCAGCGGCCGGCGGCAATATCCGCCTGGCCGCCCTGCTGGCCCTGGGCCTGTCGCTGGAGGCAGCGGCGGAGCTGCTGGCCCAGGCGGGCGGCAATTTGCGCCGGGCCCTGGCCGGGCTGGTCCCCGACCGGGTGGAGACCGGGCGGTGAAGCTGACCCTGAAGCCGGAATGGAATGAGCATACACCGCTGTAC
>JBJOKR010000163.1:0-11148 GCA_046045995.1 Pseudomonadota bacterium | reverse complement strand
ATGGCGGGTGTGGCGCTCTCCGACGCGGTTGCAGAGATGGTTTCAGCACCCAAATCCTACGCCAGATCAGAGACTTACGCTACACCCGCCGCCCCCTCCAAGCCGCCGTCGTGAATACGACGGGCTAACTGATCAAGCCCGCCACCGGCACCGGTGCCACGGTGACGATCCGGGCGAGGGCGCGGGGGCGGAGCAGGACGGCGACGCGGGGCGGGAGGGCGAGGACGGTGTTCATGGGCACTATCGGCTCTTCCAGGTCGCTGAGTGTGCGCTGGCGGGCCCAGGTTTCGCCGCCTGATCGGTTGACCTCGGTGCGCTCCATCCGGGCGACGGTCAGGCGTCGGGTGCCGGAGGCCTCGGCCACCCATTCGGCGGTGACGGGGTCGGTGCCGCCGAAGACCAGCTTGAGCTGGCTGTTGACGCGGACGGCCTGCAGCACGCTCTCCCCGTCCAGGCGGCTGTCGGCCGGGGCCAGCAGGTCGCCGAAGTTCTGGTAGGCGGTGATGATCTCGGCATCGAAGCCGGCGACGGTGGCCAGTGCCTTGCAGACGGTGTCGCAGACCAGGAAGCGCAGCTCGTCGATATAGAGGGAGAGGTGGGTGGTGCGCTGGTCCTTCAGCGCCCGGGCCTGCTGGATCACTTCCCCCCAAGGATTGGCATGATCAGGGCCTGGGTGGCCCCGCGGATGACGGCATCGTCGAGGGAGCCGCGGACATGGACCACGGCGGCGTTGAGCAGCGTGGCCTCCACCTTGAAGCCCCGCCCGGCATGGGGGCAGAGCTTGTCGCAGGCGGCCCATTCGCGCAGGCGGGCGCGGGTGGTGGAGAGGGCTTTGGCCGTGTCCTCATCGCCCGCCCCAGCGGCGCGGACGGCGTCGAGCAGATCGGGCAGGCCAGTGCGGCCGGCGAAGCGGTCGAAGAGCTGTTCGCGGGCCAGCGCCTTGTAATGGTCGGCGTCGGAGCCGCGTTCCAGCAGGTCCATCACCTCATAGAAGCGGGCGCGGCGGTCGGCGGGACTGCCCCCGGCGAAGGGGGCGTAGCGGCCGGGGGCGGCGGGATCGGCCAGGTCCAGGGAGATGAAGCTCCGCCCGGTCTCGGCACAGGCCTGGCGCAGCACGCCGGGCAGCCAGTAAACGCCCTTGGGGATCCCCCTTGGGGTCGATCAGGATGACGGCATCGCCGCGGCGGATGGCCTGATCGGCCCAGATCTGGAAGGTGATGCCCTTGCCGAAGCGGGTGGCGCAGGACCTGCTGGCCATGGGATCGCTGAGTGCCGGCATGCTGGCCACGTTGGTGGCGGCGGTGCGGGAGCGGCGCAATGTGGTGATCGCAGGCGGCACCGGCTCCGGCAAGACGACGAGGCGGAGCGCGCCCATGTCAAGCCACCCAAGGCTTGGTCGCGCTCGCCGCCCGGACCGCCTCGTCGCCCATGCGCTGGAGCAGCGCCTGCGCCGCCGCCAGCGTGGCGGGGTCCGCCGCATCAGGCGTGCCGCTGCTGAACGGCGGCTCGGGGGCGTACTCGTAGGCGAGCTGGACGGCCTTGGCTTCCGCCTCGCCCCGCACTTCGGCGATGACCGCAAGCGCGAAGTCGATCCCCGCCGTCACCCCCCCGCCGATGATGCGGTCGCGGTCCTTCACCAAGCGCCTCGCAACCGGCGTCGCGCCGAAAAGCGGGAGCTTGTCGCGGTAGGCCCAGTGCGCCCTGGCCTTGTATCCGGCCATCAATCCCGCCGCGCCGAGCAGCAGCGATCCGGAGCACACGCTCGTGACGTACCTGGCCTGCGCACCCCGATGCCTGAGCCAGTTCAGGACCTCTGTGTCGGCCATGACGGCGGGTTGCCCGCCGCTGGCGGGCACACACAGCATGTCGAGACCAGGGCAGGTCTCGAACGTGTCGGTCGGCACGATCGCGAACCCCGCGTCCGTCGGCACGGGCGCCAAGTCTTTCCAGACCAGATGCAGGTGCGTGTCGCTCATTCGTGACAGGAACTGGGCTGGGCCCGTCAGGTCAAGCTGCGTCACGTGGGGATAGAGGAGGAAGCCGATGCGAAACGGTGAAGCCATGTGGGGGCGCTCCTGGGTTCTGGACCGGCACCCGCCGCCCCGATGCGGCGGTTGGTGTCACCCGCTTTGCTAGCCCGGGCGTGTTGTGGCAGGAATGACAAATACTCGATGAATCCTGCCACGTAAGGGTCGCAGCGGTGCGCGATATCGTCATCCTCGTCTACGAGGGCTGCCAAGTGCTCGACGTCACCGGCCCGGCGACCGTGTTCACCGAAGCGGCAGCCTTCGTGTCGCCCTCTCTGTCAAGCGGCGCCGGGTCTACGCGCCGAACCGACCTGCAAATGACTGGATCTGTTTGCAAACGGCGTCCAATCGTGGGCGCCGTTGCACACTTTGGCAACCTGCCCACTGATCTCCCGAATGGAAGCGGAAAGTTCCGCGGCACCCGATGCAACGGCCTCCGCGCTCTTGAGAGCCTGTTCAGAACCTCCGACGACCGAAGCCGTACCCGAGTTCACGGTCGAGGTCGCCACCGTCATGGCGCCGGCTTCAGCGGTCATGTGCTCGGCGAACCCGGTGATCCGTCCAACTGCCTCGTGCGTGTCGCGCTCCAGCCGTTCCGCCACGGTGCGAAGCGCCGTGCGACGCTCAAGGTCCGCCCGCTCCCGGTCATCTTCCACCTGAAGCCTGAGCCGTTCCGCCTCAAGCCCGTTGGACCTGAACACCTCAAGGCACCGGGCCATGCCACCAATCTCGTCCTTCCGCCCAAGACCTGGGGGCTGTGCGGCGAAGTCGGCGCGCGCATAGGCCGACATTGACCGGGTCATGGCGACAAGAGGAGTGACAAGGGCCTTGGTGAGAGCGAAAAATCCGGCACCGACGCCGAGAATGCCGATGAGAGCCACGATCATCTTATGGCGGATTGCGGAGCTGGACTGGTCCATTGCCCGCGAAGTGGCCGATGTGCCGTACCCTTCTATGGCATCGGCGGCCCGCTCCATCTCCGCGGCCAGCGCGTCGTACTTCTCGTTGAACTTCATGATCGAGAGGCGAAGTTCGTCTGGCGAACCCGTCTCGGATCGGGAGAGGAGGGTGTTCGCTGTATCCCCGTAGCTTTCAAGTGCGGTCTGTGTACTCCGGATAGCCGCCTTGGGCGCCTCCGGCAGGTTCGCTTTGTGGTTCTCAGCCAGTAGGGCTTCGAAGGTGGCAAGGTTCTCCGTGAGCCGTTGCCGGGAATCCTCCACCATGGCCACGTCTTCAAGCTCCCTGCCCAGCAGGCCTGCCATCACGTCCCGTGCAATCGCGTCATGCATCATGTCCGCTTCAACCTGATTGCGTGTAGCGGTAGCCGCGACAGACATCGTGGATACATTGCCGGCAACGGATATCGATCCGATGATTGCAAAACCAGAGACAGCGATCATGATGGCGATGCAGAAGGCTGCACAGAGTACAAGCTTCCACACGATGGAGAAGTCTTTCACGGGCCTTCCCCCTCTGCCTTGTTACTTTTCGGATAAAACCGCCAACTTTCAGAATCTGATGATTTCCTCGCTCTCCTTGCCAATTGGTTAACAACCTATCCCGGGAAATTCATCAGGCCGGTTCCATCGCTCGGGCACAGCATCGTTTGCTCTCGCCTAAGATGTGAACGCACGGCATTCATCCCGCCGTATAGCAAGGGATGCCTGGGGTGGCTTGGCTGGTTCTGAGGACGGATTCAGGGTAGGCACGTCCCAGAGGTCAGGTGACGAGGCGGCTCGTCCGGGTCAGAACCAGGGCCAGGACGACACACACTGGATAGGATGTCGGCAGGTTGACGACGATCTGGGTTTTCCATTCGGTCACGCGGGCAGCAATCTTCAGTAGGCGTAGGCGTAGGGTGTCGAACCGGGCCACCCGCCAGGGGGGGGCATTTCGGCATCGGGACCCGCAGACTCCAAATCAGCCAATAGGTGGCGAGGTGGGTTTTCCAGGCATCGATGTGGTTTTCCGCTTCGCCGCGCCGAGAAAGGTTCCGCTCGTGGAGGTGTTGGCCGGTGCCGCCGGTCAGTCTGGTTGTGTAACGGCGCCAACGGCTGGATGCCGCTTCTAAACGGAATCAATGAGTTGCAGACCCCAATCAGCGCTTTACCCCGGCGCCTCTCAACAATGATCGATCACTAGCGGTGGATCGTGCCCCTCCCCAGTATGCAAGGGGCAATCCCAAGGCGCCATGTTCACACGGCATTCGCGGTACGAGCCATCACCGAGACGGCCACGCCTTCCCCGGTCTTTCGGCCGGATTGGCACCCCCTCCGGCCTGCCTCCAATGCCCGGGCGTGCTGGTCTTGTCGGGTCGGGTCGTGGGGTGCTTGCTGATCCTGTTCACCACCATGGCGCAGGTGCTGTGTCCACAGGTGTGTGGACCGGTGCGCCTCCGACAGAAAGGATGCGTCCCATGCTGGCGGAGTTCGAGTTGATCGGCCGTGTTGCCCGCGTCACCGACCTCAGCGGTCGCCGCGGCGCCACCCAGTCCCTCATCAGCCTCGCCACCACCCGCAGCTGGCGTAATGATGACGGAGCATGGGAGGAGCGTACCTCCTTCCACACCGTCACCGTCTACCAGGGCTTCGAGTGGGTCGGTGAGAAGCTCGGCACCGGCGATCTCGTCCGGATCCGCGGCGACGTCAACTCCTGGTCCCAGGAGATGGGTCGCGGCGACTTCCGACACGGGGTCACGCTGGTCGCCCGGCAGCGCACCATCCTCGCCCATCCTCGTCCCGAGGGGGAGACCGGGGATGAGACGGTACCGGATCCTGATACGGCAGCCGCTGACGAGCCGGACGGCGACGACACCGCTCCCCCCGCCGACCAACGGAACGGGGATGGGGTGACGAAGCCCGGTCCGGCTGGGAAGGCGACGGCCCCGCGGGCGACGTCAAAGCGCGGGGCACAGACATCGCGGGCTCCCGCCTGGGCGTCTGGGCCTCTGTACATTATTGGGACACAGATTCACGGGAGGGGGCTGCGCAATCAGATCGCCGGCAGTTTGAGGGGCATGAACCCGTCACTTTCGAGCAGGAGCACATCGGACCAGACGTAATCGCCGGCCAGATTGATATGGTTCCACACCAACGGCGAGAGCTGCGGGATCAGGGCTTCGTCGATGACCATCCCACGGTGCCGCATCGCCGCGAGGGCATGGGCGAGATAGCGGCAGTTGAACAGGATGATGGTCGCGGTCACCAGGGTCAGAGCCGCGGCGCGCACTTGCTGGTTCTCATGGCCGGGATCGCGGAACCGGCCGAGCCGATGGAAGGCAACAGCGCGGGCAAGGCTGTTCTGCTGGCGATAGGCCGACAACTTCTTCAGAATCAGCGAGGGCGTGACGACCCGGTCCCGGAGGGCCGCCATGATGCGGCCGATCTCATCCCAGTGGCACCGGATCAGGTCGGCGTCCAGGCGCTGGCCGAACAGCGGCGCCAGCTGTCCGTATCGGCTTGGCGTCTCGAAGGCGTAGAGCCGCCGATCCGACAGCCGGGGAATGCGTGGCTCGAAATTCAGCCCCAGGAGATGCATCACGGCAAAGACGATGTCGGACACCCCACCGCCGTCCACGTGGAGGGCCGACACATCGACGCCGCTGCCATGGCCGAAAATGCCGTCGAGCGCATGCACGGCCTCCCCCGCCGTCCCAGCGATGACCGTCTGGTGGAGCGGGGCGTAGCGATCGGTGATGGTCGTGTAGATCTTGACGATCGGGTCCCGTCCATAGTGGGCGTTGACCTGCCCTCCGGCCTCGCCCGGTCCGCCGAGGGTGAAGGCCTGTCCATCGGCCGAAGCGCGGACGCCTTCGGCGAACCAGCCCGCCATCGGCTCGGCATGATGGCGTCGGTCAGGCACGACAGCGCCGCCTGGAGGGTCTCCTCGCGCATGTGCCAGGTCTGCATCCGCAGCATCATGGCGAGCTGCTTGGCGGCATCGACCTCGGTGAGGTCGGCTTGCGGGTCCTTGGGAAAGCGAAGGCGGTCGCCCGCGAAGAGCTTCGGATCGCCGTCGGATGATCCGCGCGCCGTGGAGAGCAGGGCGGTATCCAGACTGGCTGCATACTGTTCCAGCCACTGATCGGCGCCCCGTGCCGGCAGGGTCGGCAGGCGCGCCGGTGTCGGTGGCAGCACGGCGACGGGGGCGATGAGATCGTCCAAGGAGCGATGCAGCCGCGACGTCGCCACCCAGATGTCACCGAAGGCCAAGCCGGCGGCGAGGGCGAAATAGGTGGCCAACTCCCAGTAGGTCCGATCGATGCCGGACCTGGTGACGGCATATCGCTGCCACCGCCGCTCGAGATGGCCGAAGGGGACATCGTCCGGCAGAGGCCGGCGCCAGTTTCCGCCCAACTCGGTGAGGGTTCGCAGGGCCGCGCGCAGCGGTGCGGTGGCATTGCCCCCCTCGAAGACGAAGCTGGCCAGGAAGCGATGGCCCACCTGCTTGAAGGGCCGGTATTCGGCAGGCAATTCGGCCAGCACATCGGGGCGACCCGGCCGCAGCGACCGCCGGATGAGGGCGGCATCCGCCTCGATCTGCGCCAGGGGCGCCACGGCCGACACGGCCGTCATGATGTTTCCATTGCCCTTGGCCGAACGGGTCAGGGCGTCGAGGACGTCGGCGATGCGGCGCAGACGCTCCCGCCCCTGGTCGGCAGAAGCCGCGACGGTCTCCTCCAGGCGCTTGCGGGCCCGCAGGTTGGCACGGCCGACCAGCTGACCGAACATGGTGAGGGCGGCATCGGTCAGGCTGGATTCCAGCTCCCGCAGGGTCGCCACCATACCGACATGGCGGCGGGTAGGGGTCATCTGCTGAAAGGCCTGCGCGGTCAGACGTACGCCTTCCCGTGCCATCTGCCCCAGGCGTGGGCGGTAGGAAACCGGGAGCGCAAGATGCCGCAGGCCCGTGGCCCGGACGAATTCGACCTTCTCGAGGATCTCAGCGAGTCCGGTGACGCCAACCCGGGCAGGAGGCTCCCGCAGCCAGGACAGGCGGCTCTGCCGCGGATGTGCCGTGTCGGCGAGCGGCAGATCCAGGGCGTCGCGCTGTGCTGCGCTCAACAACCGGTCAACGACGGTGATGACCGTCTGGTCGGCCGCGTGCATCGCCCCGGCCGCCATCCGTTCGATGACACCGGTCCCGGAGATGACGATCCGATCGGCGCGCAGGCGGCTGATCAGCGTCCCGATCAACAGTCTGCCGTCGGTCATGCCGATCGCCTCGGTCTCCATCCATCCCCCGAGCGTGGCACGCACGGGGGCGGTCAGGTCCCGGAAGCCGTGATGTCGCTTGATCAGGGCCAGTTGCTCATAGCGTGTCGCCCCACGCCGCGCGAAGCCAGCCAGCACCTCGCCGCGCCGGAGATGGCGGCCCGGGTAGTGCTGGGCGCAGAGTTGCAGGGCATAGCCCAGCCGGGTCTCGGGCGTGCGGGCCTGCGCGATGGCCGTGAGGTCGGCCTCGTCCAGAATATGGTGGCGGATCACGGCTGCCTCCGTGTCAGGCAGGGCCAGCAGGGCGACCGTTGCCGCGCCGTCATCGGAATCTTCGCCGGCATCTCTCACGCTCCTCCCGAAAACCCATTGCCATGCAGCACTGTGATGAAAGAGGATTATGAATGAGGGATCACCGCCATTTCGCTCGTTGGCGGTGATCCCCTCCACAAACGGGCGTTTCCGCAAGGCCCACAACATCGACGGAGGAAGGCGTGGCGGATTCCTACCTCGTCGGCTACGCCCGGGTGAGCAAGGGCGAGGAGCAGTCCACCGCGGCCCAGGCCACGGCGCTGAGATCGGCGGGATGTCGGCGCCTGTTCGAGGAGGCGGCCGGCGGTGGCCGCTGGGATCGGCCGGTCCTGCAGGACATGCTGCGCCAGCTGCGTGAGGGCGATGTGGTCGTGGTCTGGAAGCTGGACCGTCTGACCCGCAGCCTCAAGGACCTGCTCCATATCATGGAGAAGATCACGGCCGATGGCGCCGGGTTCCGGTCGCTGACGGAAGCGGTGGACACGACGACCCCGGCGGGGCGCATGCTGATGCAGATGGTGGGCAACTTCGCCGAGTTCGAACGTGCCATGATCCGCGAACGAACGTCGGCGGGTCTGGCGCAGGCCCGGGCCGAGGGCCGGATCGGGGGCCGCCGACGGAAGCTGAATGACCGGCAACGGGCCGAGATCGCCAACAGCGTGCTGTCCGGCCGGAAATCCGCCGCCGAGATGGCCCGTCTCTACGGAATCAGCCAGCCAACCGTCTCGCGTATCCTCGCCGAGCAGCGTCTCCGCCAGGGAGAATCAGCATGAAATCCGGTCGCGACCTGTCCAAAGTGGTGCGGTTCCTGAGCCGGCCGGAATGGTCGGACCGGTTCGAGAGCGTCCTGTCCGCCCATGTCGACCCGGCGGTCGAGGAGTTCGACCTGGACTGGGAGGATTTCGGCGCCATCCTCGGCAATCACTGGCAGCTGACGCTCTGGGGCTGCGCCTTCGAGGACATGCTGACGCGACGGTTCGAGCCCGATGGCGCCAACCTCGTTGAGGATTACCTGAAGCGACGTGGCTGGAACGAAGCCGCCCCGGCGAAGGCCTATCTGCGCGCCCTGCAAGGTTCGGTGCCTGGCTTGTACGAGGTCAGCGATATCTTGCCGGGCGTCTCGTTCCGGGCCCGGGACCTGCTGCGTGGCGGGGAGCCGATCCTGGTCAGCGAAGCGTCGGCGAGCCGCACCTTGAAGCCCTGGGACCGTATCGCCGTGCGGATCGTTGCGCTCGGAGGCAAGACGATTCTGAGCGGCGGCCTGCTGCCGTACTCGCTGGAGGCGAGCGAAGGTCTGGAAGACGAGCTGCGACTGGCGACGGGTCGGCGGGGACGATCGAAGCTGGTGCTGGACGACGAGGCCCTGCGCATGCACGCGCCGCTGTTCACGATCGCTTGGCTGTTCGACGTGCTGCCGAAGGCCTTGGGCGAGGTGATGCCGGAGGTGCGCAACAGCGAGGGGGATGAGTTGCTGTTCCACCGCATTCGGTTTCCAATCCCGGACGGCGCATCCCCGGCGGCGATCGCGGCCCGGCTGGATGGCATGATGGAGCTCCGTAAGGAAACAGACCGCTTCTGGAACTGGAGGGGCGAACCTCCCGACCCTGAGGCCGCTGGTCGCTCCCGGACAGGAGGATTGTCGCTGACTTCCACCCTGGACGATGGCGGAGTGGTGCTGGGCACCCTCGAACTGGGCGACCGGGCGCTGGAGCTTTTGGTCAATTCCGCTCCCCGCGCGGCCCGTGGCCTCGCCCTGCTGCAGCCCCGGCTGGGCGACTTGGTGGGGTTGCCGCTGACTGAGATCCAGACCCTGCAGCAGCTGCAGGCTGCCGGTGCCAAATCCCCACCGCCGCCCCTGGACATTCCGCCGGATGAAGTCAGGGCTCTGGTGCACGACATGCTGGACAAGCAGTACCGCGCTACCCTGGATGAGCCGGTCGGCATGCTCGACGGCAAGACGCCACGGCAGGCCGTGCGCAGCAAGGCCGGCCGGCAGAAGGTCGTGGCCTGGCTGAAGTATCTGGAGAACCGGACGGCGTACGTGCTGGATCCGGATGACCCGATGGCCTCCTACGACTTCGGGTGGATGTGGGAGACCTTGGGCGTGAGGGATCTGAGGTCCTGACCGCCTACCGGGAATCTGTGTCCCAATAATGTACAAAGGCCATCGAGAAACGGCGCCGCTGGCCATGGTGCTGCCCTCGCTCGACCAGCTGGCGGGTGGACGAAACCTTCGTCAAGGTCGGCGGCAAAGGGGCCTGACTGTACCGGGCGGTCGCCAAGCATGGCAACACGATCGACTTCCACCTGTCCCCAACCCGGAACACCGCCGCGGCCAAGCGCTTCCTGGGCAAGGCGCTGAACGGATTGAAGCCATGGCAGAAGCCGACGGTGATCAACACCGGCAAAGCGGCGACCTATGGGCCGGCGTTGGCCCGGATTCAGGCCCGCTGGCATAGGCTGGACACCCGGGGTTCCAACGCCTTATCCGTCGATGCCGTCGGCATCACAGGATGAAATCGGCCTCCGTGAAGGGGCCGAGGCCCGTTCCGATCAGCTCGATCTGGAAATCGGGCGTGCCGTCACCGTTGGTTTCACCAATGATGAAGGCTCCGGTCCCGCCACCGATGACGATGAAGGTGATCTGGGCGGTCAGGCGGAAGATGTCAGCCCCGGCCCCGCCGGTCAGCCGGTCGTTGCCGGTGCCGCCCGTGACCGTATCATTGCCCGCGCCCGCATCGAACAGGCCGATGCCGTCAAGGACCATGGTGGAGAAATCCATCACCTGGTTGGCGGATGTGCCGACGATGGTGACACCGGTCCGCCCGCCGGTGGTGATCTCTTCGATCCCGGTCACGGTGGCCTACTGGAAGGCGGTGTTGGCGGTGGTGATGACGATGCGGTCATACCCGGCCTCGCCGTCGATGGTGTCGGCGGCCGTGCCCCCGACGATCGTGTCGTTGCCGCCCAGTCCGGTGAAGGCCCAGGCATCGGTGGTGTTGCCGACCCCCAGATTGTCGGCATCCTCCGTCCCGACGCGCTGGCCCAGCTCCGCCACATTGGTGACCGAGATGGTGAAGGTCTGGGTGCGGGACAGGATGTTGGGGGCCTGGGGGAAGATGGTGTCGGCGTCGGTGACGCGGATGGTGATGGTGTGGCTGGTCGCCGTTTCGAAATCCAGCAGGTCGCCCCGGTCCACAAAGACGACACCCGTGGCCGGATCGATGCCGAAGCGCCCGCCGGCCGTATCGTCCAGGCTGTAGGTGACCCCGTTCACGGGCACGTTCGGGTCGACCGAATTGGCGTCGATCCCCACCAGGGTGCCGAAGGCCGCCCCTTCCGCCACGGTGTTGGCAGCGGCATTGGTGTCGGTGATCGGGCCCGGCGGGTCGTTCCCGTTGATGACGGTGATGACCAGATCGGTGGTGCTGGACGCGCCGGTGGCGTCCGTGGCGCGCACGGTGATGGTGTGGCTGGCGGCGGTTTCGAAATCGATCAACGCACCGTTGGCGACAGTGACCGCGCCGGTGACCGGATCGATGGCGAAACGCCCGCCGGCGGAATTGGCAAGCGACCAGGTGACCGGGGTGGACGGG
>JBJOKR010000162.1:0-11291 GCA_046045995.1 Pseudomonadota bacterium | reverse complement strand
AGGCCATTCAGCAGATAGCCGATCTCGGCCGGGTCCATACGGCTCATGGGCAGGTCCCTCCCTTAGTCCTGGTGTTCTTCTTGTCCCTTGATCAGGTAGACGGCGGCGGTGGGATTGTCGAGGGGCGGAATCGCACGGTCATTCGATTCCGGGAAATCCCCCCCCCCCCTCAGTTCCGCCAGAAATTCGGGCTCAGCAGCACCAGCACGGTGAACAGCTCCAGCCGGCCCATCAGCATGCCCAGCGACAGCACCCATTTCGCCTCATCCTCCAGGGGGGCGTAGTTGCCTGCCGGGCCGATGGTGGCCCCCAGCCCGGGGCCGACATTGTTCAGAGCGGCCGCCGCCCCGGAGATGGAGGTGACGAAGTCCAACCCCGTCAGCCCCAGCAGTACCGCCATCACCAGCATCAGGCCGAAGAAGACGAAGACGAAACTCATGACCGAGATGATGATGTCATTGTCCACGGGCCGGCCGTTATAGGTCAGCGGCAGGACCCGGTGAGGGCTGAACAGCCGGTTCACCTGCGTGCGCAGGGCCAGCCACAGGATCTCATACCGGAACATCTTCACCCCGCCCGCGGTCGATCCGGTGCAGCCGCCGATAAAGGTCAGCAGGAAGAACAGCATCACCACCCCGGTGCCCCACAGGGTGTAATCCGCCGTGGCGTAACCCGTGGTCGTGGCGATGGAGACGACGTTGAAGAACCCGTGGCGCAGGGCATCCGCCCAGCCCATGTCGGCATGGGTGCGCAGATACAGCGCCAGCAGCAGGGAGAAAACCAGAAGCAGGATGACGAAGCGGCGGATCTGGCTGTCCCGCATCAGGGGGCGGCGGTCGCCCCGGATCAGGCTGACATAGCGGACGAAGGGCAGGCTGCCCAGGACCATGAAGACGATCAGGATCCAGTGGATGGCCGGCTGCGGCCAATAGCCGATGCTGGCATCCTGGGTGGAGAAGCCGGCCGTGGCGACGGCGGTCATGGCGTGGTTGACGGCGTCGAACACGCTCATCCCCGCCAGCGCCAGGGCGATGGCGCACAGGACCGTCATGACCAGGTAGATCCAGCCGAAGGCCAGCGCCAGATCCGCCGCCCGCGGCATTGACTTGTCCTGCTTGTCGGAGGATTCGGAGCGGAACAGCTGCATCCCGCCGACCCGCAGGAAGGGCAGGATGACGATACCCATGGCGACGATCCCGATTCCCCCCAGCCATTGCAGCAGCGACCGCCAGAGCAGCAGCCCCGGCGGCAGGGAGGACAGGTTGGTCATCACCGTCGACCCCGTCGTCGTCAGCCCGGACATGCTTTCGAAGAAGGCATCGGCGAAGCCCAGCCGCGCGTCGGAAAACATGAAGGGCATGGCGCTGAACAGGCAGATCACCACCCATGACACGGTGGTCAGCACGAAGGTCTGGCGCAGGTTGAACGTGACCGTGGCCTGACGGTTGGTCAGCATCAGCAGTACGCCGAAGAACAGGGTCAGCGCCCCGGATACGGCGAAGACCTGCCAGTCCTTCTCCCCCGCCGCCAGATCGACCAGCAGGGGGAACAGCTTCGCCACCGCCAAGACCAGAAGCAGACTTCCGATCACATAGAAAATCGGTCGGACGTCCAGAACGGCCATGGCCTTGCGATCATTACGGTGCGGGCAGGGGGGTGCTGTAGTCGTGACCGCCCCGGCGGAACGTCACTGCGCCACGGGGCCGGCCGCTTGTAAAGGCTGGAGGTGGTGCGGACTACCCAAAAAGTGTCGATATCCCTGGACTTGACGGGATCATGTCGGCTTTCATCCCGTCATCTACGGCACGAATTCCGCGTCGACATCGTATATCATGGGGCCCATGGACCGGGTGACCGGCACCCATGGGGTCGGACTGGCGGGAGGATGGGATGGAGCGGACGCGGAAGGCACTGGGCCGGCTCGGCACCGATCCGGCCGACCTGACCATGGTGTTCCGCGCAGCATGCCTGGATATCTGCGAAACGGTCCCCGCCACCCGGGCCAGCATCTGGCTGTTCACACCCCCGGGGGACACCATCATCTGTGAACAATTGTTCGACCAGCGGACGGACCTGTTCAGTTCGGGGCAGGTGCTGCGGCGCCAGGATTACCCGGGATACTTCACGGCACTGTACCGCGACAGGGTGGTCAACGCCGCCGATGCCCTGGCCCATGCGGCCACGGCGGAGTTCCGGGACGGGTACTTCGCCCCGGCGGATATCCGTTCCCTGCTGGACCATGTGGTCTTCGCCGGCGACAAGCCGGTGGCGATCCTGTGCGCGGAAGGCTGCGGGCATATCCACCCATGGACCGCGGAGGATGCGGCCTATCTCTCCCAGATGGCGATCCTGCTGGGCATCGCCATCGACACACGCCGCGCCCAGGCCGCGTGATGTCAGGCGAAGCCGGCCCTGAGGGCCCGACGCAACTCGTCGGGCAGGTCGGCCGCTCCATCCGCCGCTCCATGCGCCCTGTCGGCCATCAGGCGCAGCTTCATCAGGGCGATCTGGCTCAGGGAATCGGTGATGCGCCCGTCCATCGCCATGGCCAGCGCCTCCCGCAGGGGCAGCCGGCGCAGCGAAAGCCGCTCCGTCTCCTCCGGGTCTGCCACGCCGGCGGTCAGGTCCCAGGCGACATACAGGAACCCGGTTTCATCGCTGACGCTGTTGGACAGGTCGGCCAGCCCGATCTCCATCAGGTGACGGGCGGTCAGACCCGTTTCCTCCGCCAGCTCGCGGTTGGCGGCATCGGCGGGCGACTGGCCCTCCGGCGCCCCGCCCTCCGGGATCTCCCAACTGTAGCGATCCAGGGGAAAGCGGTACTGGCCGACCAGCCAGGTATGTCCGTCACGGTCGACAGGAACCACGCCCACGGCGCGGTTGCGGAACCGGACCACCCCATAGATGCCGGGTGACCCGGCGGGGTTCAGCACCTCATGATGGACAACCCGGATCCAGGGATTCTCATACCGTAGATCCGCGGACCGGATGGTCCAGGGATTGCTGCCGTCCGGCTCGCCCCGATCCGTGTCGTCCCCGCCGGTCATTCCATGCCCAGGGCAGCCATGTACAGTTCCAGCAGGGCATCCAGCTCCTGCCGGTCGTTCTTTTCCATCTTCCGCAGGCGGATGATCTGGCGCATCACCTTGGTATCGAAACCGGTGCCCTTGGCCTCGGCAAAGATATCCTTGATGTCGTCCTGGATGCCCTTCTTCTCCTCCTCCAGGCGCTCGATGCGCTCGATGAAGGAGCGCAGGCGCTCCCCGGCAATCCCGCCGACGTCGGCGGTCGTCGGTGCGTCGGACATTGGTCTTCCCCGTTTGGATGATATCGTGCAGGGGCGGGACCATATCCACTCGGCCCCACGGGCGCAAGCGGTCCGGTCGAGCCTGCGGGCGGTCGGCCCGGATCAGCCCCTGTGGGGGCCGGTGGCGGCAAAGGCGGCCTTCTGTGCGTCCGTAGCCTCGTTTTGGTGGCGGGCCTTCCACTCCTCATACGGCATGCCGTAGATGATCTCCCGCGCCTGCGGATCGGACAGGGGCACGCCCCGCTCCTCCGCCGCGGCGCGGTACCATTTGGACAGGCAGTTTCGGCAGAACCCGGCAAGGTTCATCAGGTCGATGTTCTGCACCTCCGGCCGGTCGCGCAGATGCTGGACCAGGCGGCGGAAGGCAGCGGCTTCAAGCTCCAGGCGGGTCTGATCGTCCATGGTCGGGCATCCTGTCGGGCGGCGGAAGTGGAATGCACAAGGGGAGTCGGCGAGATATCGGCGATCGGGCGGGCGGCGGCAAGGCGTGGCCGGCGCCCGACTTGGCAGGATCGCCCCCTTGGTGCTATTCCCGGTCATCGGCCATGAACAGGCGGAATCGCACCGCCGCGTCGGGAGGGCGCCCATGCAGGATATCGTGGAGAAGCTGGAACGCATGCGGGCGGGCGCCCGCCAGGGTGGGGGGGAGAAGCGCATCGATGCCCAGCATGCCAAGGGCAAGCTGACCGCGCGGGAGCGGATCGACCTGCTGCTGGATGAGGGCAGTTTCGAAGAGTGGGACATGTTCGTCACCCATCGCTGCACCGATTTCGGCATGGCGGAGCAGAAGGTGCCGGGCGACGGCGTGGTCACCGGCCACGGCACGGTCAACGGACGGCTGGTCTTTGTCTTCTCCCAGGATTTCACGGTCTTCGGCGGCTCCCTGTCGGAGGCGCATGCCGAGAAGATCTGCAAGATCATGGACCAGGCGATGAAGGTGGGGGCGCCCGTCATCGGCCTGAACGATTCGGGCGGGGCCCGCATCCAGGAAGGTGTCGCCTCCCTCGGCGGCTATGCGGAGGTTTTCCAGCGCAATGTGCTGGCCAGCGGCGTGGTCCCGCAGATCAGCCTGATCATGGGCCCCTGCGCCGGCGGTGCCGTCTATTCCCCGGCCATGACCGACTTCATCTTCATGGTGAAGGACAGCAGCTACATGTTCGTCACCGGCCCCGATGTGGTGAAGACGGTGACGCATGAGGTGGTGACGGCGGAGGAACTGGGCGGGGCGGTGACCCACACGGCCAAGTCCGGTGTGGCCGATCTGGCCTTCGAGAACGATGTGGAGGCGATCCTCCAGACCCGCCGCTTCGTCGATTTCCTGCCCCTGTCCAACCGGGAAAAGCCGCCGGTGCGGCCGACGCCGGACCCGGTGGACCGGCCGGAACCCAGCCTGGACACCCTGATCCCGGCCAATCCGAACAAGCCCTACGACATGAAGGAGTTGATCCTGAAGGTCGTGGACGAGGCGGATTTCTTCGAGATCCAGCCGGATTACGCCCGCAACATCCTGACCGGCTTTGGCCGGATGAATGGCAGCACGGTGGGATTTGTCGCCAACCAGCCGATGGTGCTGGCCGGTTGCCTGGACATCGACAGCGCCATCAAGGCCGCCCGATTCGTGCGCTTCTGCGATGCCTTCAACATCCCCATCGTCACCTTCGTGGATGTGCCGGGGTTCCTGCCCGGCACGGCCCAGGAATACAATGGCATCATCAAGCATGGGGCGAAGCTGCTGTTCGCCTATGCCGAGGCGACGGTGCCCAAGGTGACCCTGATCACCCGCAAGGCCTATGGCGGCGCCTATGACGTGATGGCGTCCAAGCATCTGCGCGGCGACGTGAACTATGCCTGGCCCAGCGCGGAAATCGCCGTGATGGGACCCAAGGGGGCGGTGGAGATCATCTTCCGCGGCGATATCGGCGACCCGGCCAAGATCGAGGCCCGGACCGAGGAATACCGCCAGAAATTCGCCAACCCCTTCGTCGCGGCGTCGCGCGGCTATATCGACGACGTCATCATGCCCCACAACACCCGTCGCCGGATCATCCGGGCGCTGGCCATGCTGAAGACCAAGCAGCTGGAAAACCCGTGGAAGAAGCACGACAACCTGCCGCTTTGAGGGGAGAGGTTTGGGGGGCGCTTGATGCTTGGGAGTGTCGGGCCGCGCCTTCGGCGTGCCCGACCTACGAGGCCGGTGCGGTAGGTCGGGCAAGCGAAGCGCGGCCCGACACGGTACGGCCCCCCGCGCTCCGACCATCCCCCTTCCAACCTTAACCTCCCTCGGGTATAATGGTTTACCTTTACGTAAAGGTAACAATCAGCCTCGCCGGGGAAACGTCATGTCCATCGATCTGATCCAGTCCGAACTCCAGGGCCGCGCCATGAATTTCGCCGGGCTGAACGCCCTGGTGAAGTTTGATTTCGGGGCGGAAGGGGCCCTGTTCCTGGATGGCCGCACCACCCCGCCGACCGTCACCAAGGACGGCACCGACCCGGACACCACGCTCGCCTGCACGACCGAGACCTTCGTGAAGCTGGGCAAGGGGGAGATTGCCCCCACCATGGCCTTCATGATGGGCAAGCTGAAGATCACCGGCAACATGGGCATCGCCATGAAGCTGTCCTCCATGCTGGAGGATTGATCGGGCAGGGGGCGGCGACGGTTCTTCGCTACACCGTAGGTCGGCGCGATCGCAAGCGAGGGCCGACACGCCACAGGCTCTGCATCCGCGAAGGTTTGTCACCCCTCGGGCTTCACCCTCGCAGTGACCTACGTTTTCATGCCGGCCCGTCGGTCGGTGCGAGCGATCGTGGTCACCGGTTCCGGCGACCTGACTCACACCTGCTTGAACCCGATCCCTGGGCCGGGCAGTCTGTGCCGGTGCCTGGGTTGTGAGGAGCAATGGCGTGAGCCTGTCCCTGGTCCAAATCGGTGCGGTTGCCTTGGGCGGCGCGGTGGGGGCGGTGGCGCGCTATGCCGCGGTCACGGCCCTGGGCCAGTGGCTGGGGCCTGCCTTCCCCTGGGGCACCGTGGCGGTGAATGTCGCCGGGTCGCTGGCCATGGGTCTGCTGGTCGGGGCCGCCGACCGGGTGTGGCAGCCGGGGCCGGAGTTGCGGCTGTTCTTGACCGTGGGCGTGCTGGGCGGGTTCACTACCTTCTCCAGCTTTTCCCTGGATGCGGCCCTGCTGATTGAACGGGGTGACATCGCGGGTGCCGTGGCTTATGTCACGGCGTCCGTGATCCTGTCCATCGCCGCCCTGGTTGCCGGGCTGGCGCTTTTCCGCGTGGCCCTTCCATGAACAAGGTCGAACTCCGCACCGTCACCGAGGATGAGGCGGAGATGCGCCTGGACCGCTGGTTCAAGTGCCATTTCCCCCTGCTGACCCATGTGGCCCTGCAGAAGCTGCTGCGCACCGGCCAGGTGCGGGTGGACGGCAAGCGGGCGGAAAGCAATACCCGCCTCACCCCCGGTCAGCAGGTGCGCGTTCCCCCGCTGGACATTCCTCCCGAACGCCCCGACGCCGCCCCCCGCACGCCCAAGCCGGGGGTGAGTGAGAAGGATGCCGCCGCCCTGCGCGCCCGCGTCCTGTTCCGCGATGCCGATGTGATCGTGCTTGACAAGCCCGCCGGTCTCGCCACCCAGGGCGGGACGGGCCAGAACAAGCACCTGGACGCCATGCTGGACGCCCTCACCTTTGATGCGGCGGAGCGGCCCCGGCTGGTCCACCGGCTGGACAAGGACACCAGCGGCTACCTGGTCCTGGCGCGGACGGCCGGGGCGGCGGCGAAGCTGGCCTCCACCTTCCGGTCCCGGGATGCGAAGAAGATCTACTGGGCCGTCACCGTCGGCGTGCCCCACCCGCACCAGGGCCGGATCGAGTTGCCCGTGGCCAAGGATGCGTCGGCCGGGGGCGAGCGGATGGCCGTGGACGAGGAGGAGGGGCAGTTCGCCCTGACCTATTACTCCGTCCTGGAATACGCGCACAAAAAGGCGGGGTTCCTGGCCCTGTGGCCCCGGACCGGGCGCACGCACCAGCTGCGCGTCCACATGAACGCCATCGGCACCCCTATCCTGGGTGACGGCAAATATGCCGGGCAGAACGCCTTCTTCCCCGGTGACACCGGTCTGCCACGCCAGCTCCACCTGCATGCGCGGCGCATCATCATGCCCCATCCGCGGGGCGGGACCATCGATGTGACAGCCCCGCTCTCCCCCCATATGAAGGCGGCGTGGAGCTATTTCGGCTTCGATGAGACCCTGCGCGACGACCCGTTCAAGGACCTGGACTGATGCTCCGCCTTGCCCTTTTCGACTGCGACGGCACCCTGGTGGACAGCCAGGGGGCGATCGTGGCCGCGATGCAGGCCGGCTTCGCCGCCGTCGGACGGGAGGCACCGCCCGCCGCCCGAATCCGCCGGGTGGTTGGCCTGTCGCTGGTGGAGGCGGTGGCCCACCTGATCCCGGAGGAGGCGCCGGCCCTGCATGTGGAGATCGCGGAGGCGTACAAGGCCGCCTTCCAGGCGAACCGCCAGTCCGGCCTGTACTGGGAACCGCTGTATCCCGGCACGGTGGCAGCACTGGACCGGCTGCGCGATGCCGGGTTCCTGCTGGGCATCGCCACGGGCAAGAGCCTGCGCGGCCTGCTGGCGGTGCTGGAGCATCACGGCCTGCGCGACCGGTTCGTCACCCTGCAGACCGCGGATTTCGGCCCGGGCAAGCCCCATCCGGACATGGTGGAACGGGCGCTGGCGGAATCCGGTGCCGACCGGGCGGGCACGGTCATGATCGGCGATACCAGCTACGACATGGCCATGGCGCGCAATGCCCGGGTCCGGGCCCTGGGCGTCACCTGGGGCTACCACCCGGCCGATGAACTGCGAGGCAGCGGGGCCGACCGGATCGTGGATGACTATGCCGATGTGCCGGGCGCGGTGGCCGACCTGGTCCCCTGACCGGGCTGCCCCGTTTCCCAGGCCCCGGTGATCCCCCCCATCAGGACGACAGCCATGAAGCGCTTCTACAAGACCGCGACCGCCGCCCCCGTCGATTCCGCCGATGATAGCGCGGGCGGGTTCCAGGTGCTGCTGGACGGCAAGCCGGTGCGCACCCCATCCAAGGCCCTGCTGCTGGTGCCGACCATGGCCCTGGCGGAGGCCATCGCCGCCGAATGGCAGGGGCAGGGGGAGAGTGTGGTGCCCCAGTCCATGCCCCTGACCCAGTACGCTGCCACCACCATCGACGGGGTGATCGGTCGGCGGGACGGGGTGGTGGACGCGGTCTGCGCCTATGCCGGGACGGATCTGCTCTGCTACCGCGCCGACCACCCGTTGGAACTGGCGGAACGTCAGGCGATGATGTGGCAGCCGCTGCTGGACTGGGCGGCCGTCCGCCATGGTGCCGTCCTGGTCTGCACCAGCGGGATCGTCCACAGGCCCCAGGACCCGGCGGCCCTGGCCGCCCTGGGTGCGGCGGTGGCGGGGCTGGACGACTGGCGCCTGTGCGGGCTTCAGGGCGCGGTCGGGGCGGCGGGGTCCCTGGTCATCGGCCTCGCCCTGCTGGAGGGGCGCCTGTCGGCGGAGGAGGCTTTCGCGATCTCCCAACTGGATGAGACCTTCCAGATCGAGCAATGGGGCGAGGATGCGGAGGCGATGAAGCGGCGGGACGCCCTGCGCGCCGACCTCGCCGCGACGGAGCGGTTCTTGAGGATATGTGCGGCCTGAACCGGTTGATGGCCGAACTGGCCCAGGCCTCCGCCGGGATCGAGGAGATCCTGGCCTCCATCCAGTCCATCGCTGCCCAGACGAACCAGCTTGCCCTCAACGCCACCATCGAGGCGGCCCGGGCGGGGGAGGCGGGGAAGGGTTTCGCCGTCGTCGCCGGGGAGGTGAAGGCCCCTGGCCGCCCAGACCGCCCGCGCGACGGAGGATATCCGCGCCCGAATCCAGGTCCTGCACACCGAAATGGCGGCCATCAGCACCTCCACGCGGGAGGGGACCGACGCGGTCGCCGCCGGCCGCGACCAGGTCCAGGGTGTGGCCGACCATATAGGGGAGATCGGGCGCCGGGTGGATGCCACCTCCGCCCGGATGTCGGAGATCGCGGCCTTCCTGGAACAGCAATCCGCCGCTCCGCCCCACCCGACCCGTAGGTCGGATTAGCGAAGCGTAATCCGACATCCGGCGGGTCGCATCAGCGAAGCGTCACCCGACACAGCGCCCGCACGCCCCCCACCGGTCGCGATTGCCCGGCAGAACCTGCCCAGCGGCCGGGGCGGCCCTGCGGCTGCCCCGGGTCGCCGGCACCCGGTTCCTCGCTACCTCCCGCACCCCGCATCCCCGACTGTCCCGGTCCTGCCCCTGAAAAGGCGGCTTTCCGCGCGGCCCGGCATGGGAAGGGGCCCGGCAACCGCTGCTGTTGGGTACTTGGCACGCCGCTTGCTGATCTTCCAGGCGACGGTAGAGGGGGCAAAAGTCCCCGAGCATGAGGAGCGGATCGATGAGCTACGTGCAGGATTGCCTCAGCCTTTCCCGCCAGCACCTGCTGGCAGGCTTCGTCACCGAAGCGGAGGCGAGCTGCCGCACGGCGCTGGAGGCGGCACCGGCCGATGCCGCGGCCGTCCACCTCATGGGCATCATCGCGCTGAAACTGCACCGCCCGCGGGAGGCCTTCGGTCATTTCACCCGCGCCATCGAACTGGATGGGGAAAACCCCGATTTCCACAACAGCCATGGTCTGCTGCTGCAAAGCGGTGCGGACCTGGATGCGGCGGAGGATGCGTTCCGAAAAGCGGTCCGCCTCGCCCCCGATCATGCGGCCGGCCATGTCAACCTTGGCCGGGTCCTGGTGAGCCAGGGCCGGCTGGAGGAGGCGGAGCAAAGCTTCCGCACCGCCGCCGACTTGCGTCCGTCCTTCGCCGATGCCCATCACGGTCTGGGCACCGTGCTCTGGCAGATGGGCCATACCCACCCGGCGGAGTTCTGTTTCCGCCGGGCCCTGTCCCACCGCCCCCGGCATTTGGAGGCGGCCTTCGCCCTGGCCGGTCTGCTGCTGACCACCGGCCGGTCGGAAGAGGCGGGGCGCCTGTTCACGGCCGTGCTGATGGCCGAGCCGACCCATGCGGAGGCCGCGATCGGCCTGGCCTGGGTGTTCGAGCGGGAAGGGTGCGCGGGCGATGCCGCCGCCCTTCTGTACGGGATGCGCCAGCGCCTGCCCCTGCATGCCGACCTGTGCGCCGAGCATGAGCGGCTGGAGGCCCTGGCGCGGGAGGTCCCCTGCTGAGGGATCAGCCCTCGGCCGACGGCGCGCCCATGACGAAGGCGTTCAGCTTGTTGCCGTCCGGATCGCGGAAATAGGCGGCGTAGAACCCGCCGCCGCGCAGGCCGGGCTTGCCCTCGCAGGTGCCGCCATGGGCCAGCGCCACCTCATACAGGCGGTCCACCTGGGCTTGGTCCTTCGCCTCCAGCGCCACCATGACGCCGTTGCCCACGCTCGCGGCATTGCCGTCGAACGGCTTCATCAGCCCGATCCCGGCCCCCCCGCCCGGCGTGCCCCAGGCGATGCCGGTTGGAAATTCCATCATCCGGCCGGTCCCCAGTTCCTTCGCGATGGCATCATAGAACGCGGCGCCGCGGGCAAGGTCGTTCGTGCCCAGGGTCACATATCCGATCATGGTCCAATCCCCTGAAATGATGTACGGGAATGGAACATAAACAGAACGATCGGGCCCTGTCCAGCGGGGATCGGTTGCAACTTGGTGACGGTTTCCGGACAGGGCAGGGGGCCACTGCCGTGGCGCCCCGCCTTTCCGTCCCGTCTTCCATTGCGCCGGCCCCGAACCCCGGCCCGGCGCATCGGTCCAGCCGCCCCGGCTCAGCCCGCCCGATCCCCGGACCCTTCCGGCCCCTCCGGTCCCGCCGCTTCCTCCGGGGTCGGCGGCTCGATGGGGTCGAAGCGCAGGCGGTAGCCCAGCGCGGTCGCCACCT
>JBJOKR010000161.1:0-11461 GCA_046045995.1 Pseudomonadota bacterium | reverse complement strand
GAGTCGGTCGCCGCCAGGTTCGCTGAACGCCCATAACCTCCTCCACAAACCCAAAACCAACCACCCATCACCCCCGCGGGGTGGAGCAGCCCGGTAGCTCGTCAGGCTCATAACCTGAAGGTCGTCGGTTCAAATCCGGCCCCCGCAACCAAATACAATCAGCCCCCCAGGCCCAAAAACCAGGGGGGCTTTTTGCTGTCAATACACTTGCAAATCCAACGTAAGCCTCCCGTGAGGGCCGCCAGCAGCAGCGCCACCAGGCAACCACGCCGGCGAACACTCACCGTCACATCACTGCACACAGCGCCTAATCCGACCCACGGGCATAGGGGCAGGGGGGCGGAGCTTGATTCTGCCAGGTGATGACCTGCACAGCCGAATCGGCGGGGGTCAGGCGAGTGCCGCGGGAGAGCAGCAGGGCCGCCATCTCCGCCGTCACGGCATGGGGGCTGGGGAAATGCTCGTCGTCGAAGACGGCGACGCCGGAGACGGCACAATCCAGCACCTGCTGGAATGCCGGGAGCGAGCCGATCACAGGCAGGCCGGTGCGCCGGTCGGGGGTGAAATCCACCGCCGGGCGGCCTTCATGCAAACGGCTGGCACTGACCACCACATCCACCCGGCCCAGATAGGCCAGGGCATTGAATTCATGGGCGGTGATGACGACGGCCCCTTCCGCCACCCGGTCCCCCACCAGGGCCGCTGCCGCGCGCCAGCCGGCATGACCCTCCCATAGGGAAATCCGGTAGGGGGTGGGCAGGAAGGCATGGCCGACGCGCCCCGTCTCCCGCCAGGCCTTGGAAGCATCCACCGTCAGGGCCAGACCGGCGACTGCCACCATGCCGCCGGCGATCACCCCGGTCAGTAGTCCTGCGCGGGTCCCCGTCCCGTCACGGCCTCCGCTCCATCGGCCGATGCCCATGCCGCCGACGGCAAGACGGGCCCGGTCCCACAACCATGCGCCGGCGGCGGGCAGGGCAATGGCCCAGAGGATGGCGAAGAAGGGCAGGCCATAGGCGATGTACCGCCCGTTCTTCATGCCCGCGAAGGAGTGCAGCACCAGGATCACCCCGAACACGACGGTGCAGAACAAGGCGAACCGGGGCGCCCGGGCGATGGCGACGATCACCGCCGCCGGGAACAGGATCCACAACGCCCCGAGGGTGTCCTTCATGTACCAGTGGTAATAGGTGACATGATCCCGGTTCGCGGCGTTCCACAAGGCCGTCTCCCGATAGGCGGCCCAGATTCCGTCCAGTCGGCCCTCGGCCGCCAGCGTAGCCACCCCGCCCAGACCCAGCAGCACCCCGCCGATCAGCAGCCACCGCGTCCGCCCCGTCGGCAGTTGCCAGCCATGGTCTGTCACGATCAGTGCCAGCACCCCCGCCGCGACGGCGAGGCCGGCGATCAAGGTCGTCGATTGCAGGGTCAGCGCCCCCAGCAGCAGGATACCGCAGAGCAGGGCCAGCCCGACGATCGCCCGGAGCCCCGCCCCCCCCCTGCTGCCAACAGTCCTGTCCGCCCAAGCCGCCCCGGGCGAGCCCAGACGCAGCCCCAGGGACCAGGCGGGGATGGCGGCCAGCAGGATCAGCAGACCATGAAGCGCGTAGAACCGCACCATTTGCGACAGCTCCACCAGCTCCGGCAAGACGGCGGCGGCGAGGGCGGCCAGCCAGGCTTCCGTCCGGCCCGGATGGCCTGGCGCGGATTGGCCAGAGGTCGGATGGCCGGAAGTCGGGTGGCCCAAGGATGGGTGGCCAGAAGCCGGGTAGCCAGAGGCGGTGGTTCCGCCCGGAACCCGCACCACCCGCCCTTCCATCGCCAGGGCCAGCCGCACCCAGAGGAAGAGGACGGCCACGGTCGCAGCCCCGGCCAGGGCGGAGGGCAGCCTTGCGGCCCAGATCCCGCCGCCCAAGGCCTGCTGTGCCAGGCCGACGAGCTGCGTGTAATGGGGCGTGCGCCGATACTCCCCCGACAGAATGGCCAGGGTCCCCGTCTCCTGCCAGCTTTCCGCCGCCAGAAGGTGGTAGTACTCATCGAAATGGATTGGTGCCGCCTCCAACCCGAAGAGGCGCAGGGCCAGCGCCAAGGCGAAGACCAGTCCCGCCTGGGCCGCCAAGGCGGTGCGGGTCAGCGGGCGGGAAGCAACACCCGCGGTCCAGGACATTGTCGTCACCCCATTCCCCCTTGCTTTGTCTGAGTGTCGGAACGCCAGCCCCCAGTCCCCAGCCCCCAGGCCGGATTCCCTTTCCCGGTCAGGCATCGGCCCGGGCGGGCACCGGGCGCCGCTGTCCCGCCGGTCCCGCTCCGCCGGGAATGCGGGTGCCAATGGGGCGAGCGGGCACGCCCCCCATCACCGCATGGGCCGCCACCTCCCCCCGCACCACGGCTCCGGCCGCCAGGATGGCGCCGCGGCCGATCAGGCTGCCGGTCAGGACGGTGACGTTGCAGCCCATCCAGACATCGGCCCCGATCTCCACCCCCGGCTGGGATTTCAAACCCTGGAGGCGGATCGGTACGTCCAGCCGGTCGGTGTTGTAGTTGCCGGCGCCGATCACGGTGCAGCGCGGGCCGATCAGCGCATCATCGCCGATGCGGATATCCGCCCCCGACGTTGTCTGAAGCAGGGAGCCGGGGCCGATGCCCACATCGGCGCCGATGCGGATGCGGGCCCCCTTGCATTGCAGCATCACATTGTCGGCCAGGATGCAGCCGGGGCCGATATCGATGGCGATGGCGGCCGTATCGTGCCGCCCGTCCAGAATGCAGTTCTCCGCCACCACGACCCGATCACCCAGGCGGATGCGGCCGGGATGGCGAAGGGTGATGCCGCTGGCGAACATCACGCCCCGGCCGCAGCCAGCGAAAAGCGGTGGCCACAGAAGCCTGCGCAAAACCAAGCCAAGGGCGCCAGGGACGTTGCGGGCCAGCATGCACAGCTCGAACCGGACCAGCGCCCCCAGACCCGGCCGCCCGACGATGACGGTGCGGTACCGGTGCAGGGCCGATCCGCCCCCGGTCACCGCGGCATGGGTCTTCATGGTCGGTCGGGGGGGCTGGTCCGGGCCGCCAGCTCCGGTGCTTGGGCTCCCCGTGCCGGCGCTTCCTGTGCTTCCTCGTCCCGTCAAGCCTGTCCGCATGCCGATTCCTCCCCCTTCAGGTCTGCCCGGTCGGGGGGCAGCAGCCAGCCAGCCGGGTGATGGGCCGGGTGATGGGCCGGGTGATGGGCCGGGTGATCAGTCGGGCGATCGGTAAGGGAATCAGCCAGATGATCGGCCAGGTCACGACCGTGAACGGGGCAGGCGGCCCAATCGGTCCGCCGCTCGGTCAGATCGGCGGGGGTCCAGACGGCCTCCTCCCGGATCAGGCGGGTTACCACCTGCCGGGCCGACGCCGGATCGTGGTGGAGGAGCTGGTGGAAGGCGGCGGCATCGGGCGGCCGGGCAAAGGACGGGGCGGCGGGATGCCGCCGGGGCAGAGGCGCCGGGGTTGGGCCCATCAGGTGCGCCACTGCCCGTTCCGCCAGCTGGGGCGCGGTGGTGAACTTCACCGCGGACAGGCTGACCAGACCCGTGGGACCTGCTCCCCCCCTGCCATGATCGAAAATCAGGGGCCGGCCGCTCTGCACCGCGGACCCGGGGGCGGCGGCGGGCAGGAACCCGGCCCAGACCTCCCGCACATCCGCCGTTGTCAGGGCAAGCGACGGCAGTGCACGGTTCAGCCGGCCCAGGAAGGCAGCCACCCGCTCCGGCGATGGGTCGGCCCGGGCTCCCGCCCCCACCGGTCCTGTCCAGGATGCATGGTCCGTGCCCGCCAGTAGCCGCCCCCGCCATGGCAGCAGGAACAGGCTGCCCCCCCCGGGCAGGCTGACGGCCAGGGCCATGGGGCGGGCGGCATCCCCCGCCGGAGCCGGCCGGTCCAGCACCAGATTGAAGGCGAAGGAGGGGGCGAACAGGTGACGGCTTTCCGGCGTCGTCCCGCCCCCGGAAACGGTGTGCACCACCGCATCCACCCAGGGTCCGGCGCAGTTCAGCACCAGCGGTGCGGCAAGGGTCAGGTCGCGCTGATTCCGCCGGTCCCGCACCCGCACGCCGGTGACACGGGCCCCCGCCTGACCTGGTCGGTCCACCAGCACGGCCGTCACCGGCATGTAATTGTGGCAGGCTGCACCCAGGCCCGCGGCCCAGCGCAGCATCTCCACCACCAGCCGGGCGGGATGGTCGATCCAGCCGTCATGCCAAAGGGCTGCCCCGCCCGGATAGGCATCGGGCAGGCCGGGCACCAGCCGCGCCAGCTCCCCCCGCGAAACCACGCGGCCCGGCGACACGGCCCCGGCCTGGCCCGCGGTGGCGGAAATGCGGTCGTTCAGCCAAAGGGCCGGCCCCAGCAGGGCGGGCCGGTGCATCCCCCGCCCGGACAGGGGCAGCAGGCAGGGCAGGGGGCGGCACAGATCGGGGAAATTCGCCAGGAACCAGGCCCGGGCCCGCGCACTCTCACGGCTGCGGCCCAGGTCGAGGGATTGCAGGTAGCGCAGGCCCCCATGCAGGATGCGCAGGCTGGCGCCGCTGGTGGCGGCGGCGAAATCGTCCCGTTCCAGCAAGGCGACACGGCAGCCCCGGTGGGCCAGGTGCAGCACCACCGATGCCCCCAGGATGCCGCCGCCGATGACGATGGCATCGAACCGGTCCCCGTCCGCCGGCGGCGGATCGGCCAGGATGCCCCGTGGTGTGGGCCCCTCCGCCCCCGTCATGCCCATCCGGTTCCCCTTGTTGGTTGGTGCTACTCCTCTCTTGAGGGAGAGGGGGGTGTTTCAGGGCGGTGCGACCGGACCCCTCACCCTCCCACGCCTCCGCTGTCGCTTCGGCGCGCGCCCCTCCCCCTCCCCCAGGGCGAGAGGGGTTTGGCTGCGGTGCTGTCCCGGCCAGCCCCCGCGACCTTGATCGGCCTTGATCGCCCAGTCGATGGAACGGAGGGGGAGGTGGATGGTTCAGAGGGAGGGGGCGGCGGATCGCGCCCACCAGCCCGGACATGCCGGCCCGCACGCGGCGGGAGCTGACCGGAAGGGGCAGGGGCTGCTCCCGCCCGGCGGAACAGCCCGGCCGGCGCGGAGGCTTCCGCCGTGGGGGTAGCCTGGAATCCGCAGCATCCTAGCCGTTACCGCGGCTGGCATGGGTGCGCCGACCTGTCAGCTTCCGCGTTATAGGGGCCGGTATCCTGAGCCGGGATACGGACGGCGGCGACGTATGGCGATCAGCGTATGGCGATCAGCGGATCATGAAGGGGGCGGTGATGGAGAGCGGCGGCAAGTCCGGTCCCGGCAGTCCTTATGGGTCCGGGCCTCATGGGTCCGGGCCCTACGGGCCCAGGACTTACGGGTACAGGCCGGGGATGGCTGATCCGGGCGGCGCCCTGCCGGGCGCCCCCATGCCGGTTCCCCGAACGGGTTCGGATATGCCAGTCCCCGATATGCCAGCCCCCGGCAATCCCGTCTCCGACATTTCCATCCCGGACATTTCGGTGATCGTGCCCCTGCATAACGAGGAGGAGAATGTCGGCCTGCTGCACAGCGCCGTGTCGGCGGTGCTGGACGGCATGGGCCGGAGTTATGAACTGGTGCTGGTGGATGATGGCAGCACCGATGCCACCTTCGCCCGGGCCGAAGCCATCGCCCGGGCCGACCGGCGGGTGCGCATCGTCCGCTTCCGACGCAATTTCGGCCAGACCATGGCCATGGTGGCGGGGTTCGACCATGCCCGCGGCCGGGTGCTGGTGACCATGGACGGGGACCTGCAGAACGAACCGGGTGATATTCCCGCCCTGGTCGCCAAGCTGGAGGAAGGTTACGACCTTGTGGCCGGCTGGCGGGACAAGCGCCAGGACCGGTTCCTGTCGCGCAAGCTGCCCTCCCTGATCGCCAACCGCCTGATCGCCCGGGTGACCGGCGTGCCGATCCGGGACAATGGCTGCTCGCTTAAGGCCTATCGGGCGGAACTGATCCGCCATGTGCCCCTGTATTCGGAGATGCACCGCCTGATCCCCGCCATGGCGCACCTGTCCGGAGCCCGCATCGCGGAGGTGAAGACCCGCCACCATGCAAGGCGCTTCGGCCAGTCCAAATACGGGCTGTCCCGCACCTACAAGGTGATGCTGGACCTGCTGTCGGTGAAGGTGCTGCACCTGGCCAGCGCCCGGCCCCTGCTCTGGGCCGCGTCCGCGGCCGGGCTGACCTGGCTGGTCGCCTTCGGCTTCTTTGTGGAGGCGATGCGGGAAACCTACCTCACCACCGGCGGGGTGCCGACGGTGCTGTTCGGGGTTGCCCTGCTCTGGGGCACGGTCGGCGCCTTCAGCCTGTGCGCCGGCATGGTGGCCGAACTGGCCATCGCCACCGGCGGCGGGCGGCATGATTTCCTGCCCGCCCTGACCGCCCGGCTGAAACAGGGGCAGGAGGACCGGCCCGTTGGCCCGCGGGCGCAGCCGGTGGCCCGCCCGGTGGCTGGTCCCCCGCCCCGTGCCGCGTCCGTCCTGGCCGTTCCCATGAAAGCGAGCACCCCATGATCCAGGCCGATCCCACGATCCCCGTCGCCGTACCTCAGGGCGGGCCTGTCCCCGACGCCGTGGCCCCCGACTCCGCGCCCCCTGATACAGGGGGCGCCGACCTCACCGTCCCCGATGTCACCGTTGTCGTGGCGGTGACCGCGGATGATCCGACCATTCCCAGCTTCCATGCCGACCATCGGGACGCCCTGGACCGGGCGGGGCTGGTGGTGGAATTCATCTATGTGCTGGACGGCAACCGCCCCCTGGCGGAAGCGGCGCTGACCGCCATCCGCACCACCGATCCGCGTGTCCGCACCATCACCCTGGCCCGCAGCTTCGGGGAGGCCACGTCCATGATGATGGGGGTGCGCCATGCGGCGGCCCCGGTGATCGCCACCCTGACCCATTGCCGCCAGGTGGCGGCGGGGGAGGTGCCGCGCCTGGTGCGTGCCCTGCTGGACCAGGCGGATGTGGATGTGCTGGCCGCCCGCCGTGACACGGTGGGGCGGGAGCGGATGCGCGGCTGGCTGCGCCGGTCGGTCTTCGCCGGGCTGGCCCGCATGGGCAGCGGCCTCAGCCTGTCCGACCTCGGCTGCCGCCTGCGTGTCTTCCGGCGGGAGGTGGCGGACCACCTGGACCTGTACGGCGACCAGCAGCATTTCCTGCCCATCCTGGCCGCACGCCGCGGGTTCAAGGTGGTGGAGGTGCCGGTGCGGTCGGCGGGCGAATTGTCGGGCCGGGCGACCGGGTCCGCCCGGTCGGATCTGCTGCGCCTGCTGGACATGGCGGCGACCCTGTTCCTGGTGAATTTCGTCCACCGGCCCCTGCGCTTTTTCGGGCTGATCGGCCTGGGATCCCTGGCGGCGGGGCTGGCCTGGACCCTGCTGCTGATCATGGAACGCTTCGTCTTCGACGTGCCGCTGGGCGACCGGCCGGCCCTGATGTTCAGCATGCTGCTGGTGGCGCTTGGCATCCAGGTGATCATCATCGGCCTGGTGGGGGAGATCATCATCTTCACCCGTGCCAAGGACATGAAGACCTATGTCGTGGACCGTCTGGTGAATTGAGACCTTGGGCCTGCACCATCATCGACACCATGCCCGGCCCGGAGGAGGGGCTGACCCGGCCATGACCGAGACCGGTCCCGTCTCCCGGACCCTGGCGCCGGAACCGGTTGCGGCCCCGGACGCGGCCCCAGCCCAGGCTCCGGCGGTGAGGACCGGGCGCGGGTTCCTATTGCGCCTGGTGGTCAGCCTGGGGCTGCTGGCCCTGGTGGTCCTGTCCAACCTGGACTGGACTGCCCTGGGTGCGGTGCTGCTGGCGGCGTCCCTGCCGCTGCTGGGCGCGGCCCTGTTCATGCGGCTGTTCGGCATCCTGATCAGTGCGGCGCGCTGGCGGGCCATGCTGCGCTTCCAGGGCCTGCGACCGCCCATGGGCTTCCTGCTGGACAGTTATATGGTCGGTAGTTTCTTCAACGTGTTCCTGCCCACCAGTTTCGGCGGCGATGTGGTCCGCATCATGGACCTGCGGCGGTGGAGCGGGGCTGGCGGCCTGTCCGCCGCGTCCGTCTTCGTGGAAAGGGTGCTGGGCATCACGGTCCTGATGATCTTCGCCCTGGTGGCGATCCTGGTGTGGCCGGTGTCGCTGGAACAGCGCCTGCCCGGGGTGCCGGTCGCGGTCGGGCTGGCCGTGGCCGGGCTTGCCACCCTTGTCCTGGCCCTCCGCACCGGCCTTGGCGAACGGGTTCTGGCGCTTCTGCCCGGCGGGCGCCTTGCCGACCGGGTGCGCGGGGCCTGGACCGGGTTCCGCAACGGGGCGGGCGTGCTGCTGCGGGCAGGACCGGCGCTGTCCACCGGTCTTGCCTGGTCGGTGCTGCTCCAGGCCTTCGTCGTCGTCCATTACTGGATCATCGGCCAGGCGCTGGGGATCGACATTCCGCTGGTCGACTGGTTCTTCCTGATTCCGATCCTGATCCTGGCGCTGATGCTGCCCGCCATCAACGGGGTCGGCGTGCGGGAGACGGCGGCAATGGTGCTGTTCGGTGCCTATGGCTTCCCGGTGGAGGCGGCAGTGGCCTTCGGCCTGGTGGATGTGACCTTCACGCTGATCACCGGGGCGATCGGCGGCCTTCGCTTCGCCCAGCGCCGCCGCCCCGCACGGGAACAGCCGCTACCGGTGTGAGGGGGCGGAACCCCTGCTCCCTCCGCGCGGGAGGCGGATTTCCCGTCGCCTGACACCGTCATGCCCACCCCGCGCCCCTTGGTGGCCTTGGTGTCCAACCAACCAGCGGCGATGAAGCGTATCGGGCCGCGCTATCGCTTGCCCGCCCCATGGCAGCGGGGTGCCGGGATTGCGCGGCGCCAATCCGACCTGCGCGGTGGCATGGCAAAGGCCGCGGGATTGCTCCCGCGGCCTTTGCCGGTTCCGATGGATGGGGTGTCGGATCAAGCTGCGCTTATCCGACCCAGGTGCCGGCATTCTGGCCGACGGACCTGGCCCTTACTGGCAGGCCAAGCATTCCTCATACTTGTTCGCGTCCCCCGCCGCTGCCGTCTCCGCCGCATCCGCGGCGTTCTTGGCGGCCTTGCGGGCGGCGATGACGTCGGTCTTGTCGCTTTCGGCGCGCTGGACCGAGAGGGAGCGGCAGTAATAGAGGCTCTTCACGCCCTTCTTCCAGGCCTGGAAATGGATCTGGTGCAGGTCGCGCTTGTGCACATCGGCCGGGAGGAAGAGGTTCAGGCTCTGGCTCTGGCAGACGAAGGGGGTGCGGTCGGCGGCCAGATCGATCAGCCAGCGCTGGTCCAGCTCGAATGCGGTCTTGAAGGTGTCGCGCTCCAGATCATCCAGGAAATCCAGGTGCTGGACCGATCCGCCGTGCAGCGTGATGTCCGACCACGTGTCCTCATCGTTGCGGCCATACGTCGCCAGCACCTGCTCCAGGTACTTGCTGCGCACGGAATGGCTGCCCGACAGGGTCTTGTGGGTATAGGCGTTGGCGGCCGCCGGCTCGATGCCCGGGCTTGTACCACCGCAGATGATGGAGATGCTGGCTGTCGGCGCGATGGCGATCTTGTTGGAGAAACGCTCCATGATCCCGTATTCGGCCGCATCGGGGCAGGGCCCGCGCTCATGGGCCAGCTTGACCGAGGCGGCGTCGGCCTGGCGCTTCACATGGGCGAACATCCGCTTGTTCCAGACCTTGGCCATGACGCTTTCGATCGGCACGGTCTGGCTCTGCAGGAAGCTGTGGAAGCCCATGACGCCCAGGCCCACCGACCGCTCCCGCATGGCGGAATACTTGGCACGGGCCATCTCGGTCGGGGCCTTGGTGATGAAGTCATCCATCACATTGTCGAGGAAGCGCAGCGTATCCTCGATGAAGGTCGGGTGGTCCTGCCAATCCAGGAAATATTCCAGGTTCAAGGAGGACAGGCAGCACACGGCCGTCCGCTCCTCACCCCAGGGATCCAGCCCGGTGGGCAGCGTGATCTCCGAGCAGAGGTTGGACATCTTCACGTTCAGGCCGGCGAGCTTGTGATGCTCCGGAATGGCCCGGTTGACGTGGTCGATATACAGCAAATAGGGCTCACCCGTTTCGATGCGGGCGGTCAGGATGCGGATCCACAGGTCGCGGGCCTTCACCTTGCGGATGACGGCGCCGTCCTTCGGGCTGGTCAGGCCCCATTCCCCATCCTCCTCCACCGCGCGCATGAAGGCGTCGGGGATGGCGATGCCGTGGTGCAGGTTCAGCGCCTTGCGGTTCGGATCGCCGCCGGTGGGCCGGCGCATCTCGATGAATTCCTCGATCTCCGGATGGGAGACGGGCAGGTAGCAGGCGGCGGACCCACGGCGCAGGCTGCCCTGGCTGATGGCAAGGGTGAGGCTGTCCATCACCCGGATGAAGGGGATGACGCCACTGGTCTTGCCGTTGCCCTTCACCCGCTCCCCGATGGAGCGCAGGTTGCCCCAGTAGGAGCCGATGCCCCCGCCCTTGGCCGCCAGCCAGACATTCTCATTCCACAGCCCGACGATCCCCTCCAGGCTGTCGGAGGATTCATTCAGGAAGCAGGAGATTGGAAGCCCCCGCTCCGTCCCGCCGTTGGACAGCACGGGCGTGGCCGGCATGAACCACAGCTTGGAGATATAATCGTACAGGCGCTGGGCATGGGCCGTATCATCGGCATAATAGCTCGCCACGCGGGCGAACAGATCCTGGAACGACTCGCCCGGCATCAGATAACGGTCGGTCAGCGTCGCCTTCCCGAATTCCGTCAGCAGGGAATCGCGCGAACGATCCACAGTCACGGCCGGGTGCTTGGTCATCTGCACCTGGCCGAAAACATCGCCACCCTGTGCCAGCTTGCTGTACATGGCCCCGTCACGCATTGGAGTTATCCCCGCTATCCCCATGCCGCTTTCTGTGGATAAGTCTGGGTCAGGCCCAAGATCTAGCGGCAACGGTCGGGGATGGTACCAAATATCGTCCCCCTCTCAAGATGAAAATTTGGGGACGCCGGGGAAAACGGGCTTGCCAAAAGCCCCCGCGCCTGACCTTCCGATACCCCTTCCCACCCCCTTGGAAAACCGCCACCGCGGGGGGACTCGGGGACTCGGGGGCTTGCGGGGCGGGCCGGGGCCCCCGAGTCGGCCGTATCGCCCCACGCCCCTTGAGGGAGAGGTAGGGGCCCAAGCCGGCAGGCTTGGGAGGGTGAGGGGTGATCCAGGACTTGTGCTGCCGGACCCCTCACCCTCCCACCCGTCGCTCCGCTGCGGGCGGGTCCCTCCCTCTCCCTCACGGGGCTACGGGATGCACACATCTTGAGTGCTCTTGCCAATCTGGTGCTTGCGTGATTCGGTTGGTGTCGGATTTGGTGGGAGGGCGTGGCGATGGCGTGGCTTGAGGATCTGGGGTCGTTCGGTGACG
>JBJOKR010000160.1:0-11485 GCA_046045995.1 Pseudomonadota bacterium | reverse complement strand
ATGGAGACGCAAACGGCCACAGGGTCTTGATTTTGAAGGGATATTCAGGGTGATAACGTTAAAACCCCCTAACTTGATTCACCCGTTTAACAGGATTCTCCATCTCCCTGCCCCACGCGAGGGACAGAGGCTGACACCCCCGGATGCTAGCCACGTCGGTGTCAGCCACGTGGGTGTCAGCCGGCCGCTGGCGCGGGCCAATGATACCCAGAAAACAGAACCCATCCGGTTGGATGTTTCCGTTCCAACGAAAATGGCTTGGCGGTGGACGGCGAAGGTGACGGCCAGCGAATCAAACACCAGACAGACGGGCCACCCCTGGACGGATCATCTCCCCGACACTCTCCCGCGAAAGGGTTCTGGCCCTGTTCATACCCCGGACGGGGCAAGACGACGGGGCAGGGTGCAGGGCACGAGAGGGACGGGTGACATCGTACCCGCCGGAATGGCCACAGGGGTGGGGAACGGCGACATTGCCGGGACTGGACGGCACGGGCACCCCGGCGACACACATGACCCCAACGGCCGCATTCCTGGGTTCATACTCCTACCGGTGGGGAGAAAAGCACTGAAAAAGCAGGAAAAACAGGGAACGGCACCCATTCGGCAGGGCAGGAGTCGCCGTTCGCCATGTCACCGTTCCAACGACGGGGTCACGAAGGCTCCAGGACCTCGTTTTCGACCTGGAATCGGCATGTCACTGTTCCACCCTGCACCCGCGGTAACAGGGCGATGGCCAACATGGACGGGGGCATGGCACCCCAAGAGAGGATCGCCCTACCGCAGTGCGAAAGGATTTGCACAGAGGGGTTTTCTTTGCCCGCAAGTGGTAGTATAGGTGCGGTGGACCTAACCCGTCAGCCGCGATGGCAGGGCGCCCCGGTTGGGTCACGCCCGACGCGGTCCTCCCGGACCGGATCGTACGAATCGAAGGAATGATCCCATGAAGTCTTCGACCCTGCTCGTTGCTCTTGCTCTCGCCCTGACCCCGGCCGTTGCTTCCGCCCAGGCTACCGGTGGCACGGGTGCCGCCACGGGTGCTGGTACCGGCACTGCCGCTGGTGCCTCGACCGCCGCTGCCGCCGGCGCTGGTGCTATCTCCACCGCCGCCGTTGTCGGTGGTGTCGCGCTCGCCGCCGGCCTGACCGCCGCCATCGCCTCTGGTGGTGACGACGCCGAAGAGCCGGGCCCGGGCCCGACCCCGCCGATCACCACCCCGCCGGCCACGACGCCGACCTCCACGGCCACGGCGACCCGTCGCTGATCAGGTCTGTATTTTCGGTCTTGCCGCCTCGGTCTCCGGGGCGGCATTTCCGTTTGTGGTGCTGAGACAATACGAAGAAGCCCCGGAGTGTATCTGGGGCTTCTTCGTTTATGGCCTCTGAGGCGGGGACTTGGCCGTCAGTCCTTACGCAGCCTGGAAGGGCTTAACGATCTCCAGATTGATGGAAGGCAGACCCGGAACCAATGTCTGGCGGGATTTCCAGCAGAAGCCCGATGCCGCGTCGATCCAGTACCGGTTGGTCCATCCGGGTGTGCCGATCGGCTCAATCCGTTCATCGAAGACGGCAAGATCAAAGGTGAGATCCAGGATGGTCACGCTTTCCCGTCCTACGGGCGTGAAACGGGATCGCCAGTACCAATCAAACAACCGCTTCTGCGGTATGTCAGCGCGCCGATCAATGCCGGTAGCAAACACCTCCGCCCCCTGGGGAAGCGGACGATCGAACTGAACCCGGTTGACGTCGGTGGGCATACCGGCCGTTTTCACGATGAACGGCCCGTTGGTGACGATGATCTGCCTGTTGCTGGAATACCAGGCCAGCCCCCGCCCTTCCAGAATTTCGCCCAGCACCAGGAAGGCTTTGGGCGCTTCATCGAACCAGGCCAGGACGGATGCATAGGGCAGGGCCGATGCCTGGGCACGGGTCACCGGTGCGACCTGGTCCTGGGGGACGACCGAGGCTACGGTTGCCCAGAACGGGGAATTGGTGCTAACCAGCCCACATCCGCCGAGCAGTGCTGGTACTGTCGTCAGGCCGAGCGCACCCTTGAAGAGTGCCTCACGACGACCGATGGCCTTGAACGGCGGTGTGGTCATGGAGATCCGGATGGGTTCGTCGTTGCTTCGTCATCGCGCACAGATCGGGCGTGCGACCCGTCTAGCATGGTCGATCTGTGCTGTCAGTCTTTGTCTGGCTGCGCCCGTCCATGCCCAGTCGGTGGAACTCCCAAACGATTTCCGTGGTCTGGACCGAAACCTGCGGGACCTTCTTCCCGAAGGGACAAACCGGTCCGGGGATGCGGCCATAGACCGGGCGCGGGAAGAGCAGAGGCTGCGCCAGCTGAACCGGGTGCCGACCGACGAACTTGACGGTCGCTCGACCGATCGGGAGGAGCCCTTCTCTCCCCTTGAACGCGACTACAGCGAACGGGCCGACATGGCCCTGCGCCAGTTCGGCTATGACATTTTCCGCCCGACCGACTTGCAGACCGATCCGACCCTGACCGGGGTGGTTCCGGATGACTACGTGCTGGGGATCGGCGACGAATTGATCGTCACCATGCGTGGGCAGATCAACCGTACGGAGACGCTGCGCGTCGATCGGGAGGGCCGGATCCTGCTGGAAGATCTGCCGCCCGTGCCTGCGGCGGGCCTTACCCTTGGCGATGTGCGGTCCGATATCCAGGATCGTGTCTCCGCCGGATTCCTGCGGACAGACGCTTTCGTATCCGTCGGTGGTACAAGGGCTGTCCGGGTTTTGGTCGGCGGTGAGGTAGAGCGGCCCGGTCAGCGTGTCCTCACCAGCTTCGGGTCAATCGTTGATGCCCTGATAGCGGCGGGCGGTGTCCGCAAAAGCGGATCCTTGCGCAACGTGCGCCTGATCCGGAACGGAGAGGTGAGCCGCATCGACCTGTACGATCTTCTGATCGGCGGGGAGGTTGCTGTCAGCATCCGGCTGCAGGATGGCGACCAGTTGATCATTCCGCCCTTGGGCCCAACCGCGGCCCTGGCCGGCGACGTGGTCCGCCCGGGCATTTTCGAACTGCCCGCGGATGACGCGATACAGCTCGACCAGCTTGTCGCCATGGCCGGGGGGTTCCAGCGCAGTCGGGGGAACCGCCTGAACCTGCTGCGCCTGGACGAGGCGGGCAACAACCAGCGTGTCATCCTGGACCGTGTCGCCGGGGCGGTGCGGGGCAACGATCTGCTGCTTGTCGACAGGCCGGCGGCGGCGGTTGAGTTGGAGGGGGCTTTCGATGCGCCGGGACGCAAGGCGGTCAGTGCCGCGGGCACTCTTCGTCAATTGCTCTCTCAGCCGGAGGTGCTGAAGGCCGATCCCTACCTACCCTTCGCGCTGATTCGGACCGAGGATCCGATGACACGGGTCCAGCGCTATGTTCCGGTGAACCTGCAATCCGTGCTGGGTGGCCAAACGAACGTTACCCTACGGGAACGGGACCAGATCATCGTCCTTGGCCGGGAGGAGATCGCCTATCTAACCTCCGCCGATGTGCAATCCGTTCTTCGGGGTCAGACACCGCCGGTCCTTCAGATCGCCCGGGATGAGAAGGCCTTTGATCAACAGCGGACGCTGGCCGGGGCTGCCGCCAGTTCTACCCAGTCTGCCGCGCAGTCGAAGCAGATGGAACGGGAGCATCAGCTCCGTCTGGTCCGGCCTTGGCAGGAACCGGAAATGACCGAGCCCAAGGAGGCGGAGGATGCGCTGGCCGTTCCCAACGGAAGCGGCAGTATTGTCCGCACCGATGTGCGTTGTGCCGGACTGCGCCAACTTGCGACATTGGTGGCCGAAACGGGGACGAACCGCTTTCTTGCGGCCGTCCGCAGCGATCCTCTAGGTTTCGGCGGATCCCGACGCATCGTCAATACACGCTCCTGTCCCGAGCTATTCGATCGCCACCCGGACCTGCTCCCGTTGCTTCTGGAATACGGCGCCGGTGTCGAGGGGGAAATCCGGTTCCCGGGCATTTATCCGGTCGTGCCCGGATCGAGCCTGGAGGAGATCGTCCGGGCTGCAGGTGGTCTGACTATCAACGCCGATTCCGAATCCCTCGACATTACGAGACTTGATGGGACTCGGCAGACGGGTCAGACGTTGGTAGCCCTGTCCGGGCTCTTGATCGGTCCGGGAACGGTTGTCCGGGCGAATCCGGTGCTGCGCGGTCGCGAAAGCGGATTTGTCGAGGTTGCCGGTGAGGTTGACCGGCCCGGACGCCTTGATATCCGGGCGGGCGAGCGCCTGTCAGAGGTGCTGCGCCGGGTCGGCGGCTTGGGCGAACACGCCTATCCCTATGGCGCGATCTTCACCCGGGAGCGGGTGCGTGATGCCGAATTCGCTGCCAATCAGCGGGCGGCACGGGAATTGGAAGCGGCCATTCCGGCGGCACTCACTTCGGCCGAGGATGCGACTGCTGTCCGAAGCGCCCTGCCGGTGCTGCAATCCCTGGCCGAGTCGCTGCGCAACGCCCCGGCCGTCGGGCGGGTCGTGGTGGAAGCCGATCCTCTTGTGCTGGCCGCCCGGCCGGAACTGGATTTCGTCCTGGAACCCGGCGACCGCCTGTATATTCCGAAGCGGCCGAGCCATGTGACCGTCACTGGCGAGGTGCTGAACCCTGGTTCCGTCATGTTCACCTCCGGCCTGGAGGCGGAAGAGTATATCCGGCGCGTCGGCGGGCTTACCCCGAATGCGGATGACGGCAACGCCTTCGTTGTCCTGCCGAACGGGGAGGCGATTCCCCTGCGTCTCGGGGCCTGGTCGGGGGAGGAGGTTCAGATCCCGCCCGGATCGACCATCGTCGTGCCGCGCGACCCGCGTCCGTTCGACTTCCTGACACTGACACGGTCGATCACATCGTTGGTCAGTGATCTGGCGATCTCCGCCGCGTCCATCGCCGTCATCTCGCGCTGATCCGGTGATGATGGTGGCTGATCGGATCGAAACCGGAACGGGCCGCTTCTGTGCGGGCCTTCTCGCAGCCTTCCTGGCGGGAACGACCGCCCTTGCCACCCCGGCAGCCGCGCAGGGGGTGCGGTTCACCGATCCTGCGCCGCCGCTGGTGAATGACTTCGGCGGAGTCGGCCTGATGCAGACGCCGACCGCAAGGATGAGCCCGGAGGGCCAGGCCTATCTGGGTTTCAGCGCGGCTTGGCCCTATCGGCGCTATTTCGTGACGCTTCAGGCCCTGGATTGGCTGGAAGCCACCCTGCGCTATACCGACGTGCGCAACGTGCCCTACGGCCCCATCGACTTCAGTGGTGATCAGACCCTGAAGGACCGCGGCATCGACGTCCGTGTCCGCCTGGTCGAGGAATCGGCAACATGGCCCAGCCTTGCCGTCGGTCTTCGTGACATCGCCGGTACGGGCGTGTTCCAGTCGGAATACCTTGTCGCCAACAAGATGATCGGCCCCGTGGATGTTTCCCTCGGGCTTGCCTGGGGCAATCTTGGCACCCGCGGCCATTTCCGCAATCCCCTTGGACTGATCGCCGACCGGTTCGATACCCGGTCGGGGTTCGAGGGGCTGGGTGGGGAACTCGGCTCCGACTATTTCCGGGGGCGTGATGTCGCCGTCTTCGGCGGTATCTCCTGGAAGACCCCCATCGATGGGCTGACCCTTCTGGCGGAGTACGACAGTAACTCCTACGAGCGGGAGCTGGGCGGGGAACTGGATGTGGACCTGCCGGTGAACCTGGGTGTGGGCTATCAGCCCTGGGACTGGCTGCAGCTGGGTGCCGCCCTGGAACGCGGCAACCGCGCCATGGTGCGGCTGGCGGTCACAACCAATTTCAATGAGCGCTCCCGGGTTCCAAAGCTCGACACTCCCGCCCCGCCCATGCAGGAACGGCCAGCCAACCTGCCGCCGCCGCCTGCCCGGGCAACGACGATCCTGTCGGACACGACGACGGGTGCCGACCCAGCGGAGACGGCTGCTGGAACCATCGCAGCGGACCCCGCATCGGCAGACCTGTCCGCGGCCATCGGACGGGCCGCCGCGGCCCAGGCGGCCCTGGACGGGCTGCATTTGTCCCGGGTGGACCGCACCGCCGAAGGTTATGCCGTCACCCTGATGGGGACCGGCTATCGCGACTGGGTGGTCATCGCCCAGGCTGTCGCCGCCCGGGTGGCCGCGGAGGTGCCGACGGCCGCGGGCCGCCTGTCCATCGACCTGGTGGAGGATGGGCAGCGCCGTATGCAGGTAGCCCTGGACCTGGCCACCCCGGCACCGGTCATGCCGGCGACGACACCGCCGGAACCGGTCGCGGAGGCTCCCGTCCAAGCTACCGCATCTGTGCCCAGCGGGGCGTCGGGCCTGGTCACACGGGTGCTGGCGGGTGCGGAGGATGACGGCGGTGTCGCCCCGGACACGGTGTTCAGCACGGAGCCCGGCGCCCCGGCGCCCCAGGTCCAGGCGGAGCTTCAGCGCCTTCTGGGCAAGCAGGGAACCTTCCTCTACGCCGTCGATTATGAGGCGCCGCGGGTGACCTTGTATGTTGCCCAGGGGCGGTTCCGGTCGACCGCCAAGGGTCTTGGCCGCATCGCCAGGGTGGCGGGAGCCGTCCTGCCCTTTGACTATGAGGAGTTCCGCATCGTCCTGCTGGAAGGGGGGATGGAGATGCTCTCCGTCTCCCTGATGCGGAAGGATATGGAAGGGGCGCTGACCGTTGACCGCGGCTCGGTGGAGGAGCTGTGGCACGGCGCCACCATCGGCGAACCGCCGCTGACCATGGAGACGGCGGAATACCAGAACCCGGCGGCCAGCAACTATCCGGGCTTCAGCTGGGCACTCCGGCCCGGGCTGCGCCAGACGGTTGGCCGGCCGGAAGCCTTCGTGCTGTATCAGCTCTGGGCGCGCCTGCACGGCAATGCCCAGTTGACCCGCCGTCTCAGCGCTTCCGGTTCGTTGGGTGTGGACATCTACAACAATTTCGACAAGCTGCGCATCCCCTCCGACAGCGTGCTGCCCCGGGTTCGGTCCGACATCGCGGAGTATCTGGAGCAGGGGACGACGGCGCTGACCCACCTTCAGCTCGACTACGCCTTCCCCATCACCACCGGCTGGTACGGGCATTTCTACGGCGGGCTGCTGGAAGAGATGTTCGGCGGTGTGGGCGGCGAGGTGCTGTACCATCCGCTGGGCCGGGACTGGGCCATCGGGCTGGATGTCGCCTGGGCCAAGCAGCGCGACTATGACCAGTGGTTCAAGTTCCGGGATTACGACGTCGTCACCGGCCACCTGACCGGCTATTACCATTATGCCCCGCTGGCGATCGATGCCCGGGTCAAGGTGGGCCGGTACCTGGCCGGGGATTACGGGGCGACCTTCGAATTCTCCCGCACCTTCGACAGCGGAATCACCGTTGGCGCCTTCGCCACCTTCACCGATGTCTCGGCGGAGCAGTTCGGTGAGGGCAGCTTCGACAAGGGGCTCTACATCGTCATCCCCCTCGATCAGCTCTATGTCCGCTCGGTCCGCGGGGCCATCTCCTGGCTCTGGCGCCCGCTCACCCGGGACGGTGGCCAGACGCTGGTGAACCGGCGTCCGCTGGTCGGCACCACCTATGTCAGGGACCTGTCCAGCCTGCGCCGGGACTGGGACACGATCACCGAGTAATCGTCACCGCAACCGCATAACCGGCCCCTCCCTGCGGGGGGCCCCACCCCCGTGCCGAGCAGCAAGACCATGTCCGCAACCCCGACCCCCGGCTACATCCTCAGCGTCCGCTGCCCGGACCGCCGCGGCATCGTGGCGGCGGTGGCGGGCTATCTGGCGGATAATGGCTGTTCGATCACGGAATCGAACCATTTCAACGACCAGGGAGCCGATTACTTCTACATGCGGACGGTGTTCCGGCCCGACGGGTCGATGCCGCCGTTGGATGTGCTGCGCACCGGCTTCGCTCCCATCGCCTATCGCTATGGCATGGAATGGGACCTGCACGATATGGCGCCCGTGCCCCGGGTTCTGGTGCTGGTCTCCCGCTTCGGCCATTGCCTTTACGACCTGCTGCACCGGCAGCGGTCCGGGGCGATCCGGATGGAGATCCCGGGCGTCGTCTCCAACCACGGGGACATGCGGTCCCTGACCGAATGGGCTGGTATCCCCTATCACCATCTGCCCGTCACCGCCGACAATCGGGCGGAGCAGGAGTCAGCCATACTCCGCATCGTGGAGGAGCAGCGGGTGGACCTGGTGGTGCTTGCCCGCTACATGCAGGTGCTCTCGCCCACGCTGACCCGGGCGCTGGCGGGGCGCTGCATCAACATCCACCACTCCTTCCTGCCCAGCTTCAAGGGGGCGAAGCCCTACCATCAGGCCTTCGACCGGGGGGTGAAGCTGATCGGCGCCACGGCCCATTACGTCACCGATGACCTGGATGAAGGCCCGATCATCGAGCAGGACATCCAGCGGGTGGATCATACCCATGCGCCGGAACGTCTGGTGGAATTGGGGGCCGATATTGAATGCGCCGTGTTGTCCCGCGCGGTGCGCTGGCATCTGGAACGACGGGTGATTCAGGCCGGTCGTAAGACCGTTGTCTTCCGCTGACCAGGGTTTGTTCCGACGCGACTGCATCGGAACCGGAAAAGTTGGAGTAATTCCGTCGTTTCAAGCAAGGCTGCACCCCTGGGACCGGCGGATCTGATCATTGCATTGCCGTTACCGATTGGGCATAACGCCCCGGTCCGGCCACCATATTCAAACGGTTTTCTTGGGCGCGCCCGGCACGAAGAGAGTATTCTGCATGTCTGTGCGGCCACTTCCGGACCGTTTCACCCAGGTCCGCATCTGCGATTGGCTTCCGCCCGATTTCGGCGCCGTGGGTCAGAGCAGCCTGCAACTCGCCCGCAATGATGCCCGGGATGGGCGCGACATCCTGCTGATCGGACTGTCCACGACCGACGGACGGGCGGACATGACGGAACGGTTCGACCAGGGCAGCCTGACCGTCCGCTATGTCCCCATGCCGGCCCTGGACCGCAGCAGCAATCTTCGCCGCCTGGTTTGGACCGTGCGCGCCAATCTGCGCCTGATCGCCGCCCTGTGGGGGGAGGCGCGGCGGGCGGATGAGGTGCATTTCACCGGCAGCCCGCCCTTCCTTCTGCATTTCATGGTGCCGTTGAAGCTGCTGCTGCGGAAGCCGCTGGCCTATATGATCAGCGACTTCTATCCCGAATGCGTGATGGCGACGAAGGAACGGCCGAGCCTGCTGATGCAGGCCTTCTACAAGCTGACCTGCGCCTTCCGCCGCCGGGTCGACCGGTTCGAGGCGCTGGGCTTCGACCAACGCCGCCTGCTGACCGATATCGGCATCGCGGAAGACCGGATCTCCATCCGGCGCGATCTTCTGCCGGTCTGTATCCCCGATGGTACCGTTCCCCTGGACCGGCCCGCCGGGGCGGAGGGCAAGGCCCTGCTGCTCTATTCCGGCAATTACGGTGTCGCCCATGAGGTGACGACGTTCGTGGATGGCTATGTCCGCCACCATCGGGAAGGGTCAGGCCGCACCCTGCTCTGGCTGAACGCCATCGGCGCCGGGGCGGAGGAGATCGAAAGCCGGCTGACTGCGGTGGGCGTGCCCTTCATCCGGTCCAAGCTGGTGGCGCTGGAGGATGTGCCCCGGCTGCTAGTGACGCCGGACGCCCATCTGATCGCGCTGAAGGACAGCTTTGTCGGCTATGTCATGCCGTCGAAGACCTATGGCTGTCTCGATTCCGGCCGTGACATCCTGTTCGTCGGGTCCGAGCGGTCGGATGTGCATTACCTCTGCACGGAGGAGCGCAAGCCGACGGCCCATTACTGGCGGGTGGATACCGGTAACGGGCCAGGAATGGCCGCCGCGCTTGAGGCGGTTGCCGACAGGGCTGCAAACGTGCAACAGGAGAGCACGGCCAGAACCGCCTAATTGCGAGCAGCACATGGACATCATCGGAACCGATATTCCCGGCGTCTTCGCCATCCGCCCCAAGGTGTTCAAGGATCCCCGCGGCAGCTTCGCGGAGACCTACAGCAAGACCCGCTTCGATGCGGCTGCGGGCGGGCCGGTGGAATTCGTGCAGGACAACCACTCCGTCTCCCACCCGGTGCATGTGCTGCGGGGCCTGCATTTCCAGCGCCATCCCAGCGCCCAGGGCAAGCTGGTGCGCTGTGTGCGCGGGCGGATCTGGGACGTGGCCGCCGATGTGCGCCGCGGCTCCCCCACCTTCGGGCGGCATGTGGCCATGGAGCTGTCGGCGGAGAACGGGCTTCAGCTCTGGGTCCCGGCCGGATTCGCCCATGGCTTCCTGACGCTGGAGCCGGATACGGAGGTGGTCTACAAGGTCACCGCCTATTACGACCCCGTGGCGGACGGGGGCATCTTGTGGAATGATCCCGGCCTTGCCATCCCCTGGCCTATGCCGGCCGGCGCAGCACCGGTCCTATCGGACAAGGATGCCCGCCTTCCCCTGCTGGACCCGTCCCAACCGCCTTTCGAGTATTCGGCATGATCTCTCCCCGTAAGGTGCTCGTGACCGGCGGTGCCGGCTTCATCGGTTCGGCCTTCATCCGCCATGCGGTGCTGGACCAGGGTTGTGCGGTGGTCAACGTGGACTGCCTGACCTATGCCGCCAATCTGGAGAATCTGCGGCCCGTGGCCGACAGCCCGCTCTACTCCTTTGAAAAGGCGGATATCTGCGATCGGGCGGCGATGGACCGTATCCTGGCGGAACACCGGCCGGACGCGGTCATCCATCTGGCGGCCGAAAGCCATGTGGACCGGTCGATCGACGGGCCGGATGCCTTCATCCGCACCAATGTCACCGGTACCTCCGTCCTGCTGGCGGCGGCGCGGGCCTACTGGAGCGGGCTGGAGGGCGCGGCGGCGGCCGATTTCCGGTTCCACCATGTCTCCACCGATGAGGTGTATGGCAGCCTGGGCGATACGGGCTTCTTCACGGAGGAGACGCCCTACGACCCCCGCTCCCCCTATTCCGCCTCCAAGGCGGCGTCGGACCATCTGGTCAGCGCGTGGCACCATACCTATGGCCTGCCCACGGTGATGTCCAACTGCTCCAACAATTACGGGCCCTACCACTTCCCGGAAAAGCTGATTCCGCTGATGATCCTGAACGCGCTGGAGGGCCGGCCCCTGCCGGTCTACGGCGACGGGCAGAATGTACGCGACTGGCTGCATGTGGAGGATCATGCCCGCGCCCTGTGGCAGGTGCTGACCCGCGGCGCCGTGGGGCAGAGCTACAATATCGGCGGCAACAACGAGATGGCCAATCTCGCCGTCGTCGAGCGCATCTGCGACATCCTGGACCGCTTCCGCCCGGGGGCGGAGCCGCGGCGCCGCCTGATCACCTATGTGCCGGACCGGCCGGGCCACGACCGGCGCTATGCCATCGACGCGACGAAGATCCGCCGTGAGCTGGGCTGGACCCCGGCGGAGACGTTCGACAGCGGGATCGAGGCGACGGTG
>JBJOKR010000159.1:0-11607 GCA_046045995.1 Pseudomonadota bacterium | reverse complement strand
GGCGGGGGGGGGGGGGGGGGCGCCGGGGGGGGGGGGCGGGGCCGCCGGGGGGGGGGGGGGGGGGGGGGGGGGGGGGCCAGGCGGCGGGCATGTGGGGGGCCATGTGGGCGGCCACGTGGGCGGGGATGCGCTGGTGCTGCTGGGCACCCTGTTCGCCGCCCTGTACGTGGTCCTGTCCAGCCGGACGGTGCTGCATGTGGCCCCGCTGCCCCTGGCGGCATTGCAGCAGGGGGCGGGGCTGGCGGCGGCGCTGGTGCTGCTGGCGGGGGTGGTGCTGGTGCAGGGGGGGCCGGTCCTGCCGCCGGTGGGGGGGACCACCCTTGCCATGGCCGCCCTGTCCGGGGTGGTGCAATACGCCCTGCCCTTCTGGTTTTATCTGATCGGCATCCGCGGCCTGCCCGTGGCGGTGGCGGGCCTGTTCCTGACCCTGATCCCGGTCTTCGGTGTGGGCGGGGCGGTGCTGTTCCTGGGCGAAGGCTTCGCCCCTCTTCAGGCTGTCGGCGCAATCCTGACCATCGGTGCCCTGGTCGCGGTGGTGCGCCGGGCGGGGTGACAGGGCAAGACGGGTGCTCAGCCCCGCCGCTTCATCCGCCGCCGGTCCCGCCACCCCTCCAGCCGCCGGACCAGGAAGGCCAGGCGGGGGGAGGCGCTGCGCTTCCAGCGGATCAGCCGGCGCCGGGCGAGAGCGGAGTTGCGCAGCAGCAGCAGCCCGCCCAAGACCACCAGCGGCACCCCGAAGGGCCCCGGCAGGGGCATCAGCACCAGCCCCAAGGCCACGATGGTCCAGCCCATGGCGATCAGCAGGATCTGGCGCAGGCGGGCCAGCGGATCGGTTTCGGCGCGGATATGGGGGCCCATGGCGGCGGTCTCGTCTCTGCCCGACCCCCATCAGATGGGGTGCCGGGTCGCGCGGGCCAGGGCCCGAGCCGGGATTGCCGCAGGATTGTCACGGGATGGGGCCGGGGCGCAGTGTCCGCCATCACGCCGACACCCCCGTAGCCCGCCCCCGCCTCAATGGGCATTCGCCGGTACCGCCCAGTCCTTCAGCCCGTAGCGGTCCAGGATGGCGGCCAGCCGCCCCTCCTGCCGCAGGCGGTGGATCCCGTCATCCAGCAGCCGGGCAAGTTCCCTGGCGTTGGGGCGGCGGGGAGACAGGGCGATGAACACATCCTCCGCATCGCCAAGGTCGGTCAGGTCGGTGCGCCCGCGCAAGCCGAACTGGTCCACCTTCCAGGACAGGACATTCACATCATCCACCACCAGATCCACCTGCCCGGCCAGCAGGAGGCGCACCGCCTGGGTCAACTGGTTGTAGCCGAAGCCGGACAGGGTGGTGATGCGGGCCGGGGAATCGGCGTTCTGGGCGATATAGCCATCCAGCATCTGCCCATACCGGTAGCCGCGGATCACCGCCAGCCGGTGGCTGCGGAAGGATTCCACCCCCGACCAGGCGAAGGGATAGCCGGTGCGGCTCAGCACCCCCTTGGCGGAGCGGCCCAGCGGGCTGGACGGGACCAAGGCCACCGCCTCATCCCGGCCGGCGCCGATGATGCCGTCGGCATGCCCCTCCTCCACCATGCGCAGGGCAACGGCCCAGGTCACCACCCGGTAATCGATGCTGTAGCCCAACGGTTCCAGGATGGCTCGGGCCAGATCGACCATGTAGCCCTCCCGCCCGCCGGCGGGATCGCAGTTATAGGGGCACCAGGGATCGGCGACCAGGATCAGCCGGGTCGGGCCCGGGCCGGATTCCCCCAGCATCGCACCGGCCGATGCCGGGCGGACTGCGATCCACAGGATCAGCGCCAGGATCGACACCCATCCCCCCCGCATCACCCTGCCACCCTCCCGCAGCACCGCTGGTTCATTTCCACTTTACACCATTCCCCCAATCGATTTGTTGTCTTTTGATGGCAGCGGCGACCGGCTGCCGCCATGCGGGCGGCGGGGATTGGGCGGCGGCGATCGGGCGGCAGGGTCGGTCGGACTGGATCAGCGGGGGACGATGGCATCCGCCCCGTCGACGGTGATACGCCCGGCGACGATATCGGCCCGCGCCGCGGCGACCGCATCGGCGATGGCGGGGGTCCAGAGGGGGCGGTTGCTGTCATCCACCGCCACATCCACCGCCCCGTCCTTCAGCCCCAGCACCGTGATCCCCGCCTGGAACGTGCCGTTCCGCCCGGCTTCGAAGGCGCGGACCACGGCCACATCGATCCGCTTCACCATGGAGGTGAGGATGCGGCCCGGGTACAGGTAGTTCTGGTTGGAATCGACCCCAAGGGCGAGGCCACCCGCCTGGGCCGCTGCGTGCAGCACACCCAGGCCGGAACTGCCGGCGGCGGGGAAGACCACATCCGCCCCCTTGGCCATCATCTCGCGGGCCAGTTCGCTGCCGGTGAAGGGATCGGCGAAGCCGGCCGGACCTTCCGCCACCATGTCGGCCAGCACCACCGCATCGGGCCGGACCGCCCGCACGCCCTGGGCGAAACCGGCCTGGAAGCGGAGGATCACATCCACCGGCATGCCGCCGACGAAGCCCACGGTGCCGGTCCGGGTGGACAGGCCGGCGGCGACCCCGGCCAGGTAGCTGCCCTCATTCTCAGCGAACAGGACTGCGGCCACATTGGGCTGTTCCACCACCCCGTCGATGATGGTGAAGCGCACCAGCGGATGGTCGGGGGCGAAGGCGGCCATGTCCTTGGTGAAGCGGAAGCCGATCACCACCACATCGGTACAGGCCGCATCGACCGCGGCCCGCATCTGCGCCAAGTACTGGCCGGCATCGGTGGTTTCAAACTCCCGCACCGGCACGCCGGTTTCCGCCGTGAAGCGCTGGACGCCGGCGAAGGCCGTCTCATTGAAGCTTTTGTCGAACTTCCCCGCCTCCGTATAGATGACGCAGGGGCTGAAGGCCGCCGCCGCCGGGAGGGCGCCGAGGGTTCCCGCCGACAGCAGCGCGGCGCAGAGCAGGGTCTTGGCCCGTCGGATCATGGATTCATCCCCAATGCTTTGGTGTCAGCCCGCGCGCACATCGCGCAGGAAGGCGCCGACCGCGGTCTCCAGCTCCGCCGCCTAGCGGGCCAGCTCGTCGGCCGCCAGCTTCACCTGCCCCGCCGCCTCGCCCGTGTCCTGGGCGGCGGCGCGGACCTGGCCGATGGTGCCGGTGACATCGGCGACACCCACCGCCGCCTCGGCGATGGACCGGCTGATCTCGGCCGTGGCGGCGTTCTGCTGCTCCACGGCCGCGGCGATGATGCCGGAGACATTGGTCAGGCTGGTGATCGTACCGCCGATCTCCCGGATCACGGTGACGACATCGCGCACCGCCCCCTGGATGGCCCCGATCTCCGCCGCGATTTCGCCCGTGGCCCCCGCGGTCTGGGTGGACAGGCTCTTGACCTCCCCCGCCACCACGGCGAAGCCGCGGCCCGCCTCCCCCGCCCGGGCCGCCTCGATCGTGGCGTTCAGGGCCAGCAGGTTGGTCTGGCCGGCGATATCCTCGATCAGGCGGATCACATCGCCGATGCGGGCGGCACACTCGGCCAGCCGGGCTACATGGGTGGTCGCCGTCTCCGCCTCTTCCCCCGCCCGGCCGGCGATGGTGATGGCGGATTGAAGCTGTCCGCTGATCTCCCGGATGGAGGCGGAAAGCTCCTCCGTCGCGGCGGCGACCGTGTGGGTATTGCTGCTCGCCACCTCGCTGGAGCGGGAAACCACATCCGCCCGGCTGGCGGTATCGGCGGCGGCCCGGCCCATGGTGTCGGACAGGCGCGTCATCTCCCCCGCCGCCCGGGCCAGGGTGGCGACGATGCCGCCGACGGAGCGTTCGAACCTGCCGGCCAGCTGGGCCAGGGCGGTGCGCCGCCGCTCCTCCGCCTCCCGCCGCTCGGCCTCGATCAGGGTTTCCTGCTCCCGGATCTTCAGGGCATTGGCGCGGAAGACGGTCATGGCCTTCGCCATCTCCGCAATCTCATCGCTGCCCGCCGTGTCGATCCGCACATCCAGATTGCCGTCGGCCAGATCCAGCATGCGGCGGGACAGGCGGGCGATGCGGCCGGCGACCCGGGCACCGGCATAGAAGACGGCGACACCGATGGCGATGCCGGCACCGACGATGCCCAGCACGATCAGGGCGCTACGGGCGACGGCGATGGTCCCGGCCAGGGCATCGGCCTGGCCGCGCACATCGTCCTGCACCGCCGCGGCCACCGCCTTCACCTCCGCCCGCAGCAGGGCCGCATTCTCCGCGCTCAGCATCACCAGGCCGCGGATCTGGGCATCGGCATCCAGCAGCCGGGCGCGCAGGCGCAGCAGCCCGCCGCGCCCGTCGGTCAGGTCGCGCAGATCCTGGACCAGGGGGGGCAGCAGACCCGCCGCGTCGGGCGGCAGCGCCGCCAGCGCACCCTCCAAATCGGTCAGGGCCATACGGAAAGCCGCCTCCTGCCGGGAAAGCTGGCTCGGATCGGCGGCCCCGGCCCCGGCGACCAGAGCGGCATAGCCGGCCATCGTCGCCTCTGTCACCCGGCCCAGCGCCTCGGTTCCGACCGCATCCGCGGCGGTGATGGCCCCGGTCAGGGCGCTGACCGCCGCTGCCCGGCGCTGCATCGCCCCGTCCAGCCGCCCGGCCAGATCACCCTGCAACCGCCCCCGCCCTTCGACGGTGGAGCCCAAGACCTGCACCTGGGCGGAGAAGCGGCCGCCGATCGTGCGCATGGCGGCGATGGCCGGGATGTCGCCCAGCCGCTCCGGCGCGGTGCGCAGGGCCGTGTCGAACGCCGCCTCCGCCGCAGTCAGATTCTCCTTCGCCGCCCGCGCCTCCTCCACCGTGGCGACGACGGCGGCGGAGCTTGCCGCCCCGGCCAGGCCATCCGCCGCCCGGGTCAGGCTGTCCAGGGCATCGAATTTCGGCAAGGTGCTGTCCACCACCACCGCCAGGGTCGCATCCACATCGCGATAGGCCAGCAGGGTATGGACGACGATCGCACCCATGGCGACCAGGATCGCGCCAAAGGCCAGACCCAGGCGGAGCGCGATGCCGAAGCGGACGGTACCGCGACGGCGGGGGGCGGTCGGAACAGCTTCGGCGGCGGTGAGAGAAACAGCGGCAGTCATCCTGATCTGATCCGGTCCTACGATCGGGGCGGCCCCACGGAGGGGTGGGCGCTCTATCCGAAAGGAGAGAGCGCAATACTATGAGGATGAAGCATGAACCCCGTGTGACAGACACTGCGACCAAAATGCAGAACGGGCGGATCAATGCGGAACATCCCATTCGGCATGGCCGCTGCATCCCATACACAATAGACCCTGATTTTTGCCCCGCGGGCCGCATATCAAACTGATACCACAATTCCGTTCCTAGCCACATTGACCCCCGATCAGAGATATGCTTTTATGCACCATGACTTGAACGTAGAAAGGCAACAGTCATGCGAAAGTTCGGAGGGATTGGCCATGACAACCTTGCTCCAGCAGAGAGGCTGATGAAGAGCCTCGCCGATGCAGTATTGGAGTTTACCCAGGAGATTGTATCCGATGCAGTTAATGAAGTTCGTGGCAATATTAGTGCATTCCATGTTAGAGAGTGGGTTCGTGCGCAGTCTCCCGGGTCTGGGGCAGTAAAATGCTTTCTTCATTATGATAAGAATTCAAGATTTCTCAGCCTGACGTTGCTTTCTAACGATGATAGCTTCATTTTTGACTCTAACGGGAAGAGAATGGCGGTAGCGTTTAAGGTGAATTCACTCGACATAGAACTAGAGGATTTGTTGCGCAACGAAAGCTCGTTGATCCTTAAGATATAGGAGAGAAAACATGATTGAATGGCTTTTATATGCTTTGTTTGCAGGCACTGTTGCTGCTGCTGTTGTTTTTATTGCATATCTCACAATTTCGGTCATAAGGGACTATATCAGGAAAATAAGAACCGAAAAGGTCGTGAAACAGCATTCAATGATTCTCAAGAAGAAACTTCCAAATGGAAACTACACTGTAGTTACAGGATTTTTTGACGACGGAGACACAGAAATCAGTGACGCCCAGGCCTGGGAAGCTAACAAGATAGACGCTGCGATTGACCGCCTACCAAACGACGAGATAATTGTTCTGAGGTAACCAAATGAAAAGGTATATCAAAGTCCAGTGCATCGGAGCCAACTCTATAGAAGATCAAAATGTAACGGATTATTTGGTTTCTGAAGTCACACGACTTCATAGACAGGGAAAAATTAGGAGCATACCAAGTTCCGTCACGATCGAATTCGAAGAAGGCTTGGAAGGGCCTGTCGCCCTCTCAGACAGTGATTCGGTTAATAAGACATCGAAAGAAAAATCAATATTTCAGAGAAATTCCATGAGAGAAGATGAGTTTAGGAAATTAGTTCAAGCGCCTCGTTCAAATGCCAGCATCTTGCGCCTCCCGCAGGAGACGCTGAATGCAATTCATAGATCTATTCAGAGAGCTGACGTCAGAGAGACAGTCTATGATCAATGGGGTCTGTCGTCGATCGATCCATACCCCAGATTAACACTTAATTTTGCTGGACCGCCGGGTACAGGGAAAACGTTGTGTGCTCATTACATTGCAGCAAGATTGAATAAGAAGATTCTTGAGGCATCATATGCCGATGTTGTTAGCAAGTACTTTGGCGAAGGATCTCAGAATTTGGCCGCTCTCTTCAAGGCTTGTGAGCGAGAGGATGCTATTCTTTTTATCGACGAAGCTGAGACTCTTCTCTCGCGCAGATCTAGATCGACGGATGGCGCCGATCAGGCAATGAACTCAATGCGAAGTCAGCTACTTATTCTAATTGAGAAAACGCCAATAATATGCGTTTTCTCGACTAACTTAATTGAACATTTTGATGACGCATTCCTTTCCCGAATCATTACGATCCCCTTCACCTTACCAAGCCCAGATATTCTTCAATCGATTTGGCAATCCCACTTGCCTGAGAATCTCCCATTGGCCAAGGATGTAACTTCTGGCGCACTGGCAGACCGGTATCCTGGCATCAACGGTAGACAGGTAGCTCGAATAGTGATCGAGGCTGCACACCACTGTGCGATTAGGCAGGGAAAATTTATCGACCATGAAGATATTAATTTTGCATATGGTCTAGTAGTTAATGAAAGTCTTTTGAAATAGCGTCCGCCCTATCAATCTCCTCTAGATTCCGATTGGAGCGATGCTCGTGGTCACCCCAATCGGCATCACAGCATGTGTTACTCCGCCGCCTGGGCCACGGCCGGGGCCGGTGGGGTCCAGCGCAGGACGGGCTTGCGGGCGGCCGCGGTCTCGTCCAGCCGGCGCCGCGGGGTCAGGCGCGGGGATGCCTGGAAGAAGGCCGCATCGCCCGCCTTCGCCGTCTCCGCCAGGTGGCGCAGGGTGGCGATGAAGCGGTCGAGCGTGTTCTTGCTCTCCGTCTCCGTCGGCTCGATCAGCAGGGCGCCGTGGACGACCAGGGGGAAGTACATGGTCATCGGGTGGTAGCCCTCATCGATCATCGCCTTGGCGAAGTCCAGCGGGGTGACCCCGGTGCCCTTCAGGAAACGGTCGTCGAACAGCGCCTCATGCATGCACGGCCCCTCGAACGACGCGCTCATCACGTCCTTCAGGCTGGCCATGACGTAATTGGCGTTCAGCACGGCGTCGCTCGCCACCTGGCGCAGGCCGTCGGCCCCGTGGCTCATCATATAGGCCAGCGCCCGGACGAACATGCCCATCTGCCCGTGGAAGCCCTTCAGCCGGCCGAAGGGTGTCGTCTCCGTATCGGCCGCATGCTCCACCAGATCGAACCCGTCCTTGCCGTGGACGACAAAGGGCAGCGGCGCGAAGGGGGCCAGGGCGTCGGACAGCACCACCGGGCCGGAGCCGGGACCGCCGCCGCCATGGGGGGTGGAGAAGGTCTTGTGCAGGTTGATGTGCATGGCGTCCACGCCCAGGTCCGCCGGGCGCACCCGGCCGACGATGGCGTTGTAATTGGCGCCGTCGCAATAGAAATAGCCGCCCGCCGCATGGACCGCATCGGCGATGGCCTTGATCTGCGGTTCGAACAGACCGCAGGTATTGGGGTTGGTCAGCATGATGGCGGCGACATCCGGGCCCAGCTTGGCCGTCACCGCCTCCACGCTCACCCGCCCGTTCTCCTCCGCAGGGATGCTGTCCACGGTGAAGCCGCAGAAGGCCGCGGTGGCGGGGTTGGTGCCATGGGCGCTTTCGGGCACCAGCACGCGCTTGCGCCCATGCTCGCCCCTGGCCTCCAGCGCCGCCTTGATGGCCATCAGGCCGCAGAACTCCCCATGGGCGCCGGCCCCGGGGCTCATGGCCACGGCGGGCATGCCGGTCAGGGTCTTCAGCCAATGGGCCAGCTGGTCGATCAGCTCCAGCGCCCCCTGGACGGTGGAGACGGGCTGCATCGGGTGCACATCGCTGAAGCCCGGCAGCCGGGCCATCTTCTCATTCAGGCGCGGGTTGTGCTTCATGGTGCACGACCCCAGCGGGTACATGGTGCTGTCGATGCCGAAATTCTTCTGGCTCAGCCGGGTGAAGTGGCGCACCACCTCCGGCTCCGACAGGTGGGGCAGGCCGACACCCTTGCGCGGCTTGACATTGCCCAGGCGCAAGGTGCCGCTTGCCGGTTCCGGCAGGTCCACCCCACTGACACCGGGATTGTCCAGTTCGAAGATCAGCGGCTCTTCCAGGTGCAGGGCCCGGTTGCCGGTGAAGGTCGCGACCGCCCCGGCGGCGGCCCCTTCATGCGGGCGCGTGTCGCGCCCCTGGCTGTTCATGGCCATCACAGAACCTCCTCAAGGGCGCGGACCAGCGCGTCCATGTCGTCCGCCGTGTTCGTTTCCGTCGCCGCGACCAGCAGCAGGTGGTCCAGGTCTTCCCGGTCGGGATAGAAGCGGGAGACGGGAACCCCGCCCAGCACGCCGTGCCTGGCCAGCTTCTCCACCACCTTCGCCGCCTTCTTCGGCAGGCGCAGGGTGAATTCGTTGAAGAAGCCCTGGTTCAGCACCTCCACCCCCTTCACCGCCGCCAGCTTTTCCGCCAGCAGCACGGCATTGGCGTGGTTGACGCGGGCCAGCTTGGTGAAGCCCGCCTCCCCCAGCAGGGACATGTGGATGGTGAAGGCCAGCGCGCAAAGGCCGGAATTGGTGCAGATGTTGGAGGTGGCCTTCTCCCGGCGGATATGCTGCTCCCGGGTGGACAGGGTCAGCACGAAGCCGCGCTTGCCATCCGCATCCACCGTCTGGCCGCAGAGACGGCCCGGCATCTGGCGGACGAACTTTTCCTTCGTCGCGAACAGGCCGACATAGGGGCCGCCGAAATTCAGGGCATTGCCGATGGACTGGCCTTCGGCCACCACGATGTCGGCGCCCATGTCGCCGGGGGGCGTCAGCAGGCCCAGGCTCACCACCTCCGTCACCACGACGATGACCAGGGCACCCTTGGCATGGGCGGCGGCGCACAGATCGGTGAAGTCCCGGACATGGCCGAATAGGGTCGGCGTCTGCACGACGACACAGGCGGTCCCCTCATCGATCAGGGGGATCAGATCCTCCCGGCCCAGGGGATCGGGATCGGCTTGTGCGATCTCCATCCCCATCACGCCGCACTGGGTCTCCGTCACGGCGCGGTAATGGGGGTGGACACCGCCCGACAGGACGGCCTTGTTCCGGCGGGTGACGCGGTTGGCCATCAGCACGGCCTCCGCGCAGGCGGTCGCCCCGTCATACATGGAGGCGTTGGCCACCTCCATCCCCGTGATCAGGGCCACCTGGGTCTGGAACTCGAACAGGTATTGCAGCGTGCCCTGGGCCACTTCCGGCTGATAGGGCGTGTAGCTGGTCAGGAATTCGCCGCGCAGCAGGATCTGGTCCACGCTGGCGGGGACATGGTGCTTGTAGGCGCCGGCGCCCAGGAAGAAGGGGACGGACCCGGCGGTGACATTCTTCGCCGCCAGCCGCGACAGGTGCCGCTCCACGCCCAGCTCGCCCATATGGTTGGGCAGGCCGGCGATGGGGCCCGGCAGGCGGGCGGATTCCGGCACGTCACGGAACAGGCTGTCCACATCGGGCACGCCGATGCGGGCCAGCATCTCCCGCCGGTCGGACTCGGTCAGGGGCAGATACCGCATCACAGACCCTCGACATAGGAGGTATAGGCCGCCTCATCCATCAGCCCGTCCAGTTGGGCCGGGTCGGCGATCTTCATGGTGAAGAACCAGCCGTCGGTCTCTGGTGCCGTATTGACCAGGGAAGGATCGTCGGCCAGGGCCTGGTTGCCCTTGATCACCGTGCCGTCCACGGGGGCGTAGACTTCCGACGCCGCCTTGACGGATTCGACCACGGCCGCGTCCTTGCCCTGGGTCAGGGCCCGGCCCGCCTCCGGCACCTCCACGAAGACGACATCGCCCAGCTGGCTCTGGGCATAGGTGGTGATGCCGACGGTGGCGGTGTCACCCTCGACGCGGATCCATTCATGGTCCTTGGTGAACTTGATCATGATGACGTCCCCTGACGGAAAGATGCGTGACGACAGGGGCCGCGCCTTGAACACGGTCGCGGCCCCGAAGCGGATGGTCGCCCCCGTCAGGACGGGGTTGCGACCGGAAGGACGGAGATGGACCCGCCGCCGGTGCGGCCATCCTTGGAATGGTGGGAGATGACGACCTCCATCCCCGTGGGGGCACCGTAGCGGCGGATCACCGCCTGCGACCCGCCGGGCGAGGTCATCTGCTGCGGCTCACCCAGAAGGGCGAGGCCGAGAGCGGTCGCCCAATCGGCAAAGCCACCGACCTGGCCGGCCGGATCGTCCAGCCGGCGCAGATAGACAGCACAGCGCCCGTCGTTCCACACGGCGACCACCGGATCCTCCGCCCGCTCGGTGCCATAGGCACTCCCCTCCTCCCCACCCAGGAAGGCGGCGGACGCGGCGGAGGCCAGGGTCCGGTAATCCTCCGGCAGGGCCAGGGCGTCGCCCGGGCGCCCCTGCCGCACGGTCGGCAGGCAGACGGCATCTAGCAGGGTACGGGCCTTCTGCACCGCCTCCCCGGACGCGCCAGCCGCAGCGGCGGGCGTCCCGGACAGCAGCAGCAGCGACGCGGTGGCCGCCGCGATCATCCCCATCGACATCGCAATCCCCTTCATCCTTCCCTCCCTCAGGTCAATCACGCAGGAAATCGGATCGGGCGTCGGCCCGGACACGCCCGTCAGCTCCGGAAATACCGATGCGGGGCGAAGGGCATGGCGGCGACCTTGGCGGGCAGGGCCTTGCCGCGGACGATCAGGCGCACGGGCGTATCCACCTTGGCGAAGGCGGTGGCGACATAGCCCATGGCGACGGGGCCGTTCACCGTGGGGCCGAAGCCGCCGCTGGTGATCTCCCCGATGGTATTGCCGTCCAGGTCCTGGATCTCCGTATGCTCCCGCGCGGGTGCTCGCCCTTCCGGCAGGATGCCGACGCGCTTGCGCGCCACCCCGTCCTTCAGCTGGGCCTGAACGATGCCCGCCCCGGGGAAGCCGCCCTCGGTCCGGCGACGCTTGGACAGGGTCCAGGTCAGCGCCGCCTCCACCGGTGTGGTCGTGGGATCGATGTCA
>JBJOKR010000158.1:0-11649 GCA_046045995.1 Pseudomonadota bacterium | reverse complement strand
ATGGCCCGCGGCACAGCCGCATCCCAGAGGCCGGACACACGACTGCACCCGACCCCATGTCCAGAAATCGGCAAAATTCCACTTGCATCCAGGGGGGCGTCCACACACGACCTACGCTGGTCCGACCTACGCGGGACGCCCCCGGGAGTAGCCTTGTCGAAACATCCTTTCAGGGATGATCGGTGCGGAGAGAGAAGATTTCCCTGTCCATCGCCCCGATACATCGGCCAAAAATCTCCAAAAGATACGGAATAGACGATAGAAATACGCATCCAGACCGATGCTGTATTGCAATGATACTTCCAAAAGACCGATGCAGAACTGACACGCATTTTGATGAATGCGGAGATTTATACATTCAGATTATTGCGTTGCTGTGAACGGGCTTGATATCGCCTCTGCCGACATCGGGGGTGCCCGGATCTGGACCGGGCCCGCCTATCTTGGAAGAGGGACCAACCGTGAACCATGCCATCCCGACCCGCGCGGCTTTCCGACTGCGCTGCCTGATCGGTGCGGCGGCCGTGGCGCTGGCGGCACCGCTTGCCGCCCAGGCCCAGCAGGCCACGACCGAGACCCAGCAACTGGAGGAGATCGTCGTCACCGGGTCGCGCATCCAGCGCCCCAACCTGACGGCGCCGACCCCGGTGCAGGTGATCAACGAGGAGCTGATCCAGCTCAAGGGCACGACCAACGCCGCCGACCTGATCAATGAACTGCCGGCCGCCGGTGTGCCGGGTGTGTCCGCCACCAATTCCAATTTCTTCGTCAGCGCCACCGGCCTGAACCTGGTCGATCTGCGCAACCTGGGCACGGACCGCACCCTGGTGCTGGTCAACGGCCGCCGCCATGTGGGCGGGCAGGAAGGCTCCACCTCCGTCGATCTGAACTCCATCCCCGCCGATTTCATCGAGCGGGTGGAGGTGGTGACGGGCGGTGCATCCGCCGTCTACGGGTCGGAAGCGATCGCCGGTGTGGTCAACATCATCCTGAAGCGGAACTTCGAAGGCGTGACCGTCGCTGGCCAGGCGGGAATCACCGGCGAAGGGGACGGGGAGAACTACAACCTGTCCTCCACGATTGGGGCGAATTTCGAAGGCGACCGCGGCAACGTCATCCTGAACGTCACCTATGACAAGACGGAGGAGGTGGCCTCCGCCGACCGCGACATCTCCGCCACCGATGCCTTCTACGATCCCGCCACCTTCGTGAACCGCAACGCGCTGAGCTCCTTCGGGTCGGCCGGGCGGTTCATCCTCGGCGGGAGCAGCTACAATCCGGACGGCACGCTCTTCAACACCGCCCAGAACGGATACAACCGCAACCAGGACCGCCTGATCACCGTGCCGATCGAGCGCAACCTGCTGAGCGGCATCGTGAACTACGAGGTGTTCGAGGGGATCGACTTCTTCGTCGAGGGCACCTATGCCCGGACGGAGACCAGGTCCCAGTCGGAACCCATCGCCTTCGGCAACAACACCGCCGTCGGCACGGCCGTGGATGCCCCGGTGCTGAGCATCCCGACCACCAACCCCTTCATCCCCGCAGCCCTGCGCGCCCTGATCCCGGCGGGTACGACGGAGTTCAGCTTCGCCCGCCGCTTCGACGAGCTGGGCCTGCGCCGCGCCGACATCACCCGCCAGACCTACCGCATCGCCACGGGGCTGGAGGGCGAACTGGAGAATGGCTGGAACTGGGAAGCCTATTACCAGTACGGCACCGTGACCCAGGACCAGGTTTCCACCGGCGTGTTCAACACCGCCCGCATGCAGGAGGCGCTGAACGCCGAGGTGGGGCCGGGTGGGGCCGTGCAATGCGCCAGCCCGCTGGCCCGCGCCCAGGGCTGCGTGCCGATCAACATCTTCGGGGCCGGGGCCGCGGCCCAGGACGCCCTGTCCTACATCACCGCCAACTCCACCTTCGACAGCACGGTGCGGCAGAACACCGCCGGCGCCTTCCTGTCCGGTGACGTGTTCGAGCTTCCGGCCGGGGCCGTCGGCTTCGCCGCGGGTGCGGAGTACCGCAAGGAGGAGAGCGAGTTCCGGCCGGATGCCCTGTCCATCGCCGGCATCTCCTCCGGCAATGCGTCGGCCCCCAGCCAGGGCGATTACGATGTCTGGGAGGTCTATGGCGAAACCAGCGTGCCGATCCTGGCGGGCCTGGATTTCGTGGATTACCTGGGCGTCGATGCCGCCGTGCGCTATGCCGATTACAGCACGGTCGGCAGTGTCTGGAGCTACAAGGCCGGGGCGGAATACGCGCCCGTGTCGGACCTGCGCTTGCGCGCCACCTATGCCCGCGCCGTCCGCGCGCCCAATATCGGGGAGCTGTTCCAGCCGGCGCAGCAGACCTTCAGCTCCGTCACCGATCCCTGCGCCGATGACCGCCGGGTCACGGCGGATGCCACGACCCAGGCGAACTGCCTTGCCACCCCCGGCGTGGGCGATGCCATCCGGGCCGGCGGGTTCCAGCCGACCCAGCTGGACCTGTCCTCCATCCCCGGCTTCAACGCCGGCAACCTGAACCTCCAGGAGGAAAAGGCCGATACCCTGACCGTCGGTGCGGTCTGGACGCCCAGCTTCCTGGACGGGTTCGCCCTGACCATCGATTACTGGGATATCGAGATCAATGACGCCATCCAGGGCTTCGACCGGCAGACGGCCGTGGACCAGTGCGTGGGCCAGTCCCAGTACCCCAACAACCCGTTTTGCGCCCTGATCACCCGCAACCCCACCACCGGCCTGATCACCGGGCTGGACCTGCGGGTGGACAATGTCGCCGTCCAGACCGCCAGCGGCATCGACCTGGAGGCGAATTACGATCTGGAACTGGCCGATCTGGTCGGGTCCGATTACGGCAGCCTGACCTTCAACCTGATCGGCACCTACCTGATCGAGAACGAGAATGTTCCCTTCAGCGGGGCCGAGGCGGTGGAGAACAAGAGCCAGGTCGGTTACAGCGAGTTCAAGTGGAACCTGCGCACCACCTGGAACCAGGGCCCGCTGACCTTCACCTGGCTTCTGCGCTATATCGGGGAGGCGCAGATCGACCCCAATGACGAGTTCGAGGGGAACGATATCCCCGCCCTGGTCTACAACGACATCCAGCTGCGTTATGCCATCACGGATGCCTATCAGGTCTTCGCCGGCGTGGACAACGTGCTGGACCGCAAGCCGCCGATCATCCCCGCCCCGTTCGGCGTGAACATCACCGGCACGGAAACCGCCGCCGACGTCTACGACCCGGTCGGCCGCTTCTTCTACGCCGGTTTCCGCGCCCAGTTCTGATCGGGGGCGGCATTCTCGTCCTGACCTGTTTTCCGTGACTGACGGGGGCGCCCGGGGGAAACCTTGGGCGCCCCCCATTTTTTTAGTGCCGGCCGGGCGCTGTCCCTCCCCCTCTCCCTCTCCCCCCCCGCGCGCGCCGCACTCCCCGGTTCAATCGCGCCCGGCATCCGCTTATGCTGGGGGACCTGGAACCGATCGGAGGAGTGACCATGCGCCCGTCCCTGCTTGCCGGCCTTCTGGTCGGGGCCGGCCTTGCCGCCGCCTCCCTGCCGGACCCGGCCGCGGCCCAGCCCATCACTTGGCGCGACCTGCTGTCCCGGGAGCGGCCGGCGACGGAGATCCGCATTCCCTACGGCCCCCATCCCGACCAGTTCGGGGAACTGTGGCTTCCCCCCGGTCCGGGACCCCATCCGGTCATCGTCATGGTCCATGGCGGCTGCTGGCAGGCGGCGCTGCCGGGGGTGGAGCTGATGGCCTATATCGCCGAGGATCTGCGCCGGGCGGGCATCGCCGTCTGGAACCTGGAATACCGCCGCCTGGGGACGGAGGGGGCGGGATATCCCGGCACCTTCCAGGATGTGGCGGCGGGGGCGGACCATCTGCGCATCGTGGCCCGGTCCCATGCCCTGGACCTGACCCGCGTCATCGCGACCGGCCATTCGGCGGGCGGGCACCTGGCCCTGTGGCTGGGGGCGCGCGACCGCCTGCCGGCCGGCAGCCCGCTGCGGTCGGGGGAGCCGCTGCGCCTGCGCGCCGTGGTCACCCTGGCCGGGATCAACGACCTGTCCACCTATCGGGAGCGGGGGCCCGATGCCTGCGGCGGCCCGCCCACCATCGACGCCCTGACAGGGGTGGAGGGCCGGGCGGGCGCGGATGTCTTCGCCGACACCTCCCCTGCCGCCATGCTGCCGCTCGGCCTGCCCCAGGTGATCCTGTCGGGGGAGCTGGACCACATCGTCCCCCACCATTTCGGCGTCATCTACGCCGCCGCCGCCGATGCCGCCGGGGATGACGTGGTGGAAACCACCTATGCCGCCGCCGGCCATTTCGAACTGATCGACCCCACCTCCACCGCCTGGGCCGATATCCGCCGGATCATGGCGGAGCTGCTGCGGTGACGGGGGATTGGGATCGGCAAGGCCCATAAGGGAGGCGGTCAGCGACGAACCGTCACCCCTCGGACCTTCGGTCCTCGCAGTGACCTATATCGACCGCCCCCATACGTCACATCCTTAGGTGACATCCGTAGGTCGCATGAAGCGCCGCACAATGCGATAGCGACCCTCACGGTCAGCACCCCCGTCGCAATCCGGGCTCCGCCCTCCTTGCGACCTACGGGCGACTGCCCCCCTCACGCAGGCGTGGCCGCCGGGAGCTTCACCGGTTCCTCATAGGAGACGACGACGGCCAGCTTCCAGCCGTCATCCCCGGCGCGGCGGAGCAGGTAGCTGGTGGAGAAGCGCATGATCTCCTCCCGCTCATGGTTGCGGAGTATCCACAGAACCTCCACCCGGGCGATATCGGCCCCGCAAGGCCATGCCCAGACGGCGGCGGGCACCGGCCAGGCCAGCCCGATTTCGCGGTATGTATCCAGCAGGCCCTGGACATAGGCCCGCACCGCCGTCTCCTCCGCATAGGCGATGGTCCGCCCGGCCGTGAGCACGGTCATCGGCCGGTCGAACAGGGCGACGATTCGCTCCGCGTCATAGGCGGCGAAGGCGGCGGAATAGGCGGTGAAGAACCCTGCGGCCTCGGCACCGATCCGGTCCTGCGGGGTGGGGGGGACGGACATGGCGGCATCTCCGGCACGGGGTGGATGGGGAAGTGGCGGTGAGGAAGGCCAAGGGGTCCGGTAGGCCGGTGCCTGTGGACCCCTCACCCTCCCAAGCCTATCGTCTTGGGCGCCTCCTTCGCCCTCAGGGGGAGAGGAGGGCATTCGCGATGGTGGCGCGGGCGGGGATTGTTACCGCTTCAGGATCAGCTTCAGCACCCCGTCCAACTGGTCCAGGGATTTGTAGTGGATCTGCAGCGTGCCCTTGGATCCGCGGCTGGCCAGGGTGACCTTGGTGCCCAGCGCGGTGGCGATTTCCTTTTCAAGGGCGACCGTGTCCGGTGCCTTCACCTTGGGCGCAGGGCGGAAGGCGGGGGTCTGTTCCAACAGGGCTTTCACCAACGCCTCCGTCTGGCGGACGTTCAGGCCCTGGCGGATCACCTCCTGTGCGGCCGCCGTGGGATCGGCCGCTGCCAGCAGGGCGCGGGCATGTCCCATGGACAGGACCCCATCCTGCACGAACTGCTTCACCGCATCGGGCAAGGCCAGCAGGCGCAGCATGTTGGCCACATGGCTGCGGCTTTTGCCGACGGACCGGGCCAGATCCTCCTGGGTGTGGTTGAACTCCTCCATCAGGCGGCGGAAGCCCTCCGCCTCCTCCAGCGGGGTCAAGTCCTGGCGCTGGATGTTCTCGATCAGCGCGATCTCCAGCGCCTCCCGGTCGGTCAGGGACCGGACCAGGACCGGCACCTCCGCCAGGCCCGCCAACTGGGCCGCGCGCCAGCGTCGCTCGCCGGCGATGATCTCGTAGGAGGTGACGCCGGGCGTGCCGTGGGGATCCTTGCGCACCAGCAGGGGCTGGAGCACCCCGCGCTCCTTCACCGACTCGACAAGGGAGCCCAGCTCCTCCTCATCGAAGCGGCGGCGGGGCTGGTAGCGGCCGGGGTGGATATGCTCGATCGGGACGAGCCGGGTCAGGCGGACGCGGTCCACATGCGCCTCTTCCTCGGTTGTGCCGGCATCGCCGAACAGGGCCGACAGGCCCCGCCCCAGGCCGGTCTTTTTCCGGTTGCTGTCATCCATGGTCGGGATCATCCGTAGACGGGCTGGCGCTTGCGTTCACGCTTCAGGACCTCGCCCGCCAAATGGATATAGGCCTGGGCCCCGGCGGAGCGGTAATCGTAGATCAGCACCGGCTTGCCATGGCTGGGCGCCTCCGACACGCGCACGTTCCGGGGGATCACGGTTTCATAGACCTTGTCGCCGAAGAAGCCGCGGACATCCGCCGCCACCATGTCCGACAGGTTGTTGCGCCGGTCGAACATGGTCAGGACCACGCCGCCGATATCCAGGGACGGGTTGAAGGCACGCTTCACCCGCTCGATCGTGCGGACCAGATGGGACAGGCCCTCCAGCGCATAGAACTCACATTGCAGGGGCACCATCACCGCATCCGCCGCGGCCAGCGCGTTCAGGGTCAGCAGACCCAAGGCGGGCGGGCAGTCGATCAGGATGTAATCATAGCTGATGCTGGAACGGGCGAGCGCGTCCTTCAGCCGGTATTCCCGGCGGTCCACATTCACCAGCTCCACCTCCGCCCCGGACAGGTCGACCGACGCGGTGACCACGTCCAGATTCGGCACGCCGGAGCGGACAACCACCTCCTCCACCCCTGAATCGCCGAACAGCAGGTCATAGGTCCCCACCTCCCGCTGGCTCTGGGGGATGCCCAGCCCGGTGGAGGCGTTGCCCTGGGGATCGTTGTCGATGATCAGTACCCGCTTGCCCACGGCGGCCAGCGCGGTGCCCAGGTTGATGGTGGTCGTGGTCTTGCCCACGCCGCCCTTCTGGTTGGCCAACGCGATGATGCGCGCCCTCGGCGGCAGGGCCGGGATGGTCTGTGCGGACACGGGAACGTCAGTCCCTTCTGCGGATGTCACGAAGACGAAGGAGGGTGGCCGCCGGATCGGTCCGGCTGGGGAACCGCTCCACGTCCATTGTCCAGGTTTCCCAGGCCCGGGTCAATTCATCCCCGACCCCCTTGCCCTTCGGGAACAGGCAGGTGCCCCCCGGTTTCAGCAGGCGATGGGCCATGGGCAGCAATTCCGCCAGATCGGCCAGGGCCCGGGCGCTGACCACATCGGCCGGGGGCAGGTCCACCGCTTCGATCCGGGCGGTGTGGATTGTGGCCGGCGCCCCGGTGACACGCGCCACCTCCCGCAGAAAGGCGCCCTTGCGCTGGTCCGATTCGACCAGATGCACTTCCGGCACGCCCATGATGGCCAGGACCAGCCCCGGAAACCCGGCCCCGGACCCGATATCCACCAGCACCCGCGTCCCCCCCGGCACCAGGGCGTGAAGCTGGGCCGAATCGGCGAAATGCCGGACCCAGGCATCGGCGAGCGTGGCCTTGGACACCAGGTTGATGGTGGGGTTCCACTTGCGCAACAACGCCTCATACGCGATGAGGCGGTCCAGTGTTTCACGTGGAACACCGAAGGCGGATTGGAAATCGTCAGGCGTCATGCCGGTGGTGTAGCGCGGCGGGCCGGGCGGTGCAACAGGCGGGGAGCGCGTACAAGCCCATCGCCCCTTGAAGGAGACGGGGTTTTCGGGGCCTCGGCCCGCCACTTTCCACCCGCCGTAGGTCGGATTAGCGAAGCGTAATCCGACACCTCCACACACCCATCCCCCCGAACTCCCCCCCCTCACGCCGACAGCAGCTTCAACCCCGCCACCCCGGCGACGATCAGAAGGATGCAGACCAGCCGCGCCACCGTGGCCGGCTCGCCGAACAGAACCATGCCGGCGATGGCGGTGCCGGTGGCGCCGATGCCGACCCAGATGGCATAGGCGGTGCCGATGGGCAGGGTCTTGGCCGCCAGGCCCAGCAGGTAGAAGCTGGCCAACGCGAAGACCAGCACCACCACGGACGGAACGGGCTTCGTGAACCCCTCCGTATACTTCAGCCCCACCGCCCAGACGATTTCCAGCAGCCCGGCGATGATCAGGTAGATCCAGGCCATGGGTTCACGCCGCCACGCCGTCACGGCCGACCGTGGGCTTGCGCTTGACATGGCGCAGCAGGGCGGTCAGGGCCGCGGGGGTCATGCCGGGAATGCGGCCCGCGGCCCCCAGGGTGGCCGGGCGCACCTGGCGCAGCTTCTGCCGGATCTCGGCGGACAGGGAGGCGATGGCATCCGGGTCCAGGTCGGCGGGCAGGGCCAGATCCTCATCCCGGCGGAAGGCGCGGATATCCGCCTCCTGCCGGTCCAGATAGCCGGCATAGGTGCCGTCGATCTCCACCTGTTCGGCGATATCGGCGGGCAGGTCGGCCAGTTCGGGCCAGACCCGGGTCAGCCGATTGAGGTCGATATCCGGATAGCGCAGCAGGTCCAGGGCCGTGCGGCGCACCCCGTCCTTGTTGATGTGCAGCCCATGCTTTTCCAGCTCGTTCGGCGTGGCATTCAGCCCAGTGACCAGGGTACGGGCGGCGGCCAGGGCGTCGCGCTTCGCCAGCCACGCCGCCTCCCGCTCCGCCCCCACCACCCCGATGGCAAGGCCGATATCGGTCAGGCGCTGGTCCGCATTGTCGGCCCGCAGCAGCAGGCGGTATTCCGCCCGGCTGGTGAACATGCGGTAGGGCTCGGTCGTGCCGCGCGTGATCAGATCATCGATCAGCACGCCGATATAGGCCTGGGACCGGTCCAGGATCAGCGGGGCGCTGCCGGATACGGCCAGGGCGGCGTTGATCCCGGCCATCAGGCCCTGGGCCGCCGCCTCCTCATACCCCGTGGTGCCGTTGATCTGCCCGGCCAGGAACAGGCGGGCCACGCGCTTGGTTTCCAGGATCGCCGTCAATTCCCGCGGATCCACATAATCGTATTCGATGGCATAGCCGGGGCGCAGCATCACCGCCCGCTCCAGCCCCGGGATCTGGCGCAGAAGATCCTCCTGCACGTCGCGCGGGAGGGAGGTGGAAATGCCGTTGGGATAGACGGTGTCGTCGTCCAGCCCCTCCGGCTCCAGGAAGATCTGGTGCCGGTCCTTGTCGGCGAAGCGCACCACCTTGTCCTCGATGGACGGGCAGTAGCGCGGCCCCGTCCCCTCGATCTGGCCGGAATACATGGGCGCGCGGTGCAGGTTGCCCCGGATCAGGCCATGGACAGCGGCATTGGTATAGGTGATGGCACAGGCCACCTGGGGCGTGGTGATCCGGGCGGTGAGGGTGGAGAAGGGGGGCGGCGGGTCGTCACCCGGCTGCATCTCCAGCCCCGCCCAATCGATGGTGCGCCCGTCCAGCCGCGGCGGCGTGCCGGTCTTCAATCGGCCCAGCGGGAACCCGGCCCGCGCCAGCGTGGCGGACAGGCCGAGCGACGGCGCCTCCCCCACCCGGCCGGCGGGGATCTTCTCCTCCCCGATATGGATCAGGCCGCGCAGGAAGGTGCCGGTGGTCAGGACCACGGCCCCGGCCCGGATCTCCTCCCCCGCCGCGGTGACGATGCCGGCGCAGGCGCCGGACGGGTCCAGGATCAGATCCTCCGCCGCAGCCTGCACCAGATCCAGGTTCGGCTGCGCCCGCAGCACATCCTGCATGGCCTGGCGGTACAGCTTGCGGTCGGCTTGGGCCCGGGGCCCGCGCACGGCGGGACCCTTGGACCGGTTCAGCACCCGGAACTGAATGCCGCCCCGGTCGGTCACCCGGCCCATCACCCCGTCCAGGGCATCGATCTCCCGGACAAGATGGCCCTTGCCCAGGCCGCCGATGGCCGGGTTGCAGGACATCTCCCCGATGGTGTCGATCCTATGGGTCACCAGCGCGGTCCGGGCCCCCAGCCGCGCGGAAGCGGCGGCGGCCTCACATCCCGCATGGCCCCCACCCACCACGATCACGTCGTACTGTCGCATGGGCCGGAAGATAGGCCGAGTCCCCGCCGCCCGCAAGGCGGGCAGAGGGATGGCAGGTGTTCGCAGGCACCCGCCCTTATTTCCCGATGCAGAAATCCCGGAAGATCACGTCCAGCAGATCCTCCACATCCACCCGGCCGGTGATGCGACCCAGGGCGCGGACGGCCAGGCGCACATCCTCCGCCGCCAGTTCGGGCAAGGGGGCGGAGAGCGCCCGGTCGATATGGCCGGCGCAATCCTCCAGCGCCGTGCGGTGGCGGGCGCGGGTCAGGGCGGGGGCGGCGCCGGGGGCGTAGCGCCGGTCCACGGCCGCGGCCACCGCCTCCAGCAGGGGGCCCAGCCCGGCGCCCGTGGCGGCGGAGACGGGGTGGACCGGGTGCCCGGCCAGGCGGGGCGGCACCGCCGTTACCAGCTCCACCTTGTTCAGCACCACCAGCGCGTCGTCATCGGCCAGGTCCATGGTGGCGGTATCGGGGGGAAGTGTGGCGTCGAAGACCAAAAGCTTCAGATCCGCCGATTTCGCCCGGTCCAGCGCCCGGCGGATGCCCTCCCCCTCCACCGCATCCGCCGCCTCCCGCAGCCCGGCCGTATCGGCCAGAAGAACGGGGTAGCCGTGCAGGTCCAGCGCCACCTCGATCACATCGCGGGTGGTCCCCGCCTGGGCGCTGACGATGGCTACATCCCGCCGGGCGATGGCGTTCAGCAGGCTGGACTTGCCGGCATTGGGCGCGCCCAGGATGGCGATGGCGATGCCGTCGCGCAGCCGCTCCCCCCGCCGATCATCGGCCAGATGGGCCCGCAACTCCGCCGCCAGATTGGTCAGCACCGGCCGCACGGCGGGGGCGACACCGTCGGGAAGATCCTCCTCCGGGAAGTCGATATCCGCTTCCATATGGGCCAGCGCCCGGGTCAGGCGCAGGCGCCAGTCATCGTACAGCCGCCCCAGGGCGCCGCCCATCTGGCGCAGGGCCTGGCGCCGCTGGGCGGCGGTTTCGGCATCCACCAGATCGGCGATGGCCTCCGCCTCCGTCAGGTCCAGCTTGCCGTTCTCGAAGGCGCGGCGGCTGAACTCCCCCGGTTCGGCCGGGCGCAGGCCCATATGGGCCAGCACCTCCATGATCGCCGTCAGCACCGCCCGCCCGCCATGAAGGTGCAGTTCCACCACCTCCTCACCCGTGAAGCTGGCAGGGGCGGTGAAGAGAAGGACCAGCGCCTTGTCCACCACCTCCCCGTTCCGGGGATCGCGCAAGGCCGCCAGGGTCGCCTGTCGCGGCGGCGGCAGGGCCCGACTGGTCATCCGCGTGAGCGCCGCCCCCGCCCCGGGTCCAGAGATGCGGATCACTTGCACCCCGGCCCGGCCCGGCGCACTGGCCAGGGCGAAGATCGTGTCCGTGATCATGGGTGTTTCACGTGGAACATCGGATGGGTGGGTGGAAGGAGGGGCGCTGTACGTCCGAATGGTCGTAGGTCGGATTAGCGACGCGTAATCCGACGCCCCGACCCTTGACCCGGTACCCGGGATCGCCGGTGCCGTGTCGGATTACGGCGCTTTGCGCCTAATCCGATGGGGTGGACGCCCCCCTGACGGCATCTGTGTGCCAGAGTAGTGGGTGTCTTAACCGCTACTGAGGGAGGCGTCCGTGGGACAGGTTAGCATGATCGGGGTGGATTTGGCGAAGCAGG
>JBJOKR010000157.1:0-11677 GCA_046045995.1 Pseudomonadota bacterium | reverse complement strand
CAGATGGTAGTCGCGGTTCAGGAAGCCGATCAGCATATCGGCCAGATAGATCCGGGTCTGGCGGTCGAGACGTCCCATGATGCCGAAATCCACGGCCACCAGGTCGCCCGCGGCATTCACGAACATGTTGCCGGGGTGCAGATCGGCGTGGAAGAAGCCGTCGCGGAAGACCTGGTTGAAGAAACTGTCCGCCGCCTTCTGTAGAACCGCATCCGGATCAATCCCCGCGGCGCGGATGTCGCCCACCCGGTCCACCGGCACGCCATGCACCCGCTCCAGGGTCAGGACCCGGCGGCTGGTGCGGTCCCAGTCGATGGCGGGCACGTTGAAGGTGGGATCGTCCTTGAAATTCCCCGCCAGTTCGGAGGCCGCCGCCGCCTCCATCCGCAGGTCCATCTCCTGGGCCACGGTGGCGGCGAAGGTCTCCACCACCTCCCGCGGTTTCAGGCGCTTCAGCCGGGGTTGCAGACGCAGGGCCAGATCGGCCAGCCAGGCCATCAGGTCGATGTCCCGGCGGAAGGCGCGCTCGATCTCAGGCCGCAGCACCTTCACCGCCACCTCCCGCCCCTCCGCCGTGCGGGCGAAATGCACCTGGGCGATGGAGGCGGCGGCCACGGCCTGATCGTCGAACTCCGGGAACAGCTCGGTGACCGGGCGCTCCAGTTCCGCCGCGATGATGGCGCGGGCCTTCTCCCCCGGGAAGGGGGGCAGGCGGTCGCGCAGCTCCGCCAGATCGGCCGCCACCTCATCCCCCACCAGATCGGCGCGGGTGGACAGGGCCTGGCCCAGCTTGATGAAGCTGGGGCCCAGTTCCTGGAGCGCGCGGGCCAGGCGCTGGCCCGGCCGTCCGGCCGCCCGGCGGTTGTTCAGCCGATCCACCGCCCAGGCCAGCGCCGGTGCCGTATCCCGGAACTCCTCCGTCAGCAGGGCGCCGTGGCGGCCCAGCGTGCGGGCGATGGTGACCAGCCGCAGCAGATTGCGCAGGGTGCGGATCATGGCTGTCTGCTCACACCCGCCAGGCGGAATGGATGGCGGCGATGCCGCCGGTCAGGTTCCGGTAGCGGGCGCGGGTCAGTCCCGCCGCCTCGATCCGGGTGCACAGGGCCTGCTGCTCGGGGAAGCGGCGGATGCTTTCCACCAGGTACTGGTAGCTGTCCCGGTCGCCCGCCACCAGCTGGCCCAGGCCCGGCAGCACATTGAAGGAATAGGCATCATAGGCCTCCCGCATCACCGGGATCACCACATGACTGAATTCCAGGATGAAAAGCCGGCCGCCGGGCTTCAACACCCGCCGCGCCTCCGCCAGGGCCCGGTCGATGCGGGTGACGTTGCGCAGGCCGAAGGCGATGGTATAGGCGTCCATGGACCGGCTGGCGACGGGCAGATCCTCCGCATTGCCCACGGTCCAGCCCACCCCGCCCAGGTCGCCCTGGTCGATGGCGCGATCGCGGCCCACCCGCACCATGCCCTCCGTCAGGTCGCAGACGGTGACGGCCGCCCCGGGTGCTGCCTTGCGCAGGCGGAAGGCGATGTCGCCCGTCCCACCGGCCACATCCAGCAGGCTCTCCCCATCCCGCGGCCGGACCAGGGAGACGAAGGTGTCCTTCCACAGCCGGTGGATGCCCGCCGACATGAAATCGTTCATCAGGTCGTATCTGGCGGCGACACTGGTGAAGACATCATGGACAAGATGCGTCTTCTGCGCCGGATCCACCTCCCGGAATCCGAAGAACCGCCCCTCCTGCCCCGGCGGGGGCGGCGCGGTGCCGCCGGCGCCGGGGCTGCGGGCGGGATCGGTGGTGAAGGGCGGGGTGCGGTCGGTCGTCATGATGCCCGCACCCTAGCGCAGGGGAGCGCCGGGCGGAAGCGGCGGCAGTCGGAAGGCGTGGGACCGTAGGTCGCAAGAAGGGCGAAAGCCCGGATTGCGACAGGAGCAGCGAATTCATCCCTGGCTGTCGAAGCCCCCCTTCCCCCCGAGCCGGAGGGAGGTACCCGTCCGAACGGTAACGGAGCATGGGATTTTGAGGGGTGCTTTCTTCAACGGAGCCCGTGGACACCTCACTCGACCAGGCTTCGCCTGGGTCACTCCCTCTCCCTCAGGGGGAAACCGTGCCTGGGTGGGCGTTCCGCCCGCGCTCAATCCACCTTCGTGTCCAGGGCGTAGCCGGCGGAGCGGACGGTGCGGATCAGGTCGGGCATGGTGTCTTCGTTCAGGGCCTTGCGCAGGCGGCGGATGTGCACGTCCACCGTGCGGGGCTCCACATACACGTCATGGCCCCAGACCACGTCCAGAAGCTGCTCACGGCTGAACACACGACCCGGGTGCTGCATGAAATGGCGCAGCAGGCGGAATTCCGTCGGGCCCAGGTGGATGTCCTTGCCGTCGCGCCGGACCCGGTGGGCGGCCAGATCCATGATCACATCGGAAAAGCGCAGCGTCTCCTCCGCCAGGCCGGGGCTGGCGCGGCGCAGCACGGCACGGATGCGGGCCACCAGCTCGGTCGGGCTGAAGGGCTTGGAGATGTAATCGTCCGCCCCGCTGTTCAGGCCGCGGACCTTGTCCGCCTCCTCCCCCCGGGCGGTCAGCATGATGACCGGCACCTCCCGGGTCTTGGCGTTGCGGCGAAGCTGGCGGCAGACCTCCAGCCCGCTCATCAGCGGCAGCATCCAGTCCAGCAGGATCAGGTGCGGGGTCTGCTCATTGGCGAGCAGCAGCGCCTCCTCCCCGTCACTGGCGGCGACGACGCGGAACCCTTCCTTTTCCAGGTTGTACTTCAACAGGGTGACGAGATCGACCTCGTCCTCGACGATCAGGATCAGCGGCTTCAAGGCGGAGTTCATCGCAGGGCATCCGGATCAGGGCGGCGTCGGATCAGACGCGGTCGGAGAGGTAGGAAGGGTCAGTCGGCAGGATCGTCGGGGGCCACCACGGCAAAGCTCGACTCGTCGCTTTTCGGACGCGCGGTCGACAGCGGATGGCCCTTGACCAGGAAATGGATCGTCTCGGCGATGTTGGTGGCGTGGTCGCCCGCCCGCTCCAGGTTCTTGGCGATGAAGAGCAGGTGGGTGCAGGGGGTGATGTTCCGCGGATCCTCCATCATGTAGGTCAGGACCTCGCGGAACAGGCTGGTGTACAGATCGTCCAGCTCCTCATCCCGATGCCAGGCGGCGACCGCTTTCTCGACATCCCGGTCGATATAGGCGTCCAGCACATCCTTCAGCATCTCCTGGACCAGCCGGCCCATGCGGGGGATCGCCGCCGCCGGGCGGACGACGGGGAGCTGGGCCAGCGCCATGGAGCGCTTGGCGATATTGGCGGCGTAATCGCCCGTGCGCTCCAGATCGGCGGAGATCTTCAGGGCGCCCAGGATCTCCCGCAGGTCGACACCCATGGGCTGGCGCAGGGCCAGCATCCGCACGGCCTCCTGCTCGATCTGGCGCTCATATTCGTCCAGCCGGCCGTCGGCCTGCATCACCCGCCCGGCCAGATCGACATCGCGCCGGCCCACGGCCTGGACCGCGGCCTCGATCTGTGCCTCGGCGACGCCCCCCATCTGGGTGATGAGATTCGACAGGCGCTGAAGCTCCTGCTCGAAGGACTTGACCGTATGCTCTGTGCCCATGGACGCGCTCGCGGGGGGTGACGGAACGGGGACCGGCCCGCCCCCGGGCGCGCCGGCCGGTGCGGAAGGGGGATCAGCCGTAACGGCCGGTGATATAGCCTTGGGTGCGCTCATCCCGCGGGTTGGTGAAGATCTCCTCCGTCGGGCCCACTTCCACCAGGTCGCCCAGGTGGAAGAAGGCGGTTCGTTGGGAGACGCGGGCGGCCTGCTGCATGTTGTGGGTGACGATCACAATGGTGAACGCCTCCCGCAGCTCGTCGATCAGTTCTTCGATATGGGCGGTGGCGATCGGGTCGAGGGCCGAGCAGGGCTCGTCCATAAGGATCACCTCCGGACTGACGGCGATGGCCCGGGCGATGCACAGACGCTGCTGCTGGCCGCCGGACAAGCCGGTGCCCGGCTCCATCAGACGGTCCTTCACCTCGTTCCACAGTCCCGCCCGCTTCAGCGATGCCTCGACGATGGCGTCGAACTCATCCTTGCGGGTGGCGAGGCCGTGCAGCTTCGGTCCGTAGATGATGTTCTCGTAGATCGACTTCGGGAAGGGGTTCGGCTTCTGGAACACCATGCCGACGCGGGCGCGGAGCTGAACCACATCCAGCTTGGGGTCGTAGATGTCCCGCCCGTCGAGCGTGATCAGACCCGTCACCCGGCAGATGTCGATCGTGTCGTTCATCCGGTTCAGGGTGCGCAGGAAGGTGGACTTGCCGCAGCCGGACGGGCCGATCAGGGCCAGAACCTCGTTCTTGCGGATGTCCACATTGATCCCGTGCAGCGCCCGCTTCTCGCCATAGAAGACCTTGACGTCCTCGGCCTTCATTTTCACAGGCGGGGTCGCCGCGGCGGCGGTGGGGGTCGGAGCGGTCATGGTTACGGTTTCCATCTCAGGTCTCACCACCGGCGTTCGAACTTCTTGCGGAGGAAGATGGCGATGGAATTCATCACCACCAGGAAGATCAGCAGCATCATGATCGCCGCGGATGTCAGCTCGACGAAGCCGCGCTCGGGCTTGTCCGCCCAGATGTAGATCTGCACCGGCAGGGCGGCGGAGCTGTCCAGCAGGCCGGACGGCGCTTCGGTGACGAAGGCATTCATGCCCACCATCAATAGCGGCGCCGTCTCACCCAGGGCCTGGGCCATGGCGATGATGGTGCCGGTCAGGATGCCCGGCATGGCCAGCGGCAGAACATGGTGCGTCACCGTCTGCAGTTTGGACGCACCGATCCCCAGCGCCGCCTCCCGGATCGACGGGGGCACCGCCTTCAGGGCTGCACGGGCCGCGATGATGATGGTCGGCAGGCTCATCAGCGCGATGACCAGACCGCCCACCAACGGAGAGGATCGGGGCATGCCGAAGAACTGGAGGAAGACCGCAAGGCCCAACAGCCCGAAGACGATGGAGGGAACCGCGGCAAGATTGTTGATGTTCACCTCGATGAAGTCGGTGAACTTGTTCTTCGGCGCGAACTCCTCAAGGTAGACCGCGGTTGCCACGCCGATGGGGAAGGCAAGGAAAAGGGTGACCAGCAGCAGATAGATCGACCCAACCGTCGCCCCCCACAGACCCGCCAACTCCGGATAATTGCTGTCGGATGCAGTGAAGAAGGTGGAGTTGAAGATGGTCCGGCTGTCCCCGCGATCCTTCAACGTGTCGAACCAGGCGAGTTGCTGGTCGCTGACCCGGCGGTTCGCCTCCGGCACATCGCGGTCGATCTTCCCCTTTTCCAACTGGTTGATGCTGTCGGAGGCGGGGAGCCAGACGGAGACTGTCTGACCGACCAGGGACGGGTCTTTCAGCACCTTCTGCGACAGCAGCACACCGGCGACGGGGCTGAGCAGACCGCGCAACGCACGCCGATCCGTCCGGCTGGCCGCCTCCGGGAATTCCGCGTACAGGGCAGCCAGGGCCAGTTCCTGGAAGGCGCCGCGGTCGAACTGGGCCGGGTCACCCGTTCCCTGGGGATCGATCACCTTGGGATCGATCACGACCTCCAGCTTGATCGCGGTCTGCCAGAAGGCGGTGACACCCTCCCGCAGGATGGTGGTGAGCAGCACCACCAGCATGAGGCAGGCCAGGACCACGGCGACGATGCCGTAGATCTTGAACCGCTGCTCTGCCCCGTAGCGCGCCTTCAGGCGCTTCTGCGCGGCCTCGGTGGTATGGAAGCCCACATTGGCCGCGATGGGGTTGGTGGCCATGACGGGCGCGTCCGCGATGGGGGGGGCTATGTCAGTCATACTTTTCCCGATACTTCTGGACCACCCGGAGGGCGATGACGTTCAGGGCCAGGGTAACGACGAACAGGACCAACCCCAGGGCGAAGACCGACAGGGTCTTGGGGCTGTCGAATTCCTGGTCACCGACCAGCAGCGCCGCGATCTGCACCGTGACGGTCGTGACCGCGTCGAACGGGTTGAAGGTCAGGTTGGCGGCCATGCCCGCGGCCATGACGACGATCATCGTCTCACCGATGGCGCGGCTGACGGCCAGCAGGAAGGCGCCGACGATACCTGGCAGGGCGGCCGGCAGGATCACCTGCCGGATCGTCTCCGACCGGGTGGCACCCAGACCGTAGGACCCGTCCCGCAAAGACTGGGGCACCGCGTTGATGACGTCGTCGGAGAGGGAGGATACGAAGGGGACGATCATCACCCCCATCACCACACCCGCCGCCAGGGCGGAATTGGACGAAACGTCCATCCCGATGGCGACCCCGAGATCGCGGATGACCGGCGCCACCGTCAGGATGGCGAAGAACCCGTAGACCACGGTCGGAATGCCGGCCAGGATCTCCAGCACCGGCTTCACCGCCGAGCGGATCCAGCGCGGCGCATACTCCGACAGATAGATCGCGGAAAGCAGCCCGACCGGCAGGGCGACCGCCATGGCGATGGTGGCGATCAGGAGCGTTCCGGTGAACAGCGGGATGGCCCCGAATGCGCCCGACGCACCGACCTGGTCGGCACGGATCGCCACCTGCGGGCTCCAGTGCAGACCGAACAGGAAGTCGATCGGGGAGACCCGGGCGAAGAAACGCGCGCTTTCAAACAGCAGCGACAGGACGATGCCGACCGTCGTCAGGATCGCGATCAGGGAGCAGACGATCAGCAGAACATCCACCACCTTCTCGACATTGTTCCGCGCCCGGAACTCCGGCGACACCTTGTTGCGGCCGATGGCCAGACCGCCGGCGGCCAGCGTCATGGCGACGGCGAAGATCAGCCAGTCCGTCAGCCCCATCAGGGAGCGGTAATGGCCGGCCGCGTCGGCCAGCAGTGTCGCGATCTCAGGCCGGACATATTGCGCCTGTCCGGCGGCCAGGTTGCTCACATTGATGAGGAGGAGACTGCGCTGGGTCTCGTTCAGCGCCTGCTCGCCCTCCGTCGCCAGCCGCGTCAACAGCAGGTCCAGCTCCGCCGGCGAGACCATGATCCGCGACCAAGCCTCGATCACGTCGGGCGGGATCGCATCCAACACCATGGCCTGGATCAGCGGGAACTTCACCGCGACCCAGAACAGGATCAGGATCAGGGCCGGCAGGCCGGCCCAGATGGCGATGAAGAGCCCATAATAATTGGGGACGGAGTGGAGCGACGCGATCCGGCCACCGGCAACGCTGACGGCCCGCGTACGGCCCATCCAGTACCCGATGGCGGAGAGGATCAGCAGGACGCCGACGGTGACGGAGATGGACATCGACCTATCCGCGGCTGGTGGAAAAGGGGGAAACAAATAACATCGTCCGAGGGAGGTATCACTCCCTCAGAGACGCGAGTACCCGGCGCCGCCGCGGGGCGGAACGCCGGGTACCGCAACCGTCACCGGTCGGATCAGGAGGCCGGCTTGCCCATCGGGGTCAGGTCGGCGGTGGACTTGGCCACGGCGGCGCGCTGATCATCCGGCAGGGCGATCAGGCCCTTGTCGGCCAGATAGCCTTCCGGCCCGAAGGCGCGCTCGGAGGTGTACTCGGCCACGAACTCCTTCAGGCCCGGAATGACGCCGACATGGGCGTTCTTCAGGTACATGAACATGGAGCGGGCAACCGGATACTCGGCCGACGCGATGGTCTCGAAAGAAGGCTTCACGCCGCCGATCGGGTTGGCTTCGACCTTGTCCAGGTTCTCTTCCAGGAAGGAGAAGCCGAAGATGCCGAAGGAATTCGGGTTGGCATCCAGGCGCTGGACGATCAGGTTGTCGTTCTCACCCGCCTCGACGAAGGCGCCGTCCTCACGCATGGTGCGGCAGACGGCCTGCTTGCGGGCGGTCCCCAGGGCCTTGATGGCCGGGAACTCTTCGCAGCCGGCATCCATCACCAGCTCGACCCAGGCATCGCGGGTGCCGGACGTCGGCGGCGGGCCCAGGATCTCGATCTCCACCGCCGGGAAGGACGGGTCGATCTCGGACCACTTGGTGTAGGGGTTGGCGACGATCTGGCCGTTCACCTCGACCTCCTTCGCCAGGGCCTGGAACAGCTGGGCCTTGGAGACGGAGAAGGACGGACGGGCCTTGGAATGGGCGAAGGCGATGCCGTCGAAGCCGATCTTGATCTCGGTGATCTCCTCGACGCCGTTCTTCTGGCAGGTATCGAACTCCGACGCCTTCATCTGGCGCGAGGCACCGGTCAGGTCCGGATGCTCGGCACCGACGCCGGCGCAGAAGAGACGCATGCCGCCACCCGTACCGGTGGACTCCAGGATGGGGGAGGCGAAACCCGAGCCCTGGCCGAAGCGCTCGACAACGGTCGCCGTGAAGGGGAACACCGTGGAGGAACCGACGATGCGGATCTGGTCGCGCGCATGGGCGACGCCGGTCATCGCCACGATGGACGCCGCGCCGACGAGGGCGGCCATGGCAAGCTTCTTGGTGGTCACGACAATGCCTCCGAAATGTGGCGGGTCTTTTGGACACATGCGTTCATGCATCCTGCCGCGGATGAACCCGACGGGGTGGTCGGAAAATAGCCGGGCTGAGCGACCGAAATACTACGCACACATGACAGTTTAATGACGGCGCCCCCGGCGTCACCGGCATGCCACACCCGTGATACCGCGCAAGGTCGGGCCGCTGGCCGCATCCGCGACAGAATATCCATCTTAACCCTTTGTCAGCAACCATCGGCCGAAATGCGGATGGGCCCGAAGCAGCCGCCATCGACGCTGGCGTTGCGACCAGCCATCGCCTAGAGTTTGCCCATCCAGAGGACCACCGACGGTATGCCATGCCCCCATGGCGCAGCCCACCGATCCCGCCCGAATGATCCCGACCGAATGATCCCGACCGCATGACCGTGATCCCCCTACCCGACCCGATGGACCCGACCCTTCTGGATGGGGTGCTGCGGTCCATCCGGGCTGGCATCATGGCCTTCACCGCCATCCGTGCAGACGGGGGTATCCGTGATTTCCGCTGGATCTACGTGAACGCCTGTGCGGAGGAGTTGGTGGGGCGCAAGGCGGCCGACCTGATCGGCAGGCACCTTCTGGAGGTCATGCCCTGGAACCGTACCCAGGGGCTTTTCGACCGCTATGTCCAGGTTGTCGAATCCGGCGAGGCGGCGGAGTTCGCGGTGGATTACCAGGCGGAGGGGCTGGATTCCGGCTTCATGGTCCGGGCCGTGAAGTACAATGACGGCTTCGTCGTCAGTTTCACCGATGTCACCCAGGAGCGCCGGTCCCGCCGGAAGGTGGAGGCCCTTTCCCGCCGGCTGGACCTGGCCGCCCGGTCGGCGGGCATCGGTGTCTTCGACCTGGACCCCGTTTCCGCAAGGATGGAGATCGACGCCCGCATGGCGGAGATCTACGGCCATCCGGCCGACCGCCGGTCATGGCCCTATGATGCCTGGGTCCAGGCCCTGCACGCGGAGGACCGGGACGTCCTGACCAGGGCGATCGACGCTTGGCACGCAGGCGGACGGCGGGGGGAGTTCACGGCCCGGTTCCGCATCCGCCGCCGCGACGGGGCCGTGCGGCACCTGCGCGTCTATGCCGTGACCATGGCGGATGCCGATACCGGCGCCGACCGCATCGTCGGTGCGAACATGGATGTGACGGAGGAGGTGGAGCAACTGGCCCGCGTCCTGCGCTACCAGCAGGCGATCGAGGCGGCAACCGACGGGATCCTGATCACCGGTGGGCGGGAAACCGACCACGCCATCGACTATGTGAACCCTGCCTTCGAGCGGATGACGGGCTATGCCGCGGCCGAGGTCATCGGCCGCAACTGCCGCTTCCTCCAGGGGGAGGACCGCGACCAGCCCGGGCTGGAGACCATCCGCCGCGCCCTGGCGGAGGAGCGGCCCGCCTTCGCGGAGCTGCGCAACCGCCGCAAGGACGGCACGCCCTTCTGGCAGGAACTGTCCATCACCCCCTTGATCGGCAGCGACGGGCGGACCCAGTGCTTCATCGGCATCCAGCATGAGATCACGGAGCGGGTGCTGCGGACGGAGGCGCTGCGCGGCCATGCGGCCATGCTCCAGGCGATCGGGGAGATCCAGTCCAGCTACATCGCCGGTGCCGCCGACCCGACCCAGATATTCCGCCGCATGCTGGACGCGATCCTGAAGACGACGACCAGCCGGTACGGCTTCATCGCGGAGGCGGTGAGCGGCCCGCAGCCGGGCCGGCACCTGCGCCTGCTGGCCAGGGTCGATGCGCCGACCGCGCCGGACAGTGGCAGGGGCGGAAGCGGGGCCGACAGTTCCACGCCCCGCGGGCTGTTCGAGCGGGTGCGCTGGGAGGACGGGCTGGACGGTGTGGTGATCGACAACGAACCGGCGGAAGCCGACCCCGCCGCCCCCGATCCCGACATCCCCGATCCCGACATCCCCCATCCCGACATCCCCCATCCCGACATCCCCATGGTGCTGGACGCCTATATGGCGGTGCCCCTGTCGTCGGGCGGTGTGACCGTGGGCGTGGTCGGGCTGGCCGACCGGCCCGGCGGCTATGACGATGCGGTGGTGCAGGGGCTTCAGCCCATGCTGGCCACGGCGGCCACCCTGATCGCGGCGGAGCGGCTGGCGCGGGAACGGGTGGCGGCTGAGGCGGCCCTGGTCGAGGCCAAGCACCGGGCGGAGGCCGCCAATGAAGCGAAATCCCGCTTCGTCGCGGTGATGAGCCACGAACTGCGCACCCCGCTGAACGCCATCATCGGCTTCGGCGAGATCATGCGGGAGGAGGTGTATGGCCCCCTGGGCGATCCCCGTTACCTGGACTACGCTGGCGACATCCTGTCCAGCGGCCAGCATCTGCTGGGCCTGATCAACGATATCCTGGATGTGTCGCGCCTGGACAGCGATGCCGTCCCCCTGCGCCCGGAACGGACGGACCCGCGCCATATCATCGGCGAATGCCTGCGCGGGCTGGAGGTGGGGTTCGCCCGGCGCGACCTGACAGTGGAAACGCGGGTGCCGCCGGACCTAAGCGCCTTCGTGCTGGACCGGCGCATCCTGCGCCAGATCGTCCTGAATCTGTTGTCGAACGCCATGAAGTTCTGCCCCCCCGGCGGGATGATCGGCATCACGGTGGACACCGATGCCCAGGCCTTCCACCTGACGGTGACGGATACGGGGCCCGGCTACCGGCCGGAGGTGCTGGCCAGGGTCGGCACGCCTTTCCTTCAGGTGGATGACGCCTTCCGGCGCGACCATGGCGGGGCCGGGCTGGGCCTGTCCATTGTCAAGCGCTTGGCGGAACTGCACGGCGGCGGCCTGACCATAACCAACGGGCCGGATGGCGGGGCCCGGGCCGTCGTGGTGCTGCGCACCGGTGCTGCGGCACCGACCCGGTAGGTCGCTCGCGAGGGCCGAAGGCCCGAGGGGTGACGGTCCTTCGCGGTACGGTGCCCGTGGCGTGTCGGCCCTCGCTGCGCTCGCACCGACCTACATCTGAACTCGCCTACGCCTGAACGCGGGTGCGCCGCCTGGGACCCCGCCATGCGCCGGGCCGCCTTGTCCCGGCCGGGCCCATGGCCTTTATTCCATCGGGTTGCCTGTACCAATGGGGGCCGCCCGCCCGCCGCCCCGCGCCCCCTTCCCTCCCCAGAGACACCCCGC
>JBJOKR010000156.1:0-11873 GCA_046045995.1 Pseudomonadota bacterium | reverse complement strand
GGACCGGCCGGACCGCAGGGTCAGCAGGTCACCCGTTGCGTCCAGTTCGACCTGGCTGCCATCGGGAAGCTTGCGGGCGATGTCATACAGCGTATGGGCCGGCGCGGTGGCCGAGCCCGGGCGGGAGATGTCGGCAGGCACGCTCTCCACGATCTCCAGATCCATGTCTGTCGCGGTCAGCGACAGATCACCGTTCTCAGCCCGCAGCAGAACGTTGGACAGGATGGGAATGGTGTTCCGGCGTTCCACCACGCTCTGAACGTGGCCGAGGGACCGAAGCAGCGCCGCACGCTCGATCGTGATCTTCATCGCATTCCGTTTCGCTATCCCCGCGCCGACGACTGGAAATGTCGCTGCCGCAGGTCCATTGTCGCCTCTCCCTCCCCCTTGGAGGGGGCCACACCATAGCATAAGGGATTGGGTTGAACAGCGGTTCTTAGGGTCGGGTCGGTGAACCTAGGGGTTGCAGGCTGTGTCGCCCGGTGCCGGAAAGGCGAGGGTGAGTTCCAGATGCCGCCGCCCTGTGCGGACCACTTCCCCCGTTACCTGGAATCCCGCCCGCTCCGCCACGCGGAGAGACGGTGTGTTCTCCGGTTCGATCATGGCCATGACGGAGCTCAGGCCCAAGGGCCCGCGCGCCAGACCCAACAAGCAGACCAGGAACTCCGGCCCCAGCCCCCGGCCCTGGGCCACCGGCAGCAGGGCGTAGACGATCTCCACCCCCTCCCCCTCCGCCGGGGGGCGGTGGCGCAGGCCGGCGCGGCCCAGGAATTCACCCCTGGCCCGGTCCCGAAGCATATAGACACCGAAACCCTTCTCCGCCCAGTGACGCAGGTTGAAAGCCATGTAGCGCTCGGTGCCGGCCTCATCGCGCAGGCCGCCGATCCGGACCATGGCATCGGCATCCTGGTGCATCGCCGCGATCAGGTGCCGGTCCGCCTCTGTCAGGCGGGTGGCGGTCAGCCGGTCGGTCTGAAGGGCTTCCGGAACCAGGAGCATGGGTGTCTGACCGCGGATTGTTGGGCCGGGACGGGGATGGGGATCAGGGTGCCACGGGCCATGGTGCCCGTGAAGATGGAATGAACGGGCTATCGTCCTTTCCTGGGCCGTGGGCTTGTTTCTGCAAGAGCATCCGCACAAATGCGGTTGCACGTATCTCTGCAACCGGGAGAATTCACCGGTCCGCGACAGGGGCGACGGCACCGGATGCCCAAACATGAAAGGTGATTCGACTTCCAATTCTTGACTCCGGGGCGGGCCCGGCGTAGAGCCTACCGCACCGCGACAGGAGAGCGAGGGAGGGAACCGTCCGCCATGAGCAAGAAGGTCTATTCCGACGCCGTGGAGGCCCTGGCCGGGCTGCTGCGGGACGACATGACGATCATGGCCGGCGGCTTCGGCCTGTGCGGCATCCCGGAAAACCTGATCGCGGCCATCAAGCTGTCGGGCGTGAAGGGCCTGACCGTCATCTCCAACAATGCGGGCGTGGACGGCTTCGGCCTGGGCGTTCTGCTGGAGACGCGGCAGATCGCCAAGATGGTCAGCTCCTATGTGGGCGAGAACAAGCTGTTCGCCCAGCAGTTCCTGTCCGGTGAGCTGGAGCTGGAGTTCAACCCCCAGGGCACCCTGGCCGAGCGCATCCGCGCCGGCGGCGCGGGCATCCCCGCCTTCTTCACCAAGACCGGGGTCGGCACCCTGGTGGCCGAAGGCAAGGAGATCCGGGAATTCGAGGGGGAGACCTATGTGATGGAGCGGTGGCTGCGTGCCGACCTGTCCATCGTCAAGGCCCATACCGGCGATACCGAAGGCAACCTGATCTATCGGAAGACGGCGCGGAACTTCAACCCCATGATGGCGACGGCCGGTGCCGTGACCGTGGCGGAGGTGGAGCATCTGGTGGAGCCCGGCACCCTGGACCCCGACCAAATCCACACGCCCGGCATCTTCGTCCAGCGCATCATCCTGGGGAAGAATTACGAAAAGCGGATCGAGCAGCGCACCACCCGCAAGCGCGGCTGAGGAAGGGAGACCGACATTATGGCCTGGACCCGTGATGAAATGGCCGCCCGCGCAGCACGCGAACTGCGCGACGGCTTCTATGTGAACCTGGGCATCGGCATCCCGACCCTGGTGGCGAACTACATCCCCGAGGGCATGCATGTGACCCTGCAGTCGGAAAACGGCATGCTGGGCATGGGCCCCTTCCCCTATGAGGGGGAGGAGGATCCGGACCTGATCAATGCCGGCAAGCAGACGATCACCCAGCTTCCCCAAACCAGCTTCTTCAGCAGTGCGGACAGCTTCGGCATGATCCGCGGCGGGCATATCGACCTGTCGGTGCTGGGCGCCATGCAGGTGGCGGCCAACGGCGATCTGGCCAACTGGATGATCCCGGGCAAGATGGTCAAGGGCATGGGCGGTGCCATGGATCTGGTCGCCGGGGTGAAGAAGGTGGTGGTGGTGATGGAACACTGCGCCGTGGACAAGGCCACCGGCGCCCTGGACCCCAAACTGCTTCCCGCCTGCACGCTGCCGCTCACAGGCACCCGGGTGGTGGACATGGTGGTCACGGATCTGGGCGTCTTCACCGTGGACAAGCATGGGTCGGGCGGCCTGACCCTGATCGAACTGGCGCCGGCCGTGACGGTGGATGAGATCACGCAGAAGACGGCGGCCCCCCTCGCCGTCGCCCCCGCCTTGGCGGCGTGAGGGGTGGGTGGCCGGCCGGCTGACCCGCCCGGGATGGACATGAAAAGACAAGGGCCGCCCCGGTGACGGGACGGCCCTTTTCGTTTGCGTGCGCCCGTTGCGGGTCGCAGCGACGGGATCAGGCCATGGCCATCGACTTCTGACGGGCCGCCAGGCGGGCCTGGAGAGCCTCCGGCGTCAACTGGATCTGGACCAGGCGCCAGGTCAGGTTGAAGCAGATGTCGCTGCTGGAGCCGGGCGGCAGGATCAGGTCCTCGTTCAGCGGGGTCACGCTGAACTTCGGCTGGCCGGGGGAGATGATCTTCACCTCATAGTTCGTACCGCCGATCGGCACGGTGACCGACCGGTAGTACTGCCAGACCAGCGCGGTGTTGCCCAGGGACTCCGACAGGTCCCGGAAGCCGTTGGCCGGCCGCTTCAGAACATTGTTCGGCTCCACCGACTGGTCGGTGAAGGTGTAGCCCATGCTGTGGACCTCATCGCCACCGTCATAGGAGAAGCCCGGGTTGGTGGCGGCGATCGTGTCCATCACCTGCTTCACCGTGCTGGACGGGTTCAGATTGTCGAAGCGCAGAACGGGCAGATAGCAGTACAGGCCGACCACGCGGAATGTGACCTTCAACATAGCATATCCTTTCCATCGGTTGATCAGTTTCGATGCATGCGAGCATCCTGTGCCGCCAACCAGTAAGTGGGCGTGCATGAAAGCCGGAGCGATGTAACGAATGCGGGTGTAAGATTAAGCCCAGGGCGTGCCCTGTCAAGGCAAATCAAGCAATTTTTTATTGAACCTTTTATATGACTTCATCCGTATGCCTGTCCAGCCCGGACCCGCCCACGCCCCTGGCACAGCCTGTGGTCCCCATGCCAGAGCGACCGCCGGGTCAAACACCAAGCCGGCCCCAGCCGGCAACGACCGCGGACGCGCCGAAAATGACGGCCATCGTCGTCATTGTGCGGTCCTGTGGTGCTTCATGGCGGCTATGGCCGTCACTTTCCGCCCACCAGGACCACCCCGCCCAAGGCCGGAACCTCCAGGGACAGGGTGTCACCGGGAAGCGTCATCTCCCGGCCGGTCAGAAGGTCGGTCACCGTCCTGCCGGTGAGGGTCGGGGGCAGGGGAAGCGACAGGGTCCGCGCCTCCTCCCCGTTGTTCAGCGCCACCAGGGCCGGTTGCCCGTCCAGCTCACGCAGCAGGATGATCAGGTTCCGGTCCGTGTACAGCGGGGCCGACAGGCTGCCATGGCGCAGGATGGCGTGGTCGCGGCGCAGGCCGGTCAACTGGCGCACGGTCGCCAGCATCTCCATGTCCGGGCTGCCGCCCTGGTCCGCCCAGGGGAAGGGGCGGCGGTTGTCCGGATCGTCGCCGCCGCCCAACCCCACCTCATCCCCGTAGAAGATGGCGGGGGCACCGGGGAAGGTCATCTGGAACAGCAGGGCCAGGCGGTAGCGCCGCTTGGCCAGATCCGCCGCCGCCGGATCATGCCCGTGATCGCCCAGGACATGCAGGCTGCGGGCGGCATCATGGGTGGACAGCAGGTTCATCAGGGCGAAGAAGGATTGGGGCGGATACACTTCCCGCATCAGCTCGATGTTGCGGTAATTGGCCGCCGCGTTGCCGCCAGCGGCGAAATCCAGCACCGCGTTGCGGAAGATGTAATTCATGGTGGTGTCGAAGGTGTCGCCCAGGAAATACTTGGACGAATCGAACCATGTCTCCGCGATGGTCAGGGCATCGGGGCGGTGGGCCTTCACCGCCTGGCGCCATTCCCGCCAGAAATCATCGGGGACCCAGGGCGCCACATCCATGCGCCAGCCCGCCGCCCCGCGGTCCAGCCACAGCTGCATCACGCCGTCCGGCGCACCATAGGCGAAGCGGCGGAAGGCGGGGCTTGCCTCGTTCAGCTCGGGCAGGTCCTTCGCCCCGGTCCAGCCGACATAGCGGTCATCGGGATCGGCGGCATCGGGGTTCAGGCGGTACCAATCGGCATAGGGGCTGTCCGCCCGCACCTGCCCCCCTTCCAGGGCACCGATACCCGGCCATTTGGCGAAGCGGTCGAAATAGGGGGAATCCCGGCCTGTGTGGTTCAGGGACACGTCCACGATCACGCGGATGCCCCGCTCCGCCGCGGCGGCGACCAGGCGCTCGAAATCGGCGTTGGTGCCGAACCGGCTATCGATCATCCGGTAATCGGCCGTATCGTATTTGTGGTTGCTGGCCGCCTGGAAGACGGGGGTCATGTAGATCGTGTTGGCGCCGACATCGCGGATATGGTCCAGCTTTTCGATGATCCCGGCCAGATCGCCGCCGAAGAAATCATTGCTGGACACCGCATCCGACCCGTCGCCCGATCCGGGGCGGTAGGGGACGGACAGCCAGCGCCCATGCACCTCCACCCCCTTGTCCTGGTAGGTGTCGACGCCGACCCTGGGATCATTGGCGGGGTCGCCGTTCCGGAACCGCTCCGGGAAGATGTAGTAATAGACAGCGTCCCGGGCCCAGCCGGGCACCGTGAACCCCGGATCATAGACGGTGTGGCGGAACCGGCGGATGCTGTCCGGATCGGTGGGCGCCGGTGCCACGGTGCCCGGCCCGTTGGCACCCCTTTCCCGTGTCCAATAAATGGGGGCGGTGTTGTTCTGGACGATCAGGGTCCCTTGGTCCGTCGCCACCTCGAACCAGTAGCCATAGACGCCGATGGTGTCGAACCGGTGCTCCCCGCTCCAGCCCGAACCGTCGGTTTGGCGGGTCAGGGGGATGCGTTGGGGCTCCAGATAGGCCAGGTGTTCCTGGTTCCCCTCCAGCACCCGGCGTTCCACCACCAGGGTCACCGACCGCACCCCCGGCCCGGTACCCAGGGTGAAGCGCACGGGCGTTCCCGCCGGCTGCGCCCCGAACGGGGCCTTGTGCGCCGTGTTCCGGCTGTCGAAGCGCAGATGGGCGGCGGCCGGATCATTGGTCGCCGGTGCCGCTGAAGCCCCGCCGCCCGGCGTAATGGTCAGGCGCGGCGCACCGTCGGGGAAATCCAGCCGCAGCCGGTGTTCCCCATCGAAGCGGAAGGACAGGTTGCGGGAGCCGCCCGACTCGGCCCGGGCGATCGGGATCTCCACCGGGCCGGTGGCGGCGCGGGGCGGTGAATCGGCCGTACCGCCGAAGCTGGATGCGGGGGTCCAGGCGGCATCGGCCAGTTTGAAATCCTGCATCCCCTGCAGGTCCACGGCCAGGACATAGGCATCGCAGTCCCAGTCCAGCCGGTATTCCGGGGCCGGAACCCAGCCGTTCATCCCGCCGCGGAGATAGAGCGGTTCCTGGGCCGGGGCCGCGCCGCAGGTCGTAGCCTCCGCCCCGGCGCCCGAGGGAAGGGTCGCCCATAGTGCCAGCGCTGTCAAAACCGAACCCACCCGGCCCACGCCCACCCGCACCATCATTCCCCCCACTTCTTTTCTATTCTTGCCTCTATCATTCAGAGGAATTGCGCCCCCGCAATAGTAAAGCCGCGCGACGTGGCCGGAAAAGCGGGGTGTCGCCCGCCCCGGCACGAGGGGCTTGTCGACCGGCCGGAACTGGGGCAGGGTACTGTTCACTCAATGTTCCCATCTTTGCCGTTATGGCTGGGGTCCGCCATGCAGGTTTCCGTTCCCCAGGCGCTGGCCTTCCGGCTGGCGCGCCAGCACCTGACCGCCCCGGCCGGGGATGCGGTCACCGCCGCCCGGGCCGTGTTGGGGGCCCAGGCCCAGGTGCAGTCGGCCGCCATCCTGCAATTGCGGGCGCGCACCGCGGCCGGCTTTGCGGCCGCCGCGGCGGAAGGGGCGCTGTGGCGGGACCGCAGCCTGGTGAAGCTGTGGGGCCACCGGAGTACCCTGCACCTGATGGCGCGGGAGGATGTGGCCCTGCTGCGGGCCGTCCGCCGCCTCGCGATCGGCGGCTATCATGCATGGTACGCGAAGGGCGGCCTGACCCCGGATCAGGTGGACTTGCTGGTCCAGGCTGTGCGCGACACCCTGGCCGGCCATGGACCGCACAGCCGGATGGACCTGTCCCGCCGGCTGGTGCCCGTGCTGGGGGAATGGGCCCGGCCCTGGCTGGAACACAGTTGGGGCGGGGTGATCAAGCTGGCCTGCGCGCTTGGCCATGTCTGCCACGGTCCGCCCCTGCGTCCGGGGGCCGATGGCGACGCCGGGGGCGCTGCGGCGGGGGAGGAGCGGGAGGCGAAATTCGTCCACTTACCCGATTGGCTGGGGCCGGTCTGGAGCGGTGGCGGGGCGGTACCGGGCGGGACGGTACAGGACGGGGCGACGGCGCTGCCCGGTCTTGTCCGGCGTTATCTGTCCGCCTTCGGACCGGCGACGGCGGCGGATATCCGCAAGTTCACCGGCCTTCCCGCCGGGCCGGTGGCGGCGGCCCTGGCGGCGCTGGGGCCCGATCTGATGCGGGTGGATCTGGCCGGGCGCAGCACCTATCTGCTGGCGCGGGATGAAGCCGTGCTGAGGGAGGCTGAGCCGACCCCAGGGGCCATCACCATCATCCCCCTGTTCGATCCCTGGCTTCTGGGCCATGTGGATACCGGCCAGTACCTGGATGACCGCTTCCGCCCCGCAGTCTACCGCACGGCCGGCTGGATCAGCCCGGTGGTGCTGCGCCAGGGGCGGGTGATCGCCACCTGGACCCATCGTCGAACGGTGAAGGGGTGGGACGTGACCGTCACCCCGCTGGAGCGGGTGTGGAAGAAGGACCTGCCCGCCATCACCCGGGCGCTGCGCCATCTGGCGGGGGAGGATGGGTTGGCGAACGTCCGACTGGCCGGGGCGTGATCGGGCTGCCGGCCGCTGCGCCATGCCAGGCTGCGAAACCCTGGCCCCGGGGCTGCAATCGACATGGCGTGACCCGGATCGGCTTCGTATTGTCTGCGCCCGGGGGGATCCCGCGGATGGACGGGGATCAGTCCTCGTCGGTTGCCGCCGCGGGCGGGACGGAAGCCGCACCGATCAGGCCGCCGATGCCCGCACCGACGCCGGCACCCGCCGCTGCCAGCGCAACCGCCAGACCGGGGCCACCAGCCGATGCACCAATGATCGCGAAGACCACGCCCATCGCCCCGGCGCCCAGCAGGCCGAAGACGAAACCGACGGACATGCGGCTGTTGGTGGTGGGGGTCATGGATCGGCGCTCCTGGGAACGGGACCGGCCGCGGCCGGGCGAATGAAACCTGTCGGCACCGGCACGGTCCGGCGCACGCGGCGGGTAGATAGCGCGGATCGCCCCGATCCGCAAGGGGAGGGTGGCCGGGGCCGGGTGTCGCGGGGAAGGCGGACCCCCTCTCATCCTTTGAAGGAGGGTCTCCGACCACCTCTCCCTCAAGGGGGAGGGGTATCTACAACCGCACGCCGTGGTCGCGGGCGAAGGCCTTCAGCAGGGGGCGCAGGGTGCGGGCGGGGGAGAGGTAGAGGCCATCCATGTAGGCGCTGAGCGCGCCCAGGTCGAGGGAGCGCACCATCCCCTTGATGTCGAAGAAAGTGGGCGGGGACATGGACAGGCAGCGCATTCCCAGGCCCAGCAGGGCCATCGCATCCAGCGGGCGGGACGCCATCTCCCCGCACAGGGAGAGCGGCACGCCCTTGGCGTCGCAGGCCTGGACCAGCCCCCGCAGCATCCGCAGCATGGCCGGGGCCAGCAGGTCGTAACGGTTGTTGATGTTGGGGTTCCCGCGGTCGGCGGCGAACAGGTATTGCAGCATGTCGTTGGAACCGACGGAGATGAAATCCACCCGCTCCAGCAGCGCCTCCAGCTGGAACAGCAGGGACGGGACCTCCATCATCACACCGACCTTCAGCACCGACGGCGCCGGAATGCCGGCCCGGGCCAGGCGCCCCACCTCCAGGTCCAGGATGGCGCGGGCGCGGTCCAGCTCCGCCACCTCCGCCACCATGGGGAACATGATGCGCAGGGGCCGGCCGTTGGCGGCCCGCAGCATGGCGCACAGCTGCTTGCGCAGCATGGCCGGCCGGTCCAGCCCGATGCGGATGGCCCGCCAGCCGAGCGCCGGGTTCTCCTCCCCCAGTTCGGGGAAATAGGGCAGGGACTTGTCCCCTCCCACATCCAAGGTGCGGAAGGTGACGGGATGGTCCCCCGCCTCCTCGATCACCTTGGCATAGGCTTCCTGCTGGGCGGCCACGTCGGGATATGTCGCCCGCACCATGAACGGGATCTCCGTCCGGTACAGGCCGATCCCGTCCGCCCCCGTCGCTTTCAGGTGGGGCAGGTCGATATGCAGGCCGCAGTTCAACATCAGCTGCACCGGCACCCCGTCCCGCGTCACCGCGGGCAGGTCGCGCAGGCTCGCCACCTCCGCGGCGCGGCGCTGGCGGGCGGACAGGCTGGCGTGGAACGCCTCCTGGATATCGTCGGCGGGGCGGACGAACAGCTGGCCGTTGTCCCCGTCCACGATCAGGAAATCCAGCGGCTCCACCCGGCTCAACACCTCGCTGCACTGGCCGACGACGGGGATGTCCAGCGCCTTGGCGACGATGGCCACATGGCTGTAGGCCGCCCCTTCCTCCAGCACCAGGCCGCGCAGGCGGCGGCGGTCGTAATCCAGCAACTCCGCCGGACCCAGGTTGCGGGCGACCAGCACGAATTCGTCCGGCAGGGTGCCGCCCATGGCATCCACCGGCTTGCCGGCCAGATGCATCAGCAGCCGGTTGGTGATGTCGTCCAGGTCCAGCAGCCGGTCGCGCAGATAGGGATCGGCGATGGACTGCATGCGGGCGCGGTTGTCGTTCTGCACCCGCTGCACCGCCGCCTCCGCCGTCAGGCCGGTGCGGATCGCCTCGCGGATGCGGTTCAGCCAGCCGCGGTCGGAGGCGACAAGGCGGTAGGTCTGCATGATCTCCGCATGCTCCCCCTCCGACTCGCCGACCGCGATCAGCAGCTGGTCGATGGCGGAATGCATGCTGTCCACCGCGGCGCGCAGCCGGGCCAGCTCCGTCTCCGGATCGTCGGCCACCATCTGCCGGATGGTGAGCTGGGGCCGGTGCAGCACCGCCAGGCCCATGCCCACCCCGCGGTTCAGGCTGACCCCGTCCAGGCGCGAGGGCAGCAGCACCAGGTCGTTGGCGACCGACAGTTCCGCCCGGTCAACCAGATCGCCGCCGGCCACCAGCTCCGCCACGATCATGGCGATGGTCTGAAGGGTCTCCACCTCCTGCTCATCGTAATCGCGGCGGGCGGCATGCTGGATGGCCAGGACCCCGCGCACCTTGCCGCCGCGCAGGATGGGTACGGCGGCGAAGCCGTTGAACGGGTCCTCCCCCGTTTCCGGGCGGTAGGCGAAGTTCGGATGGCTTTGGGCATTGGCCAGGGCGACGGGCCGGGCATGGGCCGCCACATCGCCGATCAAGCCTTCGCCCACCCGCATCCGGGTCTTGTGCACGGCGTCGGGGTTCAGGCCGATGGTGGCGAACAGCTCCAGCACCTCCCCCGCCCGCATGACGTAGCAGGAGCAGACATCGGCCGCCATCTCATGGGCGATGGTCTTGACGATCTTGTCCAGCCGGTCCTGGGCGGAGCCGCTGCCGGCCATGATGTCGCGCAGACGCGCCAGCAGCCGGCGCGCCCCGGACACCGGATCGGGCGCCGCGGGGGCTGCCGCTCCCGCCGTCGGCAGACCATCGATCATGCTGGACGGAATGCTCATCATCGGCCCGCTCAACTGTCCTGACGCCCCTATAGCACCCCGGGGGCATCGATGTCACAGGGCAGACGTATCGGGCGCGATGGGGACCGGGGTCAGGCGTAGAAGGCGGAGGTATCCACCTTCACCTCATCGAAGACAACGGCACCGCCGGGATCGATCCGGGCCGTGAAGCTGCCGGGAAAGGAATCATAGGATTCAAACACTTTGGGCTTCTGATACTTCAGGACCACATAGACATTGAAGATGCCCTTGGCGCAGGTGGCCGTTCCATCGATCATGTCCGTGATCACATCGACCTCATCGATCTCGGTCATGTCGGACAATCTCTTCAGATCGCTTCCGGCCCTGTCCAGGACGACCTGGGGCGACAGCGCTTCGGCGATCCGCGTCTGCTGGTCCGGGGTCAGCAATGCCCGTGGCTTTGCCTGTACAGCCATGATTACCTCCCGTCAGAAGTTCACCTTGCCGACACCGACACCGGATAGATATTGCCACTCCAAGGCGCGCGCCAAGCCATCCAGATCAGCCATGATCGTCGAGGCATCGACACCAAAGGCGAACAGCCGTCGCTGCACAAAGGCACAGGCCGAAGCGGGAACATCATGCCATTGGAGCCCCTGAGGATGATAGGGGGAGGTCGGGTCCGGATGTACGGAGAAACAACCCCGCTGGGCTCCCACCCGATCCGAGACATAGGGCGGAATGTGAAAGCCGACATCTGTCATGGTTGGGTCGAAGGGCTTGGCATCCTGCTTGATCCGCATATCCTCCCTGATCCGGAGGGCATAGATCCGTGAGGCATCGCCGCCGGCGGAATGGGTCGAAACTGCGAAGAAGGCGGCGACCAACGGATTCGGCGTCCAATCCAGAAGGCGGGTGGGCAAACCATGGTGCTGGGCCACCGCCAGCCAATCCAAGTCGTTTTCTAGGTTGGCCGGTACCTTCAGAAAGGCGCGCCGCTTGAAGTTCTCAAAGACCACGCGCTCGCGATGGGGATCATAGATGTCCCGTCCGCCATAGGGGCGGCCCACTTTGGGGATCAGCTTATAGCGATCGGATCCATGCCCGCGGAACAGGGTGTTTGAGGTGGGAAAGCGGTTGAAGAACGCCAGAAGATCATCCCAGGCTTTTTGATCCGCTGCGCGCTTGCTGCCGCCTTCCATCGGTTGACCCTCGATCGCGTTGCGTTGGCCTAAATGTATCTTTCTCGAAATCCGGCTTAAGTTCAATCAATGGGGATGGATCCCAGGTGCGACGTGCCTGTCGACTGCCCGGCGTGCATGTCCATCCGGCGGCGGCAGGTGAGGGTGGTGATTCGGTCGGTGACGGGGGGCGACCAGCCCTCGGGTCGGGCGGATCGCGGCCGACACCATGCCCGATCCTCAGAACAGGTCGTCGATGGCGCTCTGGTCCAGCGTGGCGCTGGGCTGGGAGCCGGCGATGGAGCCGTGGACGATGGCGCTGCCCTGG
>JBJOKR010000155.1:0-11904 GCA_046045995.1 Pseudomonadota bacterium | reverse complement strand
TCGGGTGTGCTCATTCTTCCGTCACGATCTCGCGATGGGTTATCTCAACCAGCCGGTCCAGAGCATGCTGCGCCCGGCCGCTGGCGATGGATTCGGCGGCCTGCGCCGCCCCTTCCCTCAGGTCCGATGTCCGCCCGGCGACGATCAGGGCGCCCGCGGCGTTCAACAGGACGATGTCGCGGTAGGCCCCCGGCTCCCCCGCCAACACGGCGCGGAGAGCTGCGGCATTAACCTCCGCATCGCCGCCGCGCAGGTCGGCCAGGGTGGATCGCGACAGGCCCGCATCCTCCGGCACGATGACAAAGCTGGCGACCTGCCCATCCTTCAGGGCGGCGACGCGGGTGGGGCCGGTGGTGGTGATCTCATCCAGCCCGTCGCTGCCGTGGACGACCCAAGCTGCCTCCGACCCCAGGCGGTGCAGCACCCGGGCGATCGGTTCCGCCCATTTGCCGTCGAACACGCCCAGCAACTGGCGCTTCGCCTGGGCTGGATTGGACAGCGGGCCCATCAGGTTGAAGATGGTACGGGTGCCCAGTTCCACCCGGGTCGGGGCCACGTTTCGCATGGCGGTATGGTGCCGCGGGGCCATCAGGAAGCCGATATTCGCCTCCCACAGGGCCGTACGGACCAGGCTGAAATCGGCATCCAGATTGACGCCCAGGGCTGCCAGGACATCGGCAGCACCGGATTTGCTGGAGATGGCGCGGTTGCCGTGCTTGGCCACCGGCACCCCGCATCCGGCCAGCACAAAGGCGACGGCGGTGGAGATGTTGTAGGTGCCGTGGGAATCGCCCCCGGTGCCGCAGGTGTCGATGGTGCCCGGCGGGGCGTCCACCTGCACCGCCTTGGCCCGCATGGTGCGGGCGGCACCGGTGATCTCATCCACCGTTTCGCCGCGGACGCGCAGCGCCATCAGGAACCCGCCCATCTGGGACGGCGTGGCGTTGCCCGCCATGATGATGGCGAAGGCCTGTTCAGCCTCCCCCTCCGTCAGGGGGGTGCCGGTCGCCACCTTCGCCAGCAGGGATTTGAAATCGCCCATGTCCCCGGTCATGCGCCCCCACTCCTCAGGCTGCCATGCCGGTCGGCCGGTTGTGGCCCGGCCGGCTGATGTTGCCCAGGGTCAGGAAGTTGTCCAGGATCCTGTGCCCATTCTCCGACGCGATGCTTTCCGGGTGGAACTGCACGCCATGGATCGGCAGGTCCCGATGGGCCAGGGCCATGATCATGCCGTCAGCCCGACCGTCCGCCCGGCCATCGTCCAGCCAAGCCACCGCCTCCAGGCAGTCCGGCAGGTTCTCCCGCTCCACGATCAGGGAGTGGTAGCGGGTGGCCTTGAACGGGCTGGGCAGGCCGGCCATGGTGCCGCCGCCGCCATGGGCGACGGGGCTGACCTTGCCGTGCATCGGCTCCGGTGCGCGCACCACCCGCCCGCCGAAGGCCTGGCCGATCGCCTGGTGCCCCAGGCAGACCCCCAGCAAGGGAATCCGCCGTTCCGCCGCCGCGGCGATCAGGGGCAGGCAGATGCCCGCCTTGTCCGGATCGCAGGGGCCCGGCGACAGCACGATCCCTTCCGGCTTCAGGTCCAGGGCCTGGGCCACCGTCAGGGAATCGTTGCGGTGGACCACCACATCCGCCCCCAGTTCACCCAGGTAATGGACGAGGTTCCAGGTGAAACTGTCATAATTGTCGATCAGCAGAAGCATGGCGCACCCAGGGGTCCATCCGGTTGGGATATCACGGTACAAGGACGGTCGGGGGATTTCCAGCACCGCACCTTGCGGCCCCCACCGCCGTTGTGCATGACTGCGTCCAGCCTGACCGGGACTTGACCCAATGAACATCGGTGCCGCGGCCCGCCGCTCCGGCGTATCCGCCAAGACCATCCGCTATTATGAGAGTGTCGGCCTGATCGCGCCCGCGGAGCGGCGCGACAACGGCTACCGCGACTATGGGGCGGCGGAGGTTGAAACCCTGCGCTTCATCCATAGTGCCCGGTCGCTTGGCTTCCCGGTGACGGCGGTGGCGGATCTTCTGGCCCTGTGGCGGGACCGCAACCGGGCCAGCGCCGATGTGCGCGCCATGGCCGCGCGCCATGTGGCGGAGGTGGATGCCAGGATTGCGGAGCTTCAAGCCCTGCGCCGCACCCTGACCGATCTGATGGACCGGTGCGCGGGGGATGACCGGCCCGATTGCCCGATCCTGGACACGCTGATGGCCGGGCCGGGCACCGGCTGCCCCCCCCATGGAGGGGCCTGATCCCATGGCAGGGGGGCGTGATCCGGGGCGGCCACGGGGCAGCCGTACCGCCCCCCGGGGGGGCAAATCCGGGCAGATGGCAGGACGCGCGACCGCGCGCACCAAGGGATGGGTGACGGGCCGGCCCCGCCGGCGCGGCCCCGGGCGGCGGCGCGTCATCCTCCTGGCCCTGGCGGGGTGCCTTTTCCTGGCCGTGCTGGCGGGGGTGATCGGCGCCCTGACCGGGGGGGACCCTGGGAATGCCGACCGCCTGGCAGGCGACGAGGGGGAGATCCGCCGGACCATCACGGTGGTGGAGCAGGGGCCGACGGTGGATTCGGAGCAGACGGATGCCCAGGCGGCTGGCGGCCACCGTCCAACCCGGCCTACCCAGGCGCCCCGCGTTCCATCGGTTCCATACCCGGCCCCATACCCGACCCAGGACCCGGAACAGACCATACCAGCGACCGAGGAGCCGCTGCCGGGGGCGGAGGATGATGTGACCGGCCCCGGGACGACCTCCGGGGCCACCGCCATGGCCGCCCTGCCGGGGCCGGTGCCGGTTCCGCCCGGTCCCGGTGATCCGTCGCAGCGCCCACTGGTCCCGCGGGACGGGCCGCCACCCCCGGGGGCACCACGGGTGGTGATCGTCATCGATGACATGGGCATCGACCGGCGGCGCAGCGATGCGGTGGTGGCCCTGCCGGGTCGGCTCACCCTTGCCTGGCTTCCCTATGCCCGCGACCTGCCGGCGCAGACTGCCGCGGCGCGGCAGGCAGGGCACGAATTGATCGTGCATGTTCCCATGGAACCGGAGGGGGAAGCCGATCCCGGCCCCGATGCCCTTCTCACCACGTTGCCGGCGGAGGAACTGCGCCGCCGGCTGGCCCGCGGCCTGTCGGCCTTCGACGGGTTCGTGGGCATCAACAACCACATGGGCAGCCGCTTCACCGCCCATGCGTCAGGCATGGACGTGGTGTTCGGGGAACTTGCGGCGCGGGGGCTGTTCTTCCTGGACAGCCGGACGACGGCGGCGACCGTGGCCCCCGCAATGGCCGCCCGCCACCGGGTGCCTATGGCTACCCGCAATGTCTTCCTGGACCATCAGCAGACACCGGCCTTCGTGGAGGCGGCCCTGCGCAAGGTGGAGGAGGTGGCGCGGGCAGAGGGGCTGGCCATCGCCATCGGCCATCCCCATGACGTGACCACCCGCGCGCTTGCCCGCTGGCTGCCCACCCTGCCGGAAAAGGGCATCCACTTGATCCCGGTCAGTGCGGCGGTGGAGGCTGTGCGGTCAGGATCGTGATGGAACGATGACGGAGGATCGGATGACCGGCACCCGCTACAGGATCGACGGAATGACCTGCCAGGGCTGCGCCAACGCGGTGTCCCGCGCGGTGGAAGGGACCGGCCATGGCGTGCGCGCCCTTGTCGACCTGGGGGCCGCAACCGTGCATGTGGAAGGCCCGGTGACGGAGGCCCAGGTCCGGACCGCGGTGGAGGATGCCGGCTTCACCTTCTTCGGCAGCGCCTGACGCCCCCTCCCGGGGCGGGGGCGGGGGTAGGGCAGGCAAGCTGGGGGACGGGGTCAGATCCCGTCCCGCTTTTCCGCGGCATAGCGCACCGCTTCCTCCGCCGCCTTGAACAGGGCCTTGGCCTTGTTCACCGTCTCCTGGTACTCCGCCTCCGGATCGCTGTCGGCGACGACACCACCGCCCGCCTGGACGAACATGGTGCCGTCCTTGATCACGGCGGTGCGCAGCGCGATGCAGGTATCCATCGTGCCGTTGGCGGCGAAATAGCCGATGCAGCCGCCATAGATGCCGCGGCGGGTCTTCTCCAGCTCATCGATGATCTCCATCGCCCGGATCTTGGGCGCGCCGGAGACCGTGCCCGCCGGAAAGCCGGCGGCCAGGGCGTCGATCGCGGTGAAGCCGGGATCTACCTCCCCCTCCACGTTGGAGACGATGTGCATGACGTGGCTGTAGTATTCGATGACGAACCGTTCGGTCACCTTGACGGTTCCAGTCTTCGCCACCCGGCCCACATCGTTGCGGCCCAGGTCCAGCAGCATCAGATGCTCCGCCAACTCCTTCGGGTCGGAGAGGAGATCGGCGGCCAGGGCCTTGTCCTCCGCCACATCCTTGCCCCGGCGCCGTGTGCCTGCGATGGGGCGGATGGTGACGGTGTTGTCCCGCAGCCGCACCAGGATCTCCGGGCTGGATCCAACGACGGCCAGATGCCCGAAATTCAGGAAAAACAGGAAGGGCGACGGGTTCAGCCGCCGCAGTGCCCGATACAGGGCGAAGGGCGGTAGCTTGAAGGGGACGGAGAATCTCTGGCTCGGCACCACCTGGAAGATGTCACCGGCGCGGATGTACTCCTTCGCCCGTTCCACCACCGCATGATACTCCGCCTGGGTGGTGTTGGAGGCGGGCGGGGGCAGGGCGGTGATGTCCAGGGTCGTCTCATGGGCTGCGGGCACGGGGCCGGCCAGGGCCGCCGTCGCCGCGGCCAGACGGTCGCGGGCGGCACTGTAGGCATCCTCCGCCGTCATCCCGTCCCGGGCGCGCACCGGCGTGACGACGGTGATGGCATTGTCGATGCCATCGAAGATCGCCATCACCGTGGGGCGGATCAGGAAGGCATCGTCGATGTCCAACTCATCCGGGTTGCTGTCCGGCAGCCGTTCCATCAGCCGGACCATGTCATATCCCAGATAGCCGAACAGCCCCGCCGCCATGGGCGGCAATTCCTTCGGCAGGTCGATGCGCGATTCGTCCAGCAGGGCCGCGAGGGCCTGCAACGGCTGCTCCGGGCAGGGGGTGAAGGCATCCGGGTCGGTGGCGGCCGTCCGGTTGATCTCCGCCCTTGTCCCCCGGCAACGCCAGACCAGGTCCGGGTCCAGCCCCATGATGGAATACCGGCCCCGCACCGATCCGCCGGTGACACTTTCCAGCAGGAAGGTGTTGGGCCGGCCCTGGGCTAGCTTCAGGAAGGCGGAAACCGGCGTATCCAGATCGGACACAAGGCGGGTCCACACCACCTGGGCGGAACCGCTGCGATAATCATCGGAAAAGGCGCGTTCATCGGGGCTGATCAGCACCGGCTTACTCCTGCGGGCTGAAGATTGCGTTGATGGCGGTGCGGTTGATCTCCACCGGATAGCGTTCCCGCAGCCCATTAAGGTACTGGTTCACAATATCGTTCGCCACCGACTCGCCCATGGCGGTCCGGATCTGCTCGATCTGGCTTGCACCCAGAGTGATGTCGGCGGGGATCACCTCGACGACGCGGGCCACCGTGGCGGCACCCTGGCCGGGGGCGGTCGCAACCTCCCCCGCCGTCACGCCGAACATCGCCTCCCGCAGGGCCGGCGGAACCGGGCCCGCCTCCTGCGCCACGCGGAACAGCGGCTCCGTCCGGACATAGGTCGCCCCCGGCACCTCCGCCGCCAGGGCGGCGGGGTCGGCGCCGTCGCGCAGGCGGGCGGCGAAGGCCTCCGCCTGGGCCGTCGCGGCCTCCTTCCGGCGGTCGGCCTTCCAATCCGCAATGATCTGACCGCGCACGTCGTCCAGTGGCCGCAGTGCAGACGGCACCACCTCCGCCACCTGGACGGCGAAATAGGCGGCATCGCCGGATTCGATCAGGTTGCTGGTCTCCCCCGCCTGCTGGGCGAAGGCCCGCTCCAGCACGGTATCGACCGGCACGCCCGGGATCTCCACCGTCCCGCCTCCACGGGTGCGGCCGGAATTGTCCACCGGCTCCAGCGCCACCACCTTGGCGCCGACGGCCTGGGCCGCCTCCTCCAGGGAGGCGCCGCCGGCCAGACGGTCATCCATGGTGTTCGCCACTTCGAACAGCTGGTCGACGGCCTTCTCCCGACGGACATCGATTGCCAGTTGCTCCCGTACATCCTCGAAGCTGCGCTCACCGCCGGGGATGATGGAGCGGACGATGAAGACATGCCAACCGAACGGGCTTTGCACCGGTCCTGCCGTGGCCCCCATTTCGGCTGCGAAGACCGGTTCGACGATTTCCGGCAAAAGCGTTTCACGGGTGGAGGCCGGAAGGTCGACGGTGGCCAGCCCCGCCGCCTCCGCCGCCTGTTCCAGCGTCTGTCCGCCGGTCACCGCCTCAACCAGGCTGCGGGCCGCCGCCTCGTCGGTGGCGACGACCTGGACGACGTCGCGGCTTTCGGGCGTGATGAACTCGTCGCTGCGGGTCTCATACGCTTCCCGCAGATCCTCATCCGTCACCGAAACGCCGGACAGCAGATCATCGGCGGTCAGGGTGGCGACGGTCAGGGTCCGGTACTCCGGTGCCGTATAGCGGACCGCATTGTCCTGGTGATAGGCCGTGACGGTCGCCTCATCCGGATCGGCCGGTTCCGCCATGGCGCTGACAGGCAGGGTGACGACATCGGCCACCCTGCGCTCCGCCCGGTGGCGGAACAGCGCCTCCGCCAACAGCCTAGGGGAATCGGCCCCCGACCCGACCGCACCGACCATGCGGTTGCGCGCGATGTCTGCCCGCATCAACTCCACGAAGGCCTGCTCGGTGAAGCCGTTCTGCCGCAGCACGAAGCGCATCACCTCCGGGTCGAACTGGCCCAGCGGGTTGCGGAAGGCCTCGAACTGGCGGACCTGCTCCACCACGGTCGGGTCCCCCACACTCAGGCCGGCGTCATTGGCGGCCTGGGTCAGCAGGGCGCGCTGAACCAGGGATTCCAGGGTACGGTCGACGACGCCGAACTGTTGTGCCTGGACCTCCGTGAACTGCGGCCCGAACACCTCCCGCATGCGGTTCACTTCCCGCCGGAACTCCTCCTGAAGCTCCTCCGGCTGGATGGAGACGTCGCCCACCTTGGCGACGCTTCGGTCCACCCACCCGGTGGTCATATCGCCCACGCCCCAGACGGCAAAGCTGACGATCAGAAGGATGAACAGGATCTTGACGACCCAGGACCCGACGGTGCTGCGGATGGATTGAAGCATCGAACGTCTATCATCTCATGGGAAGGGCGGGCCGGTGACCGGCCCGCGCAAAGCGGCGCATCATAGAAGCGGCCCGCCGGTGCGGCAAGCCGCAGCGGGGGTGCTTCCGCGGTATAGGGGCGCTGCCGGTGGAAATCCAGCGCCACGGCTGCTAACAGGGGTGACATGAAAGGCCCGGCAAGGGCCGCGGATGCCTGCCCGCCACAGCAGAACAGCCAGGAACAAATGGAGGAGACGATGGCACGGCGCCCCCTGATCGCCGGGAACTGGAAGATGAACGGTCTGAAGGCGGAGGGCCTGGCCCTTGCCCGCGCCGTGGCCGACGGGGCCGCGGCGAATGGGGTTGGGGCCAACGGAGCTGGGGTGGATCTTCTGCTCTGCCCGCCGGCCACCCTGGTCTTCCCCATCGCGGAGGTGCTGGCGGGCCGGCCGGTCGCCCTGGGCGGGCAAGACTGCCACCCGGCAGAGAAAGGGGCCCATACCGGCGACATCAGTGCGGCCATGCTGGCCGATCTGGGCTGCAGCCATGTCATCATCGGCCATTCGGAACGGCGCCACGACCATGGGGAAACGGATGCCGCCGTCCGCGCCAAGGCCGCCGCCGCCCACAATTCCGGCCTGACAATCATCATCTGTGTCGGGGAGACCGAGGCGCAGCGGGATGCAGGGCAGGCGGAGGCGGTGGTGGAGGGCCAGCTCCGTGGCTCCATCCCGGAGGGGGCAACGGCAACGAATACCGTGATCGCCTATGAACCGGTCTGGGCCATCGGCACTGGGCGTACCCCGACGAACGCGGACATCGCTGCCATGCATGGGCGCATCCGCGCCGCCATCGGGGCCCTGATAGCGGAGTCCGGTGCGGTGCGCATCCTTTACGGCGGGTCTGTCAAGCCGGCCAACGCGGCGGAGATCCTGGCCATCGCCGATGTCGACGGTGCCTTGGTCGGCGGGGCCAGCCTGATGGCTGCGGATTTCCTGGCCATCGCCGCCGCGGCGCCCGATCGGACCTGACGGGCATGATTGGTGGGACCGGGCGGGACGAACCCGGTCCCGCTCGGGCAGCCCATTCTTAAAACGCACTGGCATCCGCACGGGCAAGCTTGTAAGTAACCCGCCCGACGACAAGATAACGCGATTGGACCGGCCGACCGCTCGTCAGCGGACGGGCGCCGCCTGTGAACGGGTGTTGCGGTTCAGGGTCGGGCTGTGGAAGGCCGGGCGGGAATTCACCACCGCTCCGGCGTGACGAAAGGGTCGAAGGTAGATCATGGAATTGGTGGTTTTGGTCATCCACCTGCTGATTGCCATTGCGCTGGTCGGCGTGGTCCTCATCCAGAAATCCGAAGGCGGTGGCCTCGGCATGGGCAGCGGCAACATGGGAGGCATGATGACCACCCGGGGCAGCGCCAACCTGCTGACCCGCGCCACGGCATTCCTCGCGGCCGCCTTCTTCGCCACCAGCCTGATCCTGGCCATCCTGGCGGGCACGCGCCCGGCCGGCTCCTTGGATTTCAGCACGCCGGCGGAAACTGCGGTCCCGGCGGAGACTCCGGCCCCGACGCCGGCACAGCCGCAGGTCCCCACCGGGGATTGAGGGGCGCCAGGCGTCTTTGGGAACGCAGGAGGCGGCAGTAACCATGCCGCCTCTTCTTTTTGGGGGCCGGTTTCGGCCCGGATCGGAACAGCGGCCCGTCCCAGACGGTCCGTCGTAACACGCTTTGATTGGACTGGGCTTCCATGACGCGCTTCATCTTCATCACCGGCGGCGTGGTTTCTTCCCTTGGCAAGGGGCTGGCATCGGCCGCCCTCGGTGCGCTGCTGCAGGCGCGCGGGTTCAAGGTCCGGCTGCGCAAGCTCGACCCCTACCTGAACGTCGATCCCGGCACGATGAGCCCGTACCAGCACGGGGAGGTGTTCGTCACCGATGACGGGGCGGAGACGGACCTCGACCTCGGCCATTATGAACGGTTCACCGGCGTGTCCTCCAAGAAGAGCGACAACGTCACCACCGGCCGCATCTATTCGACCGTGATCGCCAAGGAACGCCGTGGCGATTACCTGGGCGGGACCGTGCAGGTCATTCCCCACATCACCGATGCCATCAAGGACTTCATCCAGGCCGACCTGACGGATGAGGATTTCTGCCTTGTGGAAGTGGGTGGCACGGTGGGCGATATCGAATCCCTGCCGTTCCTGGAGGCGATCCGCCAGTTCGGGAATGAGGTGGGGTCGGAGCGGGCGCTGTTCGTCCATGTCACCCTGCTGCCCTATATCCCGGCGGCGGGTGAGTTGAAGACCAAGCCGACCCAGCATTCGGTGAAGGAACTGCTGTCCGTCGGCATCCAGCCCCAGATGCTGCTCTGCCGCGCCGACCGGGAGATCCCGGAGAATGAGCGGCGCAAGATCGCCCTGTTCTGCAACATCCAGAAGGAGCGGGTGATCGCTGCCCTGGATGTCGACACCATCTACCAGGTGCCGATCAGCTATCATGAGCAAGGATTCGACATCCAGGTGCTGAAGGCCTTCGGCATGTCGGCGGAGGGCAAGCCCGATCTTTCCCGCTGGGAAGAGATCGTGCGCCGGGTCCGCCAGCCTGAGGGCGAGGTGACCATCGCCGTGGTCGGCAAGTACACGAGCCTTCTGGATGCGTACAAGTCACTGGGCGAGGCGCTGACCCATGGCGGCATCGCCAACAATGTAAAGGTCAAGCTCGATTGGATCGATGCCGAGATCTTCGAAAGCGGCGAAGCGATCCACCGGCTGGAGGATGTGGATGGCATCCTGGTACCCGGCGGATTCGGGGAGCGCGGGACGGAGGGCAAGATCAAGGCTGCCCAATTCGCCCGCGAGCACAAGATCCCCTATTTCGGGATCTGCTTCGGCATGCAGATGGCGGTGATCGAGGCGACCCGTCATCTTGCTGGACTGGAGCACGCCGGTTCCAGCGAATTCGGCCATCCCGACCCGGCGGTCGTCGGCCTGATGACCGAATGGGTGAAGGGCAACCAGTTGGAGAAGCGGGCCGCCGGCGGCGACCTGGGTGGTACCATGCGCCTGGGCGCCTATGCCTGCCATCTTCTGCCGGGGACGAAGGTCCGCGACATCTATGGCATGGACATCATCGAGGAGCGGCACCGCCACCGCTATGAGGTGAACATCGAGTACAAGGAGAAGCTGGAGGCGGTTGGCATGCGCTTCGCCGGCCTGTCCCCCGACGGCATCCTGCCGGAGATCGTGGAGCTTCCCGACCACCCCTGGTTCATCGGCGTGCAGTTCCATCCGGAGCTGAAGTCCAAGCCCTTCGAGCCGCATCCCCTGTTCACCAGCTTCATCCGGGCAGCGATCGAGCAGAGCCGGCTGGTGTGACGGGTGTGGCGGCGGGCCGACTGATCGCCGAAAGGTGGGAAAGGGGCTGGGCGCCCTGCACTAATGTGTTAGGATAGTGCCCTGGGCCCCATGACAGAGCCGCCCATGTCCAACCTGTCCGGCAAGCCCAAGGCCACCACCCGCTACGCCCCCGCGGTCCAGACCGCGGCGGCGCTGGAAAACCTCGCCGCCAAAACCACGGCGATGGACACAAGACTGACCGGGGAAATCAAGGGCCTGCGGCAGGATGTGGACTTTCTGAAGCAGGACGTTAAAGAGCTTAAGCAGGATGTCAGCGTCCTCAAGCAGGATGTGGGTGGGCTCAAGCAGGACGTCCAGGGCCTGAAGCAGGGGCTGGAGGAGGTCCGGCAGGGGCAGGCCCGGCTGGAGCGGATCGTGGGGGACAACACGACGCTTGTCCTTCAGAAGCTCAACCAAATCCTAGGCCCGCGCTGACCGCATGGGTCTTCCGGTACAAGGATTGGCCGGCCGGGTGTATGAGTGACGGTGACCGCCTGTCGCCAATCGGGATCCAGATGCGCACCGTCACCGTCGGCCCCAACGCCATCGCCCCCCATGCCGCCGCACCACACGTCATTGCGAATGACCGGCCCTTCGTCCTGATCGCCGGTCCTTGCCAGCTTGAATCCCGCGATCATGCGCTGGAGATGTCGGCAGCGCTGGTGGAGATCACGGGCCGGCTCGGTATTCCCCTGATCTACAAAACCAGCTTCGACAAGGCGAACCGCACCAGCGTGTCCACCGCCCGTGGGCTGGGCATGGCCAAGAGCCTGCCCATCCTGGCGGAGATCCGGGAGCGGTTCGGCATCCCCATCCTGACCGATATCCACGCGCCGGAACAATGCGCCCCGGTGGCGGAGGTGGTGGATGTGTTGCAGATCCCGGCCTTCCTGTGCCGCCAGACCGATCTGCTGCTGGCGGCGGGGGAGACGGGGCGGGCGATCAATGTGAAGAAGGGCCAGTTCCTGGCCCCCTGGGACATGAAGAATGTCGCTGCCAAGATCGCCAGCACGGGGAATGAGAACATCCTACTGTGCGAGCGCGGGGTCAGCTTCGGCTACAACACCCTGGTCAGCGACATGCGCAGCCTGCCGATCATGGCCCGGACCGGCTATCCGGTGGTGTTCGACGCGACGCACAGCGTGCAGCAACCGGGCGGCCAGGGGGCGACCAGTGGCGGCCAGCGGGAATTCGTTCCGGTGCTGGCGCGTGCCGCCCTGGCCGTCGGCTGCGCCGCCGTGTTCATGGAAACGCACCAGGACCCCGATCGCGCCCCCAGCGA
>JBJOKR010000154.1:0-12083 GCA_046045995.1 Pseudomonadota bacterium | reverse complement strand
CATCGGGACCATCGATGCCAGCACCACCAGCCCGGACCACGCCCCCGCCGTGGACCTGGCCACCGCCCGCCGTGTGGAGGTGGTGCGCGGCCCCGCCACCCTGCTGTACGGCAACAACGCCGTCGGCGGTGTCATCAACATCCTGGACGGCCGCATCCCGACCGCCCTCCCCAGCGCTGGACAGCGGGCGCTGATGCGGCTGGGCTATGGCGCCAATGCCGATGAGGTGCTGGCCGCCGGGGCCGTCGATACCGCGATCGGCAGCCAGGTCGTGCTGCATGTCAGCGCCTTCGCCCGCGATGCCGGCGATTACGAGGTTCCGGGCTATGTCCGCTCCGCCCGACTGCGGGCCCTGGAGGAGCACGACCATGGGGACGAGGACCACGACGAGGATCACGCCCACGAGGAGGAGGCCCGGGGCCGGTTGGAGAATTCCGGCACGGCCCAGACCAGCGGCACGGCCGGCCTGTCGGTCCTGGGCGACTGGGGCTTCCTGGGTGTCAGCCTGTCCGGCCTGACCAGCAGATACGGCCTGCCTGTCGGCCATGAGCATGGCCACGGGGAGGAGCATGACGAGGATCATGACGAAGACCACGGCCACGGGCATGAGGACGGGGTCAGCATCGATCTGGACCAGTTCCGGTTCGATCTGGCCGGTGAGATCCAGGGGGAGTTCCTGGCCTTCGAGACGACGCGCCTGCGCTTCGGCCATGCCGATTACGAGCATGTGGAGCTGGAGGGGGATGAGGTCGGCACCCGCTTCCTGAACGAGGGTTGGGAAGGCCGGGTGGAACTGGTGCAGAAGAAGGCCGCTTCCTTTGGCGGGGACTGGTCCGGGGCCATCGGGTTCCAGTCCAGCGGCCGGGATTTCGATGCCCGTGGGGAGGAGGCCTTCGTGCCACCGTCCAAGACCGCGCAGATCGGTGCCTTCACCATGCAGCAGGTCGACCTGGGGGCGCTGTCCATCCAGGCCGGGGCGCGGATCGAGCGGCAGACCATCGAGTCGGACGCCGTCGCCTTCGACCGGGACTTCACCGGCATCAGCCTGTCCGCCGGGGCTGGCTACACCCTGCCCGGGGGCTGGCTGATCGGTGCCAGCCTCGCGCGGACGGAGCGGGCCCCCAATGCGGAGGAACTGCTATCCGACGGGCCGCATTTGGCCACCGCCACCTATGAGGTGGGCGATCCCACCCTGGGGGAGGAAACGGCGCACAGCGTGGAAGGCACGCTGAAATACGCCGATGACCGCCGCTTCGGTGCCCTGAACCTGTTCTACACCGACTATTCCGACTTCATCTATGAGGCCTTCACCGGGGCGGAGGAGGATGACCTGCCCGTCGCCCGGTTCCGCGCCGCCGATGCCCGCTTCTGGGGCGTGGAGGTGGAGGTGGGGACGACGCTGGCCGCCGGTCCCGGTACCGTCACCCTGGACGGGGCTGTGGAGTATGTGCGGGCCACGGACCGGGATGCGGACCGCCCGATCCCGCGCATCCCGCCGCTTTCCGCCCGCGCCACGCTGGGCTATGAGCTGGCGGAGATCGCGGGGCGCCTGGAACTGGTCTGGGCCGACGACCAGGGCCGGGAGGGCCCGTTCGAGCTGGAGACGCAGGGCTACACCGTCCTGAATGCCGCCCTGGACTGGCATCCCTTCGGCGGCGACGCCGTCACCCTGCTGGCGGAGGTGCGGAACCTGACGGATGAGGAGGTGCGGCATTCCACCTCCTTCCTGAAGGACCAGTTGGCCCAGCCCGGCCGCGACTACCGCCTGTCCCTGCGCGCAGCGTTCTGAGGGGCGGGCGCACAGCCTGTGCGGAAGGGGCCGAAGCCCCCTCCCGCACATGGGTCAGCGCACCTTTGCCTTGGCCAGGAAGCGGGCGAAGGCGGTCGCGGGAAGCAGGCGCTTCAGCATCAGGCCCATGCCTTCCCGCCGGCCGCCGACGAAGATCTCCTGCCCGCCGCGCGCCACCCCGTCCAGGATGCGGCGCGCCGCCTCATCCGGGTCCATGCCCTGGGCCTGGGCATCGTCCATGCTGCCGAGCGGCCGCCCGTCCCCGGTGAGCGCGTTGACGGACACCTGGGTGCGGATGAAGCCGGGCATGACCAATTGGACCGCGATGCCGGTCTTGCCCGCCTGGGCCAGCTCCGCCCGCAGCGCCTCCATGAACCCATGCACCGCGTGCTTGGAGGCGGCATAGGCGCTGCGATAGGGCGTGCCCAGCTTGCCGACGACGGAGGTGACGGAGACGATGCGCCCCGTACCCCGTTGCATCAGGTGGGGCAGCAGCGCCTTGGTCACGGCCACGGTGCCGAAATAGTTCACCTGCATCAGCCGCTGGTCCACGGCGATCCCCGTTTCCGCCACCAGGGAGCGCTGGCTGATCCCGGCATTGTTGAAGACGGCGTCGATCCGGCCGAAGGCATCCAGCGCCTGGGCCGCCTTGGCCGGGATCGTGTCCAGATCGGCCACATCCATCGGCACCAGCACCACCGGGGCATTGTGCCCGCCGCAGGCGGCCCGCACCCGCTCCAGCTCCTCCACCCGGCGGGCGGAGAGGATCAGCTTCGCCCCCCGCCGCGCCAGTTCCTTGGCCAGCGCCTCCCCGATCCCGGAAGAGGCACCGGTGACCCAGACGACCTGATCGGTGTAACCCTGCATCAATGATCAACCCCTGCCGTCGGCCCCAGCGCCGACGCCCTGAAGGGTAGCACCCGGCGGCAGGCAAGATGAGCCCCTTTCACCGGGAGGTGTCTCACGGATCGGTGGGAGGCGCCCCGTCCGGTTCCGGGGTGATCTGGTGGCGCAGGATGACCGGGATCTGGCTGGCGCTGAAGGCCAGGGTCAGGGGCAGGATGCCGAAGACCTTGAAGTTCACCCAGGCATCCGTGCTCATGCTGCGCCACACGCCTTCGTTCAGGGCGGCCAGGAAAACGAAGAACCACGCCCAGCGGAGGGTGAGGATGCGCCAGCCTTCCTCCCGCAGTTCCATCACCGTACCCAGCACCACCTTCAGCAGGGTGCGCCCGGTGGCCAGGCCCGCGAACAGGGCGGTGGCGAACAGCAGGTTCACCACCGTGGGCTTGATCTTGATGAACAGCTCATCCTCAAGCCACAGGGTCAGCCCCCCGAACAGCAGGACGAAGAAGCACCCGACCAGTGGCATCACCGGCAGGCGGCGTTCCAGCCGCCAGGACGCGACAAGCGCCAGGATGGTCGCCACCATGAACGCGGCTGTCCCGGTCATAAGCCCGTAGAGGGAATTGGTGACGAAGAAGACCGCCAGGGGGCCGGCCTCCAGCGCAAGGCGGAGCAGGGGTGTCATGGCCGCAGCATCTAGCGCGGAACGCAGACCGGTTCCAGGGCAAAACACCGGCCGGGAATGGGGATATCTGCCGGACCGGCGGTACTGTGTGGCCCCCCGGGGGGGTACCCCGGCGGTGGGTTGGTGCGTGGCCCCGCCTCGGCGCCGTTGCATCGACGGTTGGCCTGGGGCACGCTGACCAGGACGGGGGGACGGGCGATGGCTTGCGCATACCGCGGGACAGGATTCCGGATGGGGGCCCGGCTTGGCATGCCGCCCCCGGCTTGGGGCCGGATCGGCCCCGCGCTCTCCCGGATGCTAGCTGGCCTGATGTTGCTGGCCGTCATGCTGGTGCCCTCTGGCCGGGCCAAGGCGCAGGAGCATGACCTTCCTGTCGACCTGGAACTGGTGCTGCTGGTGGATGTGTCGGGCAGTGTCGACCGGCAGGAGGCGGAGCTTCAGCGCAAGGGCTATGCCGATGCCCTGACCAGCCCCCAGGTGCTGGACGCCATCCGGTCCGGTTCCCTGGGCCGCATCGCCGTCACCTATATCGAATGGGCCGATGACGGGTTCCAGAACCAGGTGGTCGGCTGGATGCTGGTGGAGGATGAGCGCAGTGCCCGCGATGTCGCCGCCCGGCTGGCGGAGGCACCGATCAGCACCGCCTTCTGGACCTCCATCGGGGCGGCCATCGACCATGGCGCCGCCCAGTTCGCCGCCAACCGCTTCGAAGGCACCCGGCGGGTGATCGACATCTCCGGCGACGGCTATTCCAACCGCGGCCGCCCCCCGGGGGAGGCGCGGGACGCCGCCCTTGCCCAGGGCATCACCATCAACGGCCTGCCGATCCTGAACAGCCGGCCCAATCCCTGGGGCGGGCTGCCGCCGCTGGATCTGGATGCCTATTTCCAGGACCATGTGATCGGCGGACCCGGCGCCTTCATCCTGGTGGCGGAGGATTTCAGCACCTTCGGACAGGCGATCCTGTCCAAGCTGGTGAAGGAAATCGCCGGCACCCCGACGGCGGACCCCTCCCTCCGCCATGCCCGGCTTGACCCCGCCCGGTCTCACCAACGTCCCTGAGGTGCCACAGCCGCACGAAAAAGGGGAGCCGCCGACGTCCCGGGGCCACCTTGCGGCAGGCCCGGATGCCGCAACGGCTCCCCCCGAGGTTCTGGCGGTTCAGGGAGGCAACGCACCAGTACCGGGCCCAACAGCCCCCACCCCACCCGGTTCCCGGGCAGTGGCCGATGCGCTGCGGGCATCATCGCCTGTGATCATTGCCCTGGGCCCATCCCGGCAGCGGGCGCATACGCGCCGGCGGATCACCCGGAATAGGGCCTGGCGCCACGAATCATCCGCGTCCGAAGCAAGCCGGATGCCCATCCGTGGGACCCCGCCTGTGACATGGTACGCGGCGGGAATCCGGACACAATGCGGCCTGGGCGGCCTGGGCGGCCTGGGCGGCCTGGGCGGCCTGGGCGGCCTGGGCGGCCTGGGCGGCCTGGACCAGGCGCGCGGCACCCCCCAACCCGAAACCATCCAACACCTTTCACTGTCACGGCCTGATCCACGGACCCGCCCCGCCCCGATACGCCCCGCGCCTCAACATCCCCTTGCCCCTTTGCAGCGGAACCGCCCGACGATGACGACAAAGGAACCGGCCATGGATGCGCCCGCCGCCCGGCTTCTGGCCCATCTTCCCTATCTTCGCCGCTATGCCCGGGCCCTGACCGGCGACGGGGGGGTGGGGGACGGGCTGGTCGGTCACGCCATCGCCCATCTGCTGAAGGAACCGGACCCGTCCGTCACGCCGGAACAGGCCGACCGGGAAACCGACCGCGAGGCCGGCCGGGCCGATCGCGGGGCGCTGTATGCCCTGCTGAACCGGTTGTTCGATGCGTCGGGGGGGCATCCCGTCGCCACCGGACGCCACCCGATGGAGGCCGCCCTGGCCCGCCTGCCGGAGGTGGAACGCCGAATCTACCTGCTGACCGCGCTGGAGGGGCTGCCGGCCGACCGGGCCGGGGCGGTGCTGGGGCTGGAGGAGACGGCCGCCCGCGACCATCTGGCCCGGGCGCAGGAGGCGATGCGCGATGGCCTGGTCGCCACGGTGATGATCGTGGAGGATGATGCCGTCATCGCCTTCGACCTCGCGGAAACGGTGCGGGGCATGGGCCACACCGTCTGTGGAACAGCCGCGACCATGGGGGCGGCCCTGGCAACGGCGGAGAGCTTCCGGCCGACCCTGGCGCTGATGGACCTGCGCCTGGCCCATGGCGACAGCGGCATCAGCACGGCCCAGGCCCTGCGCCACCGGTCGGACCTGCCCATCATCTTCGTCACCGCCTTCGCCGACGAATTGCACCGCCGGGGGCTGGAGCATCTGGGGCCCGTGATCCGCAAGCCCTTCACCCGGGAGGAGATCGAAAGCGCCATCACCCGCGCCGTCTTCGCCCCGCGGCAACCGGCCCGCATCCCCGCCTTGGCCGGGCTGGAGGACGCGGCCGGGGACCCGCCGCCACCCCCGGCCGGGGCTGGATAAGGGTGTCCGGCCGAAGGGATGATGCACCGCACGCGCGGCATGGTGCGGCGCACGCGCAAGGATTGGTGCATCGGCCAGTGCCCGGGCCGCAACACCTGCCGCATGTCCGTTCGGGGCGAACAGGTTTCTGTTGCGGAACGATTCGGGATCGCTAGAACATGCCAACGGGGTGGACGGGCTGTGACCCGCCCCCAGGTGGGTGTTCCATGGATCGGCGGCTTCTGGATCGACGGGCGTTCATTCGGTTCGCGGCGGGCGTGCCCACTGCCGCGGTGTTCGGCACAGCATTCGGCTTGGTTCTGGCGGGGTCGGGACCGGCTGCCGCCCAGTCGCCCCGGGTGCCCGGGCGCAAGCCGGGTCCGCCCCGGCTGATCATGTTGGACCCCGGCCATGGTGGGCGCGATCCGGGCGCCATCGGCCGCCGCGGCACCCTGGAAAAGGATGTGGTGCTGGATATCGCCAAGCAGGCGGCGGTATCGCTGCGCCGTGGTTCCGGGGCGACGGTCGTGCTGACGCGGGACACGGATGTCTTCCTGGAACTGAAGGATCGGGTGGCCCTGGCCCGCGATGCCAAGGCCGACCTTTTCATCTCCATCCATGCCGACAGCGCCCCCGATGCCAAGGCCCGCGGCCTGTCGGCCTATACCCTGTCGGAGAAGGCGTCGGACAGTTTCGCCGCCGCGATCGCCCAGCAGGAGAATCTGGCCGATGCCCTGGGCGTCGATACCTCCGGCCTGTCGGCCGATGTCCAGGCCTTCCTGGTGGATCTGGCCGCCGACCACACCAAGCGCGCGTCGGTCCAGGCGAAGCAGGCCCTGGTCTCCGGGGCGGGGCGGGACCTGCGGTTGCTGGACAATCCCATGCGCTCGGCGAATTTCGCCGTGCTGCGGGCGCCCGATATCCCGTCCGTCCTGGTGGAGACCGGGTTCCTCAGCAACCGCGAGGATGAAAACCTCCTGCGGGAGGCGGCATCCCGCCGCCGCATCGCCGATGTCCTGGCCCGGGAGCTGACGACGGTGATGCGCCAGGCCCCCTTCGCCGCCTGACCCGGAGATCCGGGCCAGGCTGGGCGGGGGAGAGCCCGCTGGACAGCCCCGGGACGGATACCCACTTGATATCCCGGGGCAGCGGTTTTCCACCGGGGAATGATCACGCCGCGGGCGACAGACCCCGCGGACGGAGGCGACAATGACGACGAACCCGCGGAACATGCACCACGCCCGCGCCACCGACCGGCCCACACGGACCGGGACGGTTCCGCCATGGCCGACCGGGACGGTGCTGTTGCCCGTCCTGGCGGCCGCCCTGCTGCTGGCCGGCTGTGCCGCCAGCCCCCCGCCCCCGCCCGCCACACCAGCGGCACAGGTTGCCCCGTCCATCCCCGATTCCCGTGTGCGGGAGGGCATCGTCGCCCGTTGGAGCGTGCCCGGCCTGGACCGTCGCCTGGATGCGACCGTGGAGCGGGGCCGCGCCCTGCTCACCGGCCGCGCCCGCAACGCGGAGGAGCGGGTGGAGGCGGTGCGCCTGGCCTGGCAGGCCGACGGCGTGACGGAGGTGATCAACGAGATCCAGCTTGATGACAGCGGCGGTATCGCCGATGCGGCCACCGACACCTGGATCGCCACCCGGCTGCGCTACCGCTTGTTCACCGATGCGGAGATCACGTCGGGCAATTTCACGATCGATGTGGTCAACCAGACGGTCTATCTGCTGGGCAAGGCCCGGTCGCAGCAGGAGCTGGACCGTGTCATCGCCCATGCGCGGGAGGTTCCGCGGGTGAAGCAGGTGGTCAACCATGTCCGTCTGTGACGACAGATCGGGCGGATTCCGGCGCGCGCCGGGCAGCCCGCCGGGGCGCCGCGCCCTGGCGGGCCTGCTGGCCTGGCTGGGTCTTGCCCTCACCCTGACCCTGACGATCGGTACCCCCGCCGGTGCCCGGGCCGACGACCCGGTGGCGGAGGCGAACCGGCAGTTCGTGGCAGCCATGCAGGCGATCCGGACTGCCGACCGCGCCTATGACACGCAGACCCAGGCGGAAAAACTTCTGGAGGCGGAGCGCCTGCTGACGGACATCGTCACCCGGTTGCCGGAAAGCCCGCTGGCGGTGCAGTTGATCACCAACCAGTTCATTGGCGATTTCGACTATGTCTCCTTCAAGGCGCGTGTGCGCGGCCTCGCCTGTGCGGAGGCGGAGAGTGCGGCCTGCATCCTGCACCGGATTTCCGGTCTGATGAGCCCGCTGGAGGATCCGGTGGTGGCCCCGCGCTGGGATTGGCTGTCCTTGGCGGTGGCCCATTACCGGGTCGGCAGCAAGGAACCGGTGAAGCCCATCATCGCCCCCTTCCTGGAGGCGCTGCGCCGCGGCACCGCCCGGTCGGCGGGCGGTACCGGCACCAGCCAGGACCTGTTCGTCAGCCGGGCCCTGGCCCTGACCGGGGAGATGGACCGGGCGCTGGAGATCACCCGCGGGATCGAGGATTGCGCCACCCGCATCTACAACCTGACCGATATCGCCGAGGTGATGGTCTGGTCCGGCGATGCGCAGAAGGCCACCGTCCTGGCGGAAGAGGCGGCGGATTACGCCCGCACCCATGCCTGCGCCTGGGAACTGGGCCTGGTCGCCCAGGGTCTGCTGAAGGTGGGGGCGGAGGATCGCGCCCGCACCCTGTTCCTGAATACGGTGGAGGAGCAGTTCAGCCGCTTCAAGGACCAGCGCGGCACCTGCTGCCCGCCGGAGCTGGCGGTCGCCGCCGGTGACCTGGGCGATGCGAACCTGGCGCTGGGCCTGCTGCGGACGGTGCAGGAGGACAGCCCCTGGACCGTGCCCCAGGTGCTGGGCAAGCTGGCCGCCCGGGGCGAATTCATCCTGACTGGCGCCTATGCCGACCAGATCGCCGACCTGGAACTGCGCGCCGAAACCTATGCGGAGCTGGTCGCCGGTGCGCTGGCCGCCGGCAACCGGGGGGAGGCGGAGGGATTTTCCGCCCGGATCAACGCCATGCTGTCCCGCAATCCGCGCGACCCGCTGGTCCTGATCCATCGCGCCCGGGCCGACCGCATGCTCCACAAGGATGACCGCTGGCGCCGCCCCTTCCTGGAAGCCCTGACCGAAGCGGAAGCGGGCAACGCCTCCGCCCAGCGCCGTGACGTCTCCGTCCCCCTTCTCGCCGCCCTGGTGGAGATCGAAACGGGCAAGCCGTTGCTCCAGTGAGGGGCGGATTGTTTCGGATCGGGAATGGATTGGAGGGCGCCGGTTCGATCCGTAGATCCGTAGATCCGTAGATCCGTAGATCCGTAGGTCGGATTAGGCGCACCGCGCTGTAATCCGACACCCGGCGGCATGTGGGGAAAACGACCGTCGGATTACGCTTCGCTGATCCGACCTACGCTCCTACGCTCCGCCCAACCCTGCGTCCTCCATCCGGTGCAGCCGGCCGCAGGCGGCAAGAAGGGCGCGCAGGGTGACGGCCTTGCGGCGGGCGGGCGCCAGTTTCTCAAGCACCGCCCCTTCCCGCACCACCTCCGCCCCGTAGCCATCGGCCACCATCAGCCCGACCTCCGCCGGGATCAGGGATTGGGGGAAATCGGGGCCGACGGCGAAGTAGAACCGGTCGCAGAACTCCAGATACTCCGCCCATTTGTGGTCGGACTGGTAATCTGCGGCACAGCTCTTCACCTCCACGATGGTGATCTCCCCCGCCTCCGACAGGCCAAAGACATCGGCCCGGCGGCCGTTGGCAAGGGTGAATTCCATCAGGCTGCGGATGCCCCGGTCTGCCAGGGCCCGGCGCACGCCCCGGGTGATCCGCGCCGCCGCTTCCGACGCGAACCAAGGGCCGGTGCTTCCAGCGGCGGTGGAAACGGGCGGAGCGTCCGTCATGGCGCGGGACTGGTACGGGAGGGCAGTTCAGCCGCGCGGCGGCTTCGTCGCCACAAAGCTGGGCAGGGCCGTCATGGTACCCAGCCAGCGGGTCAGATTCGGGGCGTCGGCAACGATGGCCTTGCCCTCCGGATACAGGCTGGTCAGGTACAGGGTCGGCAGCAGGAACAGGTCGGCCAGGGTCAGCCCGTCACCGGCGATCCAGTCCCGCCCCGCCAGATGCTGGTCGATCACGGTCACCACCTGCTGCACGGCGGGCACGGCGGCGGCCACCTTCTCCATATCCGGCTCCCGCCCCTGCCATTTCGGCAGGGCGTAGGCCAGGACATAGTTGCGGATGCAGGCCTTGTCCGCGCTGTCGCAGCCGACACCGACCCACTGGTCCACCAGGGCCTTCGCCGCCAGGTCGCCGGGGCGCAGACTGGCGCCGGGGAAGGCATCGTCGATGTAGCGGCAGATGGCCTGGCTTTCGAACAGAACCAGGTCGCCATGGCGGAAGGCCGGGATCTTGCCGAAGGGGTTGATGGCCCGGATCTCCGCACTTTGCGGTGCCACCGGCTCCAGGCGGTAGGGTATCCCCTTCTCGATCAGTACCATACGTACGGTGCGCACGAAGTTACTGATGGGGGAGCCGTAGACAACAACCTCCGCCGGCGCGTCCGTGCCCGCCGCCGCTTCATCCGTCATGATCCGATATCCCTTCGCTGTGACGGGTCGCAGCGTGCGCCGATCCCGCCCCGCCCGTCAACAGGCCGGGGCGGAGCGGCACGCTTCAGCCGGCTTTGTTTCGTTGCGTCGCCGGTCAACCCCTCTGTCGCCATGCGCGGCGCCGCGCAGGCAGTGCTACGGCGGCGCCGCGCTACCAACGGTCGGGGCTTCTGACCGTTGGTGCTATACGCCCTGGGGTGTGGTCCAGGACTGGGGCAGGCTTTGCTCCAGGGTCGGGTAGTCTGTATAGCCCTTGGCCCCGCCGCCATAGAAGGTGGTCCGGTCCGGTTCCGCCAGGGGGGCGTTGCGGCGCAGGCGGTCCACCAGGTCGGGATTGGCGATGTAGGGGGCGCCGAAGGCGACGGCATCCGCCGCCCCGCTGGCCAGGGCCTTGTCCGCCAGTTCCCGTGTATAGCCGCCATTGGCGATGTAGGTGCCGGTGAAGGTGCGGCGGAGCAAGGGGGACACCCGCTCCACCCCGTTGGGCGGGCTCATCGGGTGGCCATCCACCGGTGGCTCGATCACATGCAGATAGGCGAGGCCGAAGCGGTTCATCCGCTGCACCGCGTGGCCATAGATGGCGGCGGGGTTGCTGTCCTGGTCCATGTTGAACGGGTTGGTGGGGGAAAGGCGGAAGCCGACCCGGTCACCGCCCCACACATCCACCACCGCGGCTGTCACTTCCTCCAGGAAGCGCGTGCGGTTCTCCACCGACCCGCCATAGCTGTCGGTGCGGTGGTTGGTGCTGTCGCGCAGGAACTGGTCGATCAGGTAGCCGTTGGCGGCATGCACCTCCACCCCGTCGAACCCGGCGGCCTTGGCCCGGGCCGCACCGTCGGCGTATTGGGCGATGATGCCGGGGATCTCCTCAATCTCCAAGGCGCGGGGGGTGACGTAATCCTTCATCCCCTCCGGTGTGTAGACCTGCCCCTCCAGCCGGATGGCGCTGGGGGCGACGGGCAGCCTGCCCCCCGGCTGGAACACCGGGTGGGAGACACGGCCCACATGCCAGAGCTGCAGCACGATCCGGCCGCCGGCGGCATGCACCGCGTTGGTCACGACCTTCCAGCCGGCCACCTGGGCGTCGGTATGGATGCCGGGTGTGCTGGGATAGCCCTGCCCCTCCGGCGCCACCTGGGTGGCTTCCGCCACGATCAGGCCGGCGCCGGCACGCTGGGCATAATATGTTGCGGCCAGCGGGGTCGGCACATTGCCCTCGATGGCGCGGCTGCGGGTCAGCGGGGCCATGACGACACGATTCGGCAGGGTGATCGCGCCCGCCTGGACGGGGCTGAACAGGGAAACGCTCATCGGTTTTCATCCCCTGGATGGGCCAGCCCGCGTCAGCGGGCCGGGTTCGGAAAAGACGTGGCGTCGGTTTAAAATACTGATCGGTACAATGAAGTGACGACCGTCACCGGTCCTTCGCAAGCGCGAGATAGGGCGCCTGGCGATCCCGGACAGGGGGGAGCGGGTTTTCGCACCACCCCCTGCCTCGAAAAGCCTGCCTGTTCTGTCAGGGGGGGGCGCGGATCACAGCCGCCCAGGCGGCGGCCTGTTCGCCCAGGTCCAGGGCGGCGGTGCCGCGGGTGGTGGTCAGGGACAGGCGCCCGTTGCCCGCCACGGCGGCCCGGATCTCCCCCCGCTCCAG
>JBJOKR010000153.1:0-12097 GCA_046045995.1 Pseudomonadota bacterium | reverse complement strand
CGGCGAAATCCGGCACCGGCAGATCGACCGAGGTGCTGTCCTTCGGATCGAAGCCGCACATGGAGCGCAGCATGATCGCCGCATCCTTGACCGTGCGGGTCATCGGCCCCGCCTGGTCGAGGGAGGAGGCGAAGGCGACGATGCCCCAGCGGGAGCAGCGGCCATAGGTGGGCTTGATGCCGACGATGCCGACGAAGCTGGCCGGCTGGCGGATCGAGCCGCCGGTGTCGGTGCCGGTGGCGGCGATGGCGGTGCGGGCGGCGACGGCCGCGGCCGACCCGCCGGAGGAGCCGCCGGGCACCAGGCGCCGTTCCCATTCCCAGGTCGTTTCCGGCCGGGGTCCGCGGAAGGCATCCGCCACCTCATCCAGCAGGCCCTTGTTGGCGATGGCGGCATCGCGCTGGACCTTCGTCCCCTTGGACCAGGGGCTGATCACGGGCCCGTAATGGCTGGTGATGTTGGCGCTGCCCATGGCGAATTCGTCCATGTTCAGCTTGCCCAGCATCACGGCGCCGTCGCGGAACAGCTGGGATGTGACGGTGGATTCATAGGGCGGCTTGAACCCGGTCAGGATCTTGGACCCGGCGGTGCTGTCCACCCCTTCGGTGCAGAACAGGTCCTTGATGCCTAAGGGCATGCCGTCCAGGGGGCGCTGCTCCCCCTTGGCATAGCGGGCATCGGCCGCCGCCGCCTGGGCCAGCGCGATCTCCGGCGTTTCCACGGTATAGGCGTTCAGCGCGCGGGCGCCCTCCATCGCCGTCAGATAGGCGGTGGTCAGGTCGACCGCGGTGAAGTCCTTCGCGGCCAGGCCCGCCAGGGCCTGGGCCATGCTCAGATGCGTAAGCTCGGTCATCACTCGACCACCTTGGGAACGGAGAAGAAGTGTTCGGCCGCGTCGGCGGCGTTCGCCACCACCTTGTCGGGATAGCCGCCGTCGCTCACCCGGTCGGCGCGCCGACGCAGGACCTGGGCGGCAACGCTGGTCATCGGTTCGACACGACTGGTGTCCACCTCATCCAGCATCTCCACCCAGTCCAGGATCTTGTTCAGCTCCCCGGCCAGGTGATCCAGCTCGGCATCGGGAACCCGGATGCGCGCCAGATGGGCGATCTTCGCCACCTGGTCCCGATTGAGGGCGGCCTTTTCGGACGACATTGTGCTAAGTCTCTCCGTAACGGGGGACGGTGCCGCGGCGGCTGGCGTGATCGACCGGCGTGATCAGCGGCGGGAAGTCCCTTTGAGCATGACGCGAAGCGGCAGGGAAGCTAGCACCGAGCCATGGCGATCCGCAACCTTATGGAACTCAAAGCCCTGCTGCCCCGGGGCGGGCGACTGATGGGGCTGGATGTGGGGGAGACGACGATCGGCCTGGCCGTGTCGGACCCCGATCTTCGCGTCGCCTCCCCCGTCGGCACGATCCGGCGCACCAAGTTCACCCACGATGCCCAGGATCTGGCCCGGGCCATGCGCGACCGTTCGGTCAAGGGGCTGGTCATCGGCTGGCCGGTCAATATGGACGGGACTGAGGGGCCGCGCTGCGACAGTGTCCGGCAATTCGCCAAGAACCTGCTGAAGGCGCCCCAGCTGTTCGGCGGGCAGGAAGTGGAAATCGCCTTCTGGGATGAACGCCTGTCCACCAGTGCGGTGGAGCGGATGATGATCGGCTGGGACATGACCCGCAAACGCCGGGATGAGGTGGTGGACCGGATGGCCGCCGCCTATATCCTGCAAGGCGCGCTCGACCACCTGATCCACGCCGCCCAGGCGGGCGGCGGCCCCGCCCACAGCACCCTGGGCTTCGACGACGATCATGGCGGCGGGGACGGCGACGCCGGAAGTGATGGCGGGGGCGGCGGCGGGGAATGACCGCGGTCGTCGCGGCCCTGGCGCCCATCTTCCTGCTGATCGTCATCGGCCTGGTACTGCGCCGCCGGTCCCTGGTGCCCGACGGGTTCTGGGCCCCGGCGGAGATGCTGACCTTCTATGTGTTCTTCCCGGCCCTGCTGATCGACAGTACGGCCCGGGCCGACCTTTCCGGCATCGATGTGGTGGGGGTGGGCGGGGCGCTGCTGGGGGGGACCCTGGTGGCGGCGCTGCTGCTTCTGCTGCTGCGGCCCTGGGTGGCGAAGGATGGACCGGCCTTCACCTCCGTCTTCCAGGGGGCGACCCGGATCAACACCTATGTCGGCATCGCCGCCGCCACCGCCCTGTACGGGGTGGAGGGCAAGGCCCTGATCGCCGTCGGCATCATCGCCATCGTGCCGCTGCTGAACGTGATGGCGGTGTTGGTGCTGGCCCGCTGGGGCCGGGCCGGGGTACGGGGCTGGCGGCCGGTGCTGCGCGCCCTGGTCCGCAATCCGCTGCTGGGGGCGGTGCTGATCGGGCTGACCCTGAATGTCCTGTCCGTGCCGCCGATCCCGGTCGTCACCCCGCTGTTGCAGATCCTGGGGGCGGCGGCCCTGCCGTTGGGTCTGCTGGCTGTGGGGGCGGGGCTGGACCTGGGGGCCATGCGCGGGTCCGGCCCGGGGCTGGTCTGGTCCTCCCTGGTGCGCCTCGCCCTGGTGCCGGGGATCGTGCTGGCGCTGGGCATCTGGACCGGGCTCGGGCCGGTGCCGCTGGCGGTGGCGGTGCTGTACAACGGGCTTCCCACCTCCGCCGCCAGCTATGTGCAATCCCGCCTGATGGGCGGGGACCATGGGCTGATGGCCGGGATCATCACCTTCCAGACCCTGGCCGCTGCGGCCACCCTGCCCCTGTGGCTCCTGGCGGTGACCGCGGTCAGCTGAAGCAGGCCTCCCAGGACGGTCAGTTCAGGGTGACGGCGATGGCCAACGCCCCCGCCGGCACCGCCACAAGGGAGTCCGCCCAGGACGGTGGGCCCATGCGGCCCTTGGCGTTGTTGGAGAAGGCCCAGGGCTCCGACGGTTCGCCGAAGGGGCCGCGGCCCATCTTCCCGTCGCCGTTCACATCCTGGAAAATCATGACGGCGTAATCGCCCGGCACCACCCCGTCGAACCGCACCGCCACCTCCGCACCCGCGGCCGGGACCTTGGCGGCCAGGGCACAGCGGCCCAGGAATTCCGCCTGGGTGCACAGGGTGGCAAAGACCTCTCCCTTCCCCGCCACCACATTGCCGATGGTGACGGTCAGGGTGCCCGCGCCGGCGCCAGTCGCTGCCGGGGCGGCGGGACCGGGGGCCGTCCAGGCCAGGGCCGACCCGGCCCCCATGGTCACACAAAAAGACAAGACCGCCAGGGCGACGGCGGCGGGCCGGATGCGGCGCAACAGGCGGGACGGAACGGACGGGCGTGACATGGAACCTCTCTCCTCGATCAACCACCCGCCCAGCTTCCGCCACGCCCCCCGCCCCGGCAATTGACGAATGTCACCCCGGATGGGTGACGCTGGTGGGGGTACGACCGATGGGGAGACCGGCCATCAGCGCTTTCCAGGACCCATCCCCGCCCCCCGTCCATAGGCCTTGGCCGCCGCTTCCGGCTGTTTCAGCTTTTCCATCACCTGGGTGGCGAAGCGGCCGCCGTCGTGGCGGGATTGGAGGAACAGCATCACGGCGTTGCGCGCCGCCTCCTTGTCATAGGGCTCCACCCCCGGATCGGCTCCCGGATCGGCCCCCGGGCCCTGGCCGCCCGGTTGGGTCGCCTGGGCGGCGCGTTCGGCCTTGGCCAGGACATTCGGGTCCAGCCGGGCCCGGATGGTGCGGATCTGGCGCAGCAGTTCGGCCTTGGGATCGGCGGGCATGGCAAGGTCCTGGAAAAGTCGCGGCGGGGCCGGTCGCGGGCTCCCCCCGCTACCTTGGGCCAAGGGGGGGCCGGGGGCAAGGGTGCTGCGGCGGGGTGGGCGGCGGGGCGGGGTGTCCCGGCGACAAGAAGGGTCTTGACCCCCCGCCGGAACAGGCGTCCCATTCCACAAGCGACCTCGATAGGTAAGGCCGCCCAACAGGGAGAAGACGCATGCGGTACCACGTCATGGGCAGCGGTCAGGACGGCGTCATCGCGTTGAAGCGCGACAGCATCGAAGGCGCCTTGAAGAAGGCGAGCGAGCTGCGCCGTGACGGCCATTACGCGGAAGTGCGCATCATCGACACCGCCTCCGGCGAGCCGGTGGATGAGGTGGAGTCACCCACCACCCACTGATAGCCCGGGCAGGCAGATAGACAGTCAGGCAGGCAGGGGCAGGCAGTCACCACGCCGCCTGCCCCCCCGCCTCTCCTTCCAAGGCACGGCGGCTTCCAAGGCCCGCCTGCCCGCACGACCTGCCCCTTGCCCCTCCCCTGCTGCGGCCCTAGGCTCCGCGCCCTGTCGCCGATCAGGAGGGAATGCGCCATGACCCCGACCCCGCCCCGGAGCACCGGTCCCCTTGCCGGGCTGAAGGTGCTGGACATGAGCCGGATCCTGGCCGGGCCCAGCGCCACCCAGATGCTGGGCGACCTGGGCGCCGATGTGGTGAAGGTGGAAAAGCCGGATGCGGGCGACGACACGCGCGGCTGGGGCCCGCCCTTCCTGGCCGATGCGGCGGGGGGGGAGACGCGGGAGAGCAGCTATTACCTGTCCTGCAACCGCAACAAACGCTCCATCGCCCTGGATTTCACGACGGCGGAGGGCAAGGCCCTGCTACTGCGCCTGATCGGGCAGGCCGATGTCCTGATCGAGAACTACAAGACCGGCACGCTCGCCCGCTACGGCCTGGGGTATGAGGAACTGCGCGCGGCCCATCCGCGCCTGGTCTATCTGTCGCTGACGGGGTTCGGCCAGACGGGGCCCTATGCCAACCGGGCGGGCTATGATTTCCTGGTCCAGGGCATGGGCGGCATCATGTCCCTGACGGGGGAGCCGGCGGGGCCCCCGATGAAGACCGGGGTGGCCATCGCCGACCTGATGGCTGGGATGTATGCGGCCGTTTCCATCCTGGCGGCCCTGCGCCACCGGGATGCGACGGGCCAGGGCCAGCATATCGACCTGTCCCTGCTGGATGCCCAGGTGGCCTGGCTGTCCAATGCGGGCCAGTATTTCCTGACCAGCGGCCGGGCGCCCGCCCGCTACGGCAACGGCCACCCGACCATCGTCCCCTATCAGACATTCCAGGCGGCGGATGGCTGGATCATCCTGGCCGTCGGCAATGATGAACAGTTCCGGAAGTTCTGCGCCTTCGCCGGCCATCCGGAGATCGCCAAGGATGACCGTTTCGCCGCCAACCGCAACCGGGTTCGCAACCGCGACACCCTGGTGCCCCTGCTGGCGGCGATCATCCGCGAACGGCCTGCGGCGGATTGGCTGACGGGGCTGGAGGGGGTGGGCGTGCCCTGTGGCCCGATCAACGATATCGCCGCCGTCTTCGCCGATCCCCAGGTCCTGGCCCGCGGCATGCGGATCACCATGGACCATGCCGCCGCGGGCCCGGTGGACCTGATCGGCAGCCCGATGAAATTCTCCGCCACCCCCGTCACCTACCGTCACGCCCCGCCGATGCTGGGGCAGCATACGGCGGAGGTGCTGGCCGACTGGCTGGGGCAGGATACGTCAAACCCCTGACCCCAGCGATCGCGAAGTCACCAGTCACCCTGCGGAAGCGGGCGCCCGGATGGGAGCCGCGCCGGTCACTCCCGCGTGGCGGTCGGGTTCAGGGAGCCCTGGGCCTGTTGGGCCAGTTCCAAATGGGCCTGGAGTCGGGGCAAGTGCTTCTGAGCATAGGCCTGCAGGGGATTGCGGCTGCCGCCCGTCGCCTTCTTGGCATACCGTTCGAAGGCGTCGACCGCGACCTGATGCTCCTCCACCTGGATGCGGGCGAATTCCGCCGCGAACTGGGCTCCGTCCAGATCGCCCAGCATTTCCGCCGCTTGGGTCTGGCGCGGGGCCGGATCGTCGGGCAACTCGATGCCGTGGGTCTCCGCCAGTTGCTCCAGCTCCTGCTGGGCCATCTGATGGTCCTGCAAGGACTGGCGGGCCAGGTTCTGCACGTCGGCGGGCAGGTTCTCCTCCTCCCCGGCCAGTTCGCCCAGGGCGATTTCCGCCAGGTTGGTGCGGGCCGCCTGCTCGGCGAAGGCCTTGTCCACCGCCTTCAGCTTCATGCCGGCGGCGGCCTGGGTCTGGGCGGCACTGCCGCCCTGGCTGGTGGTGGAACCGCCGGTGCTGCTGCCGCCGCTCTGGGCGATGGCGGCGGTGCTGCACAGCATCGCGGCGGCGATCAGGATCATGGGGGTACGCATGGAAACATCCTTCCAGGTGGAAACCGATGCCCCCGCAACAGGGCCGGTGGCATTCCGTTGCGCCGGACGGAATGCTTCGCTGCCCTGCCCCTGCCCGCCCCCCGACCCTGCCCGCCCCCAGCCCGCCCCGTGCCCGCCCCTTGCGCCCCGCCGATGGCGGCGCCATAGTCCGCGCCACACCGCCTTGGCCGAATGCCGGCCCCGATCCCCGGACCTTCCCGATGCCGCCGCACCCCTATGATCTGGACGCCCGCGCCGATACCTTTCCCCACCGCCACCTGCTGGGGATCGAGGGGCTGACCGCGCCGGAGATCAACCTGATCCTGGACACGGCCGACGGCTATGTCGCCCAGAACCGCAGCGCCCGCCGGGTGAGCGACGGCTTGGCCGGCCGGACGGTGGTCAACCTGTTCTTCGAGAATTCCACCCGCACCCGCACCAGCTTCGAGCTTGCGGCCCGCCGCCTGGGCGGGGATTGCATCAACATGTCGGTCGACGGTTCCTCCGTGAAGAAGGGGGAAACCCTGATCGACACGGCGATGACGCTGAACGCCATGCACCTGGATGTGCTGATCGTCCGTCATCAGGAATCGGGGGCGCCGAAGCTGCTGGCGGACAAGGTGAACTGCGCCGTCATCAATGCCGGCGACGGCAGCCATGAACATCCGACCCAGGCCCTGCTGGACGCGCTGACCATCCGCCGCCACAAGGGCAGCTTGAAGGGGCTGACCGTCGCCATCTGCGGCGACATCCTGCACAGCCGGGTGGCGCGGTCGAACATCCACCTGCTGAACATCATGGGCGCCCATGTCCGCGTGGTCGCCCCGCCCACCCTGCTGCCCACCGCCATCGACCGGATGGGGGTGGAGGTCCACACCTCCATGGCCACCGGCCTGAAGGGGGCGGACATCATCATGATGCTGCGCCTTCAGCTGGAGCGGATGCAGGGCCAGTTCCTGCCCAGCCAGCGGGAGTATTTCCGATTCTACGGGCTGGACCATGAGAAGCTGAAACTGGCCAAGGACGATGCCCTGATCATGCATCCCGGCCCGATGAACCGGGGGGTGGAGATCGACAGTCTGGTCGCCGACGACATCCACCGCTCCGTCATCCTGGAACAGGTGGAACTGGGCGTGGCCGTGCGCATGGCCTGCCTGGACCTGCTGACCAGGGGCAGGAACTAAATTGGGGATCGCCCAGGTGTCGTGACAGGATCGGCCCGGCGATCTATGCTGGCCTGCGATGCCATGGAGTGATCAATGCCGACACGGGCGAAGGCGGAACAATCGTCCCCGGTCCAGCGCAAGACGCTGAACCTGCGATTCCGCGGCGATGAACGTGGTCTGATCGAACGGGCGGCGGCCATCACCGGCAAGTCCCGGTCCGATTTCGTCCGGGATGCCGCCCGCAAAGCGGCGGAAGACGCCCTGCTGGATCGAACCCTGTTCCAGGTGGATGACGATACCTTTGCCGCCGTCCTGGACCGCCTGGATCAGCCGGCGGCACCCAATGAGCGGCTGCGTCGGACCATGTCCACAGTGATATCGTCCACAGTGGTATCGACGGATCCCGCGTGACCAGTCCAGTGACGGTTCCGCTGGCGGACTACCACGGGCTCGACGGATTCAACTGCGGCACCCCGGTCCTGGATGACTGGCTGCGACGGCGGGCCAGGGCAAATCAGGCAACCGGCGCCTCCCGGACCTATGTGGCGCTGGCAAGCGGCGTACATGGTGCCACGACAGTGGAGCGGGTTGTTGGCTACTATGCCCTGGCATCCGGGGCGATCATCGCATCAGCCGCAGGGGGCAGGTTCCGTCGGAACATGCCCGATCCAGTCCCGGTCGCCGTGCTGGGCCGGCTGGCTGTGGATGTATCGATGCGGGGGAACGGTCTGGGACGGACCCTGGTCAGGGATGCGGGCCGCCGGGTCATCCTGGCGGCGGAGCATATTGGTATCCGGGGCATCCTGGTCCACGCCCTGTCGGAGGATGCGCGTCGATTCTATCTGGCCGTCGGCTTCGATCCCTCCCCGCTTGATCCAATGACCCTGCTTGTCACCTTGCCGGACCTGCGCGCGGCCATCGGCGATTGACCAGTAGGCACGGATGGCGTTTCCCTGCATCCCGTGGCATTCCTCGACCTGACACGCCTTATCCCCGGACCGACAGCCATGGCCACCCGCACCGCCTACACCAACGCCCGCCTTCTCGACCCCGCCACCGGGCTGGATGCCGTCGGCGGGTTGTTGGTGGAGGGGGGGCGCATCGCCGATTTCGGCCCGGGGCTGTTCCGCGACGGCGTGCCAGAGGGGGTGGAGCGGGTGGATTGCCAAGGTGCTTGCCTTGCCCCCGGTCTGGTGGACCTGCGGGCCGAGGTGGGTGAGCCGGGGTTCGAGCATAATGAGACATTGTCCACCGCCGCCCGGTCGGCCGCCGCCGGCGGGATCACGGCGCTGGCCTGCCTGCCCAACGGCGACCCGGTGCTGGACGATCTGGCCGGGCTGGAGTTCATCGCCCGCCGCGCGCGGGAGGTGAAGCAGGCGAAGATCTTCGCCTATGCCACCGTCACGCGGGAGGCGGCGGGCCGCGAACTGACCGAGATGGGCATGCTGGCGGAGGCGGGGGCCGTGGGCTTCACCGACGGGGCCCACACCGTCGCCGATGCGGGCGTGATGCGCCGGGCGCTGGCCTATGCCAAGACCTGGGGAGCCACGATCTTCTGCCATGCGGAGGAACCGTCCCTGGCCTCCGGCGGGGCGATGAATGCCGGGGAGCTGGCCACCCGCCTGGGCCTGAAGGGCATCTCCCCCATGGCGGAGGTGATCATGCTGGAGCGCGACCTGCGCCTGGTGGAGATGACGGGCGGGCGCTACCACGCGGCCCATGTCTCCACGGCGGAGGGGGTGGCCGTCATCCGCCGGGCCAAGCAGCGGGGCCTGCCCGTCACCTGCGACACTGCCCCGCCCTATATCGCCCTGACGGAGGTGGATGTGGGCGATTACCGCACCTTCTTCAAACTCTCCCCGCCGCTGCGGACGGAGATGGACCGGCGGGCGGTGATCGCCGGCCTGGCCGACGGCACCATCGATGCCATCGCCAGCGACCACGCCCCCCGCGACCAGGACCTGAAGCGCGTTCCCTTCGCCCAGGCCGCAAGCGGTGCGGTGGGGTTCGAAACCCTTCTGCCGCTGGCGCTGGAACTGGTGCACCGGGGCGACATGGCGCTGCTGGGGGCCCTGGACGCCATCACCCGCCGCCCGGCCGACATCCTGGGGCTGAAGACGCCGGAGGGCCGGCCCCTGGGTCGCCTGACCAAGGGCGGGCCGGCGGATCTGGTCCTGTTCGACCCCGACCGCCCCTGGAAGGTGGAGGCGGAGAAGCTGCGGTCCAAATCCAAGAACACCTGCTTCGACCGCCGCCCGGTCCAGGGTATGGTGCTGCGCACCGTGGTGGACGGGCGGACGGTGCATCAGGCCGGCGACTGACCGGCCCGGTTGCCCGCGCCCCCCCGTTCCCTAACCCTCCCCTCCCTTCCGCGCCCGCGCGCCGAGCTTGAGCCCCGATCATGCCCGATCCGATCACCTGGGAACTGTCCTGGCCCCTGATGCTGGCAGCATTGGCCGGTGGTTATCTCCTGGGGTCCATCCCCTTCGGTCTGGTCCTGACCCGGCTGGCCGGATATGGGGATATCCGCGCCATCGGCTCCGGCAATATCGGGGCGACGAATGTGCTGCGCACGGGCAACAAGCCCCTGGCGCTGGCAACGTTGCTGCTGGACAGCGGCAAGGGTGCCATCGCCGTGGGCCTGGCCTGGGCGGCGGCGGGGCAGGAAGCGGCGATGCTGGCGGCGGCGGGGTCCATGCTGGGCCACAGCTTCCCGGTCTGGCTGGGCTTCAAGGGGGGCAAGGGTGTGGCGACGGCGCTGGGCGTGCTGCTGGCCATTTCCTGGCCGGTGGGACTCGCCGCCTGCCTGACCTGGCTGGTCACGGCGGTGGTGGCCCGCATCTCCTCCCTGTCCGCCCTGGTGGCCTTCGCCGTCGCCACCGTCTATGCGGGCTGGATCGGCATGATCCAGGCGGCGGGGGCGGACGGTCGGGCGGAGGGTGCAGCCTGGGCTCCCGGCGTCATCGCCGGCGGGGTGGTGCAGGCCGCCGTTCCGCCGGGGCTGTGGCTGCTGCTGCTGTTCATCACCGCCCTGGTCTACATCCGCCACCAGGAAAACATCCGCCGCCTGCTGAACGGGACGGAGCCGCGGATCGGGGCGGGGAAGAAAGCGGGCTGAGCGGTAGGGCCGTCGGACAGATCCGGGTGTTGCCGGCGATCAGGCGACGGCAGCCGTCCGCGCCATGGCGTCCAGCCCGGCCTGGAACATGTCCGCTTCCGCATCCCGGCGCTTCTGGATGCCGATGACGGAGGGCCAGAGCCGCTTCATGGACCGGAACTGGTCCGGCACACCGGCGGGCGTTCCGGCGGCGATCAGGTCGTGGATGGTCTTCATCTCCGTCCGGCTGTCCCCGTCCAGACTGGTGCCGCGGTTGTAGACCAGGCTGACCATGGCGCCGACACACTGGCCGTCCAGCGCCGCCAGCCCCGGGAAGGTCGCGAGCGTCCGGTTCAGATAGGTGGGCAGGCTTTTCTGCTGGAACACGGTGACGGCCTTGTCCCAAGGCACCAGGATATCGGCGAATTCCGCCACCATGGCCTTGCACTGGGCCCCCCCCTCCGGCGTGCTGCCGTGGATGCCGATGGCCTTGGACAGCCGGGCCATGACGGCCGGGTCAAGCAGGTCGCCCCAATCGGCCTGGAACCCGGCGGCCGAAACCTGCCCCAGGTCGTAGCCGATGCCGATGGTTACCCCGGAGGCACCACCGGGACAGGTGGGATGGCAAGCGAAGCGCGAGTAATAGGACTGTCCGCCAGCCTCCTCCATCAAGAGGAAGTCAATGCAGGACTGGGGTATCATCGGGTCGCTCCGTCACCACACCAAGCCGCATCACGATACACCATGCATCTTCGCACTGGCGAGTCCGGTCGATAAAATTATCGGAGATTGACTTCGGCCTAGAATACGACGAACATACAAGTATGCATACATCCCGCCGCCCCCTTTCTACCACGGAACGTATCGAATGGCTGCGCCTGACCCGGGCGGAGAATGTGGGGCCTGTGACTTTCCACCGCCTTTTGGAGCGGTTCGGCACCGCCAGCGCAGCCCTGGCCGCCTTGCCCGACCTGGCCCGCCGCGGCGGGCGCGCCCACCCGCTGCGCATCCCCTCCCGGGCGGAGGCGGAGCGGGAGATCGCCGCAGTGGAGAAGATGCGCGGTCGTCTGCTGGCGAGCTGCGAGCCGGACTATCCCCGCGCCCTGGCCAGCCTGGACGATGCGCCACCGATGCTGTCCCTGCTGGGCCACCCGTCGCTGCTGAAGCGCCCGGCCGTGGCCGTGGTCGGTGCCCGCAACGCCAGCATCGCCGGCCGCACGATGGCGAAGACCCTTGCACGGGATCTGGCCGATGCCGGGTTCCTGGTCGTTTCCGGAATGGCGCGCGGGATCGACACCGCCGCCCATGAGGGGGCAATCGGCGACGGCACGGCGGCCGTTGTCGCCGGTGGGGCCGATATCGTCTACCCGCCGGAGAATGCCGGTCTGCATACGGATCTGGTGTCCCGCGGCCTGATCGTCGCCGAATCGCCCTTGGGCATCGAACCCCAGGCAAGGCACTTCCCCCGCCGGAACCGCCTGATTTCCGGCCTGTCCCTGGGCGTGGTGGTGGTGGAGGCGGCGTTGAAATCCGGAAGCCTGATCACCGCCCGGCTGGCCAACGACCAGGGGCGGGAGGTGATGGCCGTGCCGGGAAGCCCGATCGACCCCC
>JBJOKR010000152.1:0-12102 GCA_046045995.1 Pseudomonadota bacterium | reverse complement strand
CTCCCCCTGGTCGCGCACATGCTGCAAGGCCTCCACCCCGTCGCTGGACAGAAGGATGTCCCGCACGCCCATGGCGCGCAGCATGTCGGCGATCCAGCCGCGGATCTGCATCTGGTCCTCCACGACCAGGATGCAGAGATGCTTGATGGGATCCTCTGGGAAGTTCGGCATGGCGGTCGCGTCGGCGCGGCGGTCCTTCTGGCTAACGGGATTGTCCGGCACCCTGGTCGTTCCCGTCACCCGGGCCGGTCGGCGGTCGGGCGGCGGGCCAGGGCGGTGGAAACGGCAGCCGTGAGGGCTGCCAGATCCAAGGGTTTGTAAAGGATGGTTGCGTCGGGGGGAAGGTCCGCCGCCGCATACTGCCCGCGGGACGGATATCCGGTCATGAACAGGACCTGCACAGCGGGATCCAGCTCCTGTATCAGCTGCGCCAGGCGCGCCCCACCCAGCTCCGGCATGATCAGGTCGGTCAGAAGCAGGTCGATCCCCCCTTCCTCGAACACGTCCAGGGCTTCCACCCCGTCGGCGGCGGTGCGGACGGTATGCCCCTCCGCCGCCAGGGTATCGCGCACCAGGGTCAGCAGGTCCGGCTCATCCTCCGCCACCAGGATGGTGGCCGGGCGGTACGCCCGGGCGGCGGCGGGATCGGGCACCGGGGCCGTTTCCGCCGGGGTGGCCGGGGCCTCGGCCAGGGGGAACCACAGGCGGAAGGTGGTGCCGCTGCCCAGCGCGCTGTCCAGCTCCACCGCCCCGCCGCACTGGCGCATGGTGCCGTAGACCATGGACAGGCCCAGCCCGGTGCCCTGGCCGGGAGGCTTGGTGGTGAAGAAGGGCTCGAACACCCGCTCCTTCACCTCCGCAATCATGCCCGTTCCCCGGTCCCGCACCACCAGCACGGCATGGTTCCCGGCTGTCAGCCCCGGCGGGTGGTGGCCGTCGGCATGGACCGGCCCCTCCAGCGTGACGGTCAGCGGCCCGCCCCCGGGCATGGCGTCGCGGGCGTTGATGGCCAGGTTCACCAGGGCCTGGGCCGCCATGTCGGGATCCACACTGACCCAGACCGGGTCCCCCGGCACGACCAGGGTCAGCTGCACCATGCCGCCCAGCAGCGGCTTCAGCAGGAATTCCTGGTTCCGCACCACCGCCGCCAGATCCACCGTGCGGGCCTGGGTCGTCTTGCGGCGGGAGAAGGTCAGCAGCTCCCGCGTCAAGGCGGATGCCCGCTGCACCCCCGCCGTGATCTTGGACAGGTGGGACTGAACCGGCGACCCCCGCTCCACCAGGGAGGCGGCCAGGCTGGCATAGCCGCCGATCACCGACAGGATATTGTTGAAATCATGGGCGACACCGCCCGCCATCTGGCCGAGGGCGTCCATCTTCTGCGACTGGAGAAGCTGGGCCTCCAGGTTCTTCTGCTCCGTCACATCGGTGAACAGGGCGACATAGCCCCCGCCCGGCATGGTGAAATGCCGGACCTGGAGCCAGCGCCCGTTGGGCCGCCGCCGCTCGGCATAGTAGTCGCCGCGGGCGCGCAGGGCGTCATACCCGTCCATCGTCTCCTCGACCGTTTCATCCGGGTATTCCCCCCGTTCGGCCAGGTAGCGCAGCACGGCCCGGTCGCTGGTGCCGGGGCGCAGCAATTCGGGCGGCAGGTCCAGCATCTCGGCCAGAAGCTTCTGGTTGGCGATCAGCAGCTTGCCGTCGGCATCATAGACCTCGATCCCGACCCCGACCGATTCCATCATCGTGTCCAGGATGCGGGTCTTCTCCGCGATCTCCCGCTGGGTCCGCTTCTGCTCAGTGATATCGCGGATATAGGCGGTGTAGCGGCGGCCGGGGCCCAGCGGCACCTCCGTGATCGCCAGCTCCACGGGGAAGATGGTGCCATCCCGGCGCTTGGCCTCCACCTCCACCCGGCGTCCCAGGACCCGGGCCCGGCCGCCGTGGCGCAGGCGCTCCATCCCGTTCTCATGCTGGGTCCGGTGGTGGTCGGGCACGATCACATCGGCCATGACCCGGCCCAGCACCTCCGCCCGTTTCCAGCCGAAGACCCGTTCGGCGGCGGGGTTGAATTCCAGGATCCGGCCCTCGTCATCGATGCTGACGATGGCGTCCAGGGCGCTTTCCAGGATCGACCGGGCGCGGGCCTCGCTCTCGCGCAGGCGCATCGACGATGCCGCCTCCACCGACACGTCCCGGAACAGGACCAGGACCAGCCGCTCCCCGCCCGACTGGAACGGAGCGGCGGAGATGTCGGTGGTGATCTCCTGCCCGTCGCCCCGGATGATGCGGATGCGGACCGTGCGGATGCTGTCCCCCGCCACCACGACCCGGCGCAACAGCCCTTCCGCCAGCGGGCGCGATTCCTCCGTCGCGAATCCCAGGACATGCAGCCCCGCCGGATCGACATCCTCCCCGATACCCAGGATGCGGCGGCCGGCGGCGTTCAGGAACCGGCCCTGGCCGCGGCTGTCATGGATGGCGATGCCATCCGCCGACAGGCCCACAAGATGCTGGAACCGGATATCCCCATCGCGCACCGCCGTCTCCTGCCGCTTCAGGGCGGTGATGTCGGTGCGGATGCACAAGGTACCGCCGTCGGCGGTCTTGGCGTCGGTGACCCGGATCCAGCGGCCGGTGGCGGTCTGGAACTCGAACGGGTCGGTGGGGAAGCGGAAGCGGAACAGGCGTTCCTGCACATAGGCCTCGACCGCCAGCCCGCCGCCCATGGGCCGGGCCGCCACCCCATCCACATCGATGACGGAGGCGCGCAGCAGGTCCTCATAACTGGTGCCCGGGACCAGATGATGGGCCGGCAGGCCGCATAGCTCCCGGAACCGGGCATTGGTGCCGACCAGCCGCTCCGCCGCATCGAACAGGGCAACACCCTCCGATACCGCATTCAGGATTTCGGTCAGCAGCCCGGTCGGAAAGCCTGTCGGCAAGGGAGGGGTTCCGATGATGTCCAATGTCGTCGGCAGTGTTGCCGTACTCCCTCCGGCGATGCAAGCCGCAGCGCGGGCGGTGAAGGTGGGGAGGGCCGGAATGGGGGAATCGGGTTGCTCCGCGCCTGCCCGGATTATGGAACCGCAGGAAAATGGTAGGGTCCGGGGGGTGGCGTCAGACGCGGAGCGACCGCAGGACAATGACCGTCACGCAGTACAAGGTTCGTATACTATTGAATAACAGATGAGGTGTTCGGTTGCGGCGGCGGTGCCTAATCCGCCAGCAGGGTCACCACATTCGCCGCCTCCCGCGTCAGATCGGCGGCGTTCGTGTGGTAATCCATCCGGCCGCTGAACCCGCCCGCCGCCCGCACCCGCTCGATCCAGTCGGCCGAAGCCCCCAGGGCCACCAGCCTTTCGATCATGCGGGACGTGGATTTCAAGGTGACGGTCCCGCTGTTCAGTCCCCGCGGGGCATGGACCATGAAGCGGGCGCCGGACCCCGCCGTGCGGACATCCCCGGCCATGAACAGGCCCACACACATGCTTTCGCACGATGATCCGGTTCGCACCCGTGTGGTCAGGTGCCGCCCGGCCGCCCGCTCCGCCATCAGCCGGTCGATCATGGCATAGCCGGCGCTGGTGTATCCCCCGGGGCTGTCCAATTCCAGCACCAGGGGCATGCCGTCGGGCAGCCGCTGCAACGCCTCGGCCAGATCCTTGGCCACGGCGGGCGTGATCGCCCCCTCCAGCCGCAGGGTCCAGGCCGCCGCCCCCGGCTGGACGCTCAGCCGGGCGGATGGAAGGGGCACCCGCGCCACCGAAGCCTCCGCCGCTCCGGCCGGGGCGGTCGTGGCGATGGTGGCGCTGGCGCTGGCGAGGGCGGCCAGAAGCAGGGCGATGGGGGCGACGGGACGCATGGTGGAATCTCCGGCAACGTCGGAGCCACAATGCGTTTCCTTTCTTGCCACCCTGTTAACGGCCCAAGCCGGAATCGTCGGCGGGGAAAAAGGTCACAAGGGGTGGTGACGGGGGGTGACGGGCTGTGCTGCCCCCGCCCTACAGCGTCCGCAGGATGTCCGGCAGGGATTTGAACATCAGGTCGCGGGGGCTGATGCGGTCGATCAGGGTGGCGAAATCGATGCCGCCCTGGTCGAACCCGGCCTCGTGGAAGGCGTCGAACAGGTCCTCATACAGGTGCAGGTCCTTCAGCAGGGCGGTCTTCTGCTGCAGGCTGGCGGTGGGCACCACCTCCACATGCAGCAGGGACAGGCCCGCCACGTCCCACTCCTTCTCATCGAAGACCGGGAGAAGGACCAGGTTCTCCTTCCCGCTGCGCCCAGCGGCCAGCACCGCCCGGCCCAGGCGCAGGGCCCGGCGCTTCGTTCCGGCTGCGATACGAGGTTCGTCATAGCTGGTCGGCCGCTCGGCGGAGGTGCCGATGCGCCGGATGGTATGCAGGGTATGGCCGCCATCGGTCCCCCGCTCCACCACCCGGTAGAACAGGCCGCCGGCGATGCCCGACAGCACGCCCGACAGGGCGATCAGCATCTGCCGGTCATGGTCGGCCAGCGTGCCCGGCGCCACGCCCAGATCGGCCAGGGCCGCCAGCAGCCGGGGGCTGACCTCCCGCGCGGGGCGGGAGATGCCGACCGTCACCGTCTTCGCCTGGTGGCGGATGGTGTCGATGGGCCGGCTCGTCTCCTCATAGCAGGCGCGCAGCACCGCCTCCGCCTCCACCGCCAGGGCGGCCCGCTCCGCCGCCGGGACGTCATCCGCCAGGGCCAGGCGGGGGGCCAGCAGGGCCAGCCGGGCGGTCAGGCGGGGCGGCAGGGCGGCATCCAGCTCCCCCTCCGCGATGCGGGTCATTTCGGATCCGATCCGATCCGCCACCTCGGCGAAGTTGGCGGCGACACCGGTGCGGCCCGCGGCCAGTTCATCGACGGCCGACGCCAGGGCCCGGAAATTGACGCTGCGGCGGTCGATGGCGCGGGCGGCGTGGAAGCCCCACAGGTGCCCGGCCACGGTGGCCAGCACGAAATCCAGCCCGGCCCCGGCCGACGGCACCCGGATCACCGCCTCGGCATAGGCGTCGAAACAGCTTTCACCCTTGGCGGCGATGACGATGGGCTTGCCCGCATGGGCCTTGAAGATCGCCACCTCCTTCGCCGTGTCCTGGGCCAGCAGGGCCGGCATGTCATTGGCGATGACGATGGTCAGGGGCTCGGTCGACAGGTCGATATGCTTCTTGTCCTCGGTGAAATCCACCGGGATGGACTTGTAGCACAGCTCCGACAGCTTGATCCGGATCTCCTCCGCGGCGATGCGGTTGGGGCCGTTGCCCACCACCGCCCAATAGCGGTTCCGCGGCGCATAGGCCTCCGCACAGGCGGCGATGGCCGCTTCATCGTCCAGCACTTCCTGGATGCGGGCGGGCAAGGCCTCCAGGGCCAGCAGGTCGGCGGCGATGGCGGCCTTGTCCAGGGTGCCCAGGGCATCGGCCAGGCATAGGGCGGTCAGCTTGCCCGCCGTCACCTGGGCATAGAAGGCCTTGGTGCTGGCCACCGCCATCTCGATGTCGCGGCCGTCGCTGGTGAACAGGTGGCTGTCGGACTTGCGGACCAGGTCGGAATTGCGCCGGTTCACGATGGCGTGGATCCAGGCGCCGGCGGCGCGGGCCAGGTCCACCGTGCGGTTGGTGTCGGTGGTGGTGCCGGACTGGCTGATGGCGATGACCAGGGCATCGTCCAGCACCTTGCCCTCCAGCCCGGCCGACAGTTCGGACGCCTTCTCCGCCACCACCTGCACGGGGCTGTTGCCCAGGGCGCTGCGCAGCAGGTGGGCGATGCCCATGGCGGCGATCGCGGCGGTACCCTGGCCGGTCACCCAGATGCGGCGGATGGCCGGGCGCGACGGATCGGTCAGGCGCTGGCGGAAGGCGGCCCAGGGCCCGCCCTCCATATCGAAGGTCGCCTCACGCCCGCTGCGGCGGTAGCGCCCGGTCAGTGTCTTGCGCACGCTGCCCGCGGCCTCATGCACTTCCTTCTCGAAGAAGTGCGCGAAGTCGCCGCGGAAGATATCGCGGGAGAAGATCTCGATCGGCTCCGCCTTCAGGGCGGCGGGCATGCCGTCCTCCACCGTGCGGCCGGCCACGTCGGGCTCCCCCGCCATGGTGGACAGGGTGACCTGCACCCCCCCCTGGCGCACCTGGGACAGGGCGATGGAGGCGCGGGCCCGCGGCGCCAGGCCGTAATTCTCCGACGCGACGATCAGCCCGTCGCGCACCCGGGCGACGAACAGGCTCTGCCCGCTGCCCTTCTGGCCCAGGTAAAGCCGCTCCGGCTCCCCCGGGTGCTGCAGGATGATGGCCATGGATCCGTCCAGCCGGCGCAGCATGCCCACCACCCGCTCCGCCGACGGGGCATTGGGCTTCACCTGCCCCTCCCCCAGAAGGCGGAACAGCACCGGCACCATCTTGGCATCGGTGGTGACTTCGGCGGCGAGATGCCTGCCCACGGCCTCCAGCGTCTGGTCCTTCAGGGCGCGGTAATTGTCGATGTCGCCGTTCAGCGCGCCCATGATGTCCGCCTCCGGCGGCAGGGAAGCCGGATCCTCCCCCTCCAGGCGGGCGTTCAGGGGGTGGCAGTTGGGCAGGTTGATGGCCCCATGGCTGGCCCAGCGGGTATGGGCGATGCAGCTCATCCCCTCTGCCCGGGCGGCCAGCCGCCACAGCGCCCCGTCCCCCCTCAGCTTGGCCCGGATCGCCCCGCCATTGTCGCCCAGGCGGCCGATCAGCTGGGCGGTCTTGTAGGCGAAGCGGACGGTGACGCGCCCGTCCCCCACCGCATGCACGGCCACGGCCAGGTCGCCGTCGCCGAAGGCCCGCCCTTCCGCCGCCAGATCGCGGGCGATGGCCCGGTCATCGGCGGGGGCGGCGATGGTCAGCTGGACGGAGATGCCGGCGCTGTCGCGGCCCCGCACCTCCAGCCGATCCAGGTTCTCGATCACCTGGGCGATTCCCCAGGCGACCAAGTGCTGGGCCCGGGCGGAATCGGCCCCGCCGGGCAGCAGGGCGACAGTGCGGTCGATATTGTCCAGCACCTCCGCCGTCATCTGCCAGCTGTAGTCGCGCAGCCGCTCCGCCAACCGCTCCACCACCGGTTCGCGCGCCCGCGGACTGCCGGAAAGGGCCGTTTCCAGGGCCCGCAGCCGCACCGCCATGGATTTCAGGCGGGAGCGCACCGTCGGCTCCGTCGCCGCCGCCATATGGGTGGCGAAGGACATCAGGTCGTCGAAGCGGGCGGCCAGCCGGTCCAGCGCCGTTTCGATCCCGGCCAGGTCACCCGGCCCCGCCCCCTCCAGCCCGGACCAGACATCGGACAGCCAGCCCAGATCCGCCGATGCCGTCCAGACGCGGTTGGAAACGAAACCGGCAATTCCGCACATGGAGGCACCTGTCGACAGCGGGCGGGGGAAGAATGTCGGCAAGCATCATACTTCCGCGCCCGACGTCAACTCTTGCATCCGGGGTTCCCCGTCAGGCCCGCCCCGCCGCGATGACCATGCGGCGGCCGTCATGGCCCGGGCGTTCCGACAGCGGTGGAGCGCTTCCAGGGGGGCCTTGGACACGCCCTAATCCAGCCGCTTGCCCTCGAAGGAGACCAGGATCTCCACCTCATCGGCGACCAGGTCGCCTTCCAGCGCATAGGTCATGCCGAAATCGCTGCGCCGGATGGTGCCCCGCGCCTCCACCCCCACGGCGTGGTGGCGGGTGCCGAAGGGGTATTGCCGGCTGCCGTTGTAGGTTATGTCGAAGGTGACCGGGCGGGTGACGCCGCGCAGGGTCAGGTCGCCGGTGATCCGGCCCGTGCGCTCCCCCGTCCGCTCCGTCGTGGTTCCGGTGAAGGTCATGGTCGGATGCTCGTCGGTCCACAGGAAGTCCCGCTTGCGCAGGTGGCCGTCCCGCGCGTCATGCCCGGTGAAGACGCTGTCGGTGCGGACGGTGACCCGGATGTCCGACACGGTCATCGCCGCTTCATCGAAGCGGAAGCCGCCCTCCACCTCCCGGAAGAAGCCCAGGGTGTCGGCCAAGCCCATGTGGCCGACCAGGAAGCCGAAGCTCGCATGCTCCGGATCGATGGCATAGGGCTTGGACTCCGCCACGGCCGGCCCGGTCCACAGCAGCCCCGCCACCAGGGCCCCCGCCAGCATCCTTCCCATATGCCGCACCCCCATACGCCGCGCCCCCCTGTGCCGCGCTGTCGCCCGCGCCATCGCCGCCTCCCTTGATCCGGTTGTCCGGCCCAGGATGTGGGGTGGTGCGGGCGGCCCGGCCAGGGATCTATCCGGGGTGGTCCGACGACAGGCCGATCGTGTCGCACCCCCCCTAAAGTGTGGCAGGTGCAGGGAGGGGTGATTTGTCAGACACCAAGGTCACCAAGGTCACCAAGGGGGCAATCGGTGCGGTCTTGCTCCACGTTACCCAATTCTTTGGCCGTTCAGGGGCTTGGGGGCCAGCAGGCGCCTTGGTGCTCTTGGTGTCCAACCCGCGTGAGGCACAGGCATCCGATTGCCTGCGGCGCTGGACCGCGAGGGGGGCCGGTTCCTTTCGCCCGGGCTAATCCGCCTCCACCATCTGGCGCAGGCGCAGGTCGGTGGGGGCGGCGGTCAGGGGGACGGTGAAGCTGACCACCGTGCCGTTGCCGGGGGTGCTGGTCACCTTCAGTTCCCCGCCGTGGCGCAACACCAGGTCGCGCACCAGGGTCAGGCCCAGGCCGGTCCCCACCTCCCCTTGCGTGCCGGGGCGGCTGGTCTGGCCTCCGCTGGACCGCAGCAGGGTGCGCACCTGCTCCTCCTCCATGCCGATGCCGTGGTCGGTCACCGCGACCTCCAACCGGTCGCCCAGCGCGCGGGAGGTGATGTGGACCACCCCGCCCGGGTAGCTGAACTTCACCGCATTGACCAGCAGGTTGCGCAGGACAGCCAGGACCATGGTCCGGTCGGCCAGGACCCAGCGGTCGCCCACGGCGTCCAGGATGTGGATATCCTTGGCATCGGCGGCGGCGCGGGCGTCGCCGATCGCATCCGCCACCAGTTCGCGCAGCGGGAAGACGGACGGGACGAAGGGCTTGCCCGACATCTGCACCCGCGACCATTGCAGCAGGTTCTCCAGCAGTTCGAACACCTTGCGGGCGGATTCATGGGTGGTCGCGGCGAAATCACTGACCACGTCCGGCTTCAGGGTGCGGCCGTGGCGGGCAAGTTCCTCCGTCATGCCCAGCAGGGCGTTGAAGGGCCCGCGCAGATCGTGGGAGATCAGGGAGAAGAAGCGGGTCTTCTCGCGGTTCAGGAAATCCAGCTCGTCATGGGCGGCGCGCAGATCGTCCAGCGCCCGGTCCGATGCCGCCCGGGCACTGCGCTCCGCCGCCACCGCGGCCTCCCGATCCTCCAGCGCCCGCCGCATCAGCCGATGGCTGACCAGCAGGACCAGCCCCAGGACAAGCACCAGAAGCCCCAGCGATGTCAGCGCGGCGATGGCCGTCGGCAGCAGAAGGGTGGCGGTATCCGTCAGCCGGACCAGCACCAGGGGGGACCCGCCGACCGGTTGGTGCAGGATGGTCTGACCCTCGCGGGTGCGCCGGATCCCGGTATCCCGGGGGTCTTCATCCGGGCTGGCGGACGGATCCGGCAATGTCACCGTCCGGCCGACATGCTGCGGGTCGGTCGCGGCCAGCACAAGCCCGTTGCGGTCGGTCAGCAGAATGGGGCAGATCTCCCCGGCTCTGCCCACCGCCCGGGCCAGGACGGCCGCCAGGTCCAGATCCGCCGCGATGATGCCGCGGAAGCCACCGCCGACCATCACGGGCAGGGCCGCCGTCACCATGGCGCCGGGCTGGGCCACCGTCTCTCCCGGCTGCCCCGTCAGGCGGGCCGGGGCGGGCCGCAGGTCCCAGACCGGTTCCGTCGTCGGGTCCGCGGCGGCGACGGTGAAGACAGGGCTGGTCGGATACAGGTCAAGCAGGCTGCTTGTCGCGCTGGGCGCCCAGGGGGCATAGGCGGCAACCCCGCTGATGGTGGCGAACCAGACCCGCGTGATTTCCCCTGCCGATTTCCGCGTGGCGTCCATCAGGGGCAGAAGGGCGATCCCCAAGGCGGCATCGTCGATCCAGCCGCCCGCATCCGGCCGGGACAGGCCGGGCCGCCGCCGGGTGGCCAGGGTCGTCATGGCGATGACATTGCCGGGAATGACCGTGGATTCCCTCCCTGCCGGCTCAGGCCCCACCGTCTCCACCATGAAGGGGGCCGGGGGGCGGTCCAGGGTGAACAGTCGGGAATTCTCCTCCGCCCGGTTGCTGTCCAGGAACGCGGCCAGAAGATCGCTGTCCCCGCCGCTGACCAGGGTGGAAGCCCGCCCGGGGGCCAGGGCCGTGCCGGGGGATGCGGCAGTGTCCGGGTCGGCGGGACGGATCGTGCCCATATGCACCGCCTGGCGCCGCACCGCCTGCAACTGGGACAATGTGACGGTGAGTTGGGTTTCCAGCAGCCGGCCGCGGTCGGCCAGGTCGCGGGACAGCTCCATCCTGGCCTGGGCCAGATCCAGGGATATCCGGGTGACCAGGATGCCCAGGGACAGCACCGCCCCGGTCACCACCGTCGCCGCGAGAACCCGGTCGGGCTGAAGACGCGCCACCCAGGCTGTTACACGGTCCATCCATCCCCCGCCCGGTGTCTCACGTCCGGATTACCCCGTCGGAAAAGGTGTAGCATCCCGGATGGACCGGGTTCAACGCCGCCCCCGCCCTTCCAGCACCGCCCTATCCTTCCTGTCATGGGGCGTGGCGTGCAGGGGCTGGGGCATGGACGGGGACAGTGGGTCAGCGCCCGCCGAACAGACGGCCCCGCTCCGTCACCAGCACCACCGCCAGGGCTGACCAGGCCATGAAGGTGAAGCCTATGGTCAATGGCCGCACGCTGCCGTCGAAGGCCTGGCCGATGGCCCATCCGCCGACCGCTCCCAGAAGGGTCGTCAGGAAGCCGATGAAGGAAGCGGCCATGCCGGCGATCCTGCCCAGTGGCTCCATGGCGATGGCGTTGAAATTCGCCATGACCAGCCCGAAGCAGAAGAAGGCCGCCCCCAGCCAGAGCGACAGCACCACCAGGGAGGGTCGCCCCGGGAACCCTGCCACCGCCATGCCGGTGGTCAGGACGACCAGCCCGATCAGGGCAATGTGGGACAGGCGGCGCATGCCGAAGCGGGACACCAGCCCCGCGTTGGTCAGGGATGCGGCGGCGACGGAAAGAGCGAGAGCGGCGAAGAACAGGGGAAACTCCGCCCCCATGCCGTAGATCTCGCCGAAGATCTGCTGGGCCGTGGCGATATAGGCCATCAGGATGCCGAACAGCAGCCCCAGGGCCACGGTATAGCCCAGGGTCGTGCGGGTGCGGACCACCGCCCGTGCCGCCTCCCCCAGCCGCGGCAGGCTGAGCGGAAGGCGGTCCGCCGGGTCCCGTGTCTCCGGCAGGCGCAGGGCCACCCAGGCTGCGGTCACCCCGGCCATGGCCAGCAGCACCAGGAAGATGGAATGCCAGTCCGCCACCAGCAGGATCCCCGCCCCCACCGCGGGAGCGATGATCGGCACGGTGATGAAGACCATCATGGCCAGGGACATGACCCGCGCCATCTCCCGGCCGGAGAAGCAGTCCCGCACCACGGCATTGGAAATGACCCGCGCCGCCGCCACGCCCAGGCCCTGCAGCGTGCGGGCCAGCAGCAGCATGTCGAAGCTGTCGGCCACCGCCGCCAGGGCCGCCCCGGCCGCGAAAAGCACCAGCCCGGCCATCAGCACCGGCTTGCGCCCGTAGCGGTCGGACAGGGGGCCGTGGATCGGCTGGCCCAGGGCGAACCCAACCAGATAGGCGGTGACGACCAGTTGCCGGTCATTGGCCCCCGCCAGGGCGAAATGATCCGAAATGGCCGGAAGGGCCGGCAGCATGGCGTCGATGGCCAGGGCGGACAGGGCCATCATCAGGGCGATGATGGTCACGAACTCGGCCATGGACAGCCCGTTCAGGCGGGCGCCATCAGGGGGGGCGGCGGTCGTCAAGGGGGGCGTCCTGTTGGCGTGGCGGGGTGTCTCTGGGGAGGGAAGGGGGCGCG
>JBJOKR010000151.1:0-12118 GCA_046045995.1 Pseudomonadota bacterium | reverse complement strand
AGCCGGTCACCCACGGCATGGCCCAGGGTGTTCACAATCTCCTGCAACCGCTCCAGCCCGACCAGGAGCAGGGCCCCGGCGGTCCCCTGCCCAGCCTGGATGGCTATGGCCCCGTCGATGCGGTCGGCCAGCGCCGTGCGGTTGAAAAGCCCGGTCACCACATCGTGGCTGGCCTGATGCCGGATCTTCTCCTCCCGCTCCCCGATGGCGTGGGCCATGGTGCCCAGGGCGTCGGCCAGTTGCCCCAGCTCATCCTTCTGCGGCAGGGGCGGCGGCGGGGTATAGTCCCCCTTGGCGATGCGGCGGGCCACGGCCGACAGGGCTTCCACCGGACGGGTGATGCTGCGCGCGATCAGCAGGGTGCCGAACAGGGCCGCGACCAGCCCGCCGATCAGCAACAAGGTCAGGGCGCCCAGGATCGGGCGGTAGGGGTCCAGCGCTTCGGCCAGGGAGAATTCCAGCACGGCCAGCACATGGGGGCTACCCGGCGGGACCTCCAGTGGCTGGCGCAGCACCAGCCGCTCCGTGCCCTCCCGCTCCACCAGATTGACGCCCTCCGCCATCGTCGTCCCGCCGGCGACCAGGTGGATGGGATCGCTGGGTGCTGCTTCGGTCCGGGCGGCGATGGTCCAGCGGCCATCCGCCCCTTCCGTCAACAGGGCGATGGACCGGGGAAGGGCGGACAGGGTCTGCAGATCGGCCACCAGCGCATCATCCAGCGGGATGCCCGCGGCCACGAAGGCGATGGGAACGGGGGCCAGCACCGGCACCGTCACCAGCCAATAGGCCCGCCCGCCCAGCACGACAAGGGAGGAGGCGATGCCGTCCACCGCCGCGGTTTCCAGCAACGATGCGAAGGGGAAGGCGCCGGTCATCGCAGGCGCGTCCCCGGCCCGTTCATCATTCTCCACCACCACCTGCCCGTCCAGCCCGACCAGCAGCATGCGGGTGGCGCCGATGCGGCGGCCGTGGTTGCGCATGGCGGACAGGGCCGTGGCGGTATCCCGGGTGGCGATGGCCTGGCGCAGGGGGAAATCAAGGGCGAGGATCTGCACCCCTTCCGCCAGTTGGGCTGCGCGCACGTCCAATTGCCGGGCAAACAGGGCCGTGGCCGATGCCAGTTCCTCCTTTCCCTGGTCGATCAGGGCGCTGCGGGTGAAGCCCATGACCATGACCGCGGTCAGCACCTGGACCGTGACCAGGGTCAGGACCAGGAACAGGGTCAGCTTGTTGCGGAAACTCAGGGCCATGCACCGTCTCCCACGACCGGGTCCATCCCGTCAGTAGCCCGATCGTTCGCGGTCCTGCCGCCGGGCGGGCAGCAGGGGCAGGCTGACCGATTCCACCCGGTCGGCCCCGGCCATGGCCAGGTCCAGCACCGGCGGCGGCTGGCCCGGGCGCAGGCGCGGGTGCCAGACCGTGGCTGTCAGCGGACCGTCGGGCAGGCCGGGGAAGCGGGCAACACCGTCCGGCCCCGTCACCAGACCCGGGCCGCCATCGGTAACGATGATCCAGCCGATCATGTTGTCATGGATGTTGCACCCCAGGGCGACCACGCCAGACTGGTCCAGGGCCACCGGCTCCGACGACGACTCGGGCGGCACGATCAACTCGAAAGGGCGGGCGTGGGAGAAGGAATAGACATGGTGGCGGGTAAGGTCGCTGTTGCGGAAGGTGACCTTCCCCCCCTTCAACACCACGGTGACCATGGGCTGGAACGTCTCATCCACCTGATCCACCACCAGCGGCTCCGCCAGGGTCATGGGCGTCAGGGCGGGGCCGGTCAGGGTCACGACGGCACCGGCCACGGGCTCCCCCCCCGCCGTGGTGACACGGACGGCAAGCTCCGCCGCGGCGACCGGGGCCGCCGTCAGCAGAAGGGCCGCGAGGGCCCCCAGCACCGCGCCGACGGCGGCAACCGTGCCAAGGCCCGCAACTGAAGAACGACGATGCGCCATCGGGTGATGATCCCCATCCGAGCAGTCCCGAAAGGGAGAGTGGTCCATTCGGCACGATCATGCCAGTGGGTTTCACCGAAGGACGGTCATCGGCCCTATCGCGGATTTCGCTGTTCCGCCCGCTTGTCCAATCATCCTGGACAAAGACAGGGCGGTCGATCAAATGTTGGTACGGTGGTTCCGGGGCAGCCACCCTGACCGTATCGGGCGATGGACAAGAAACTCCTCAAGCTGACACTGACATCGGGGTCGTCGAAGGTCTTCAATACGCTGGAGATCACCCGATCCTCCGCCGCGGCCGCGGCAGGCGGCTCCCCGGCGGTGACGCTTTTCTCTGTCCGGGCGCTGAACTATGGCGTGTTCTTCAAGGAACCGGCCATGGATGGAAAGAGCGCCCGGTCAAATAAACTGACCATCGATACGATGCTGTACTTCCCCTACAATGCTGACAAGTTGTTGGATGGGGGGGCATCCGTTTCCTTGAACGATGAGCGGTTCGAAGCGGTGATCCGCGAATTCGCCCAGACCTTCGGCACGTCTGAGCAAGGAAACCAGGCGAACGACCGGACCATCCTTCGCGTTCTGAAGGAATCCCCCTCCCTCGACCCATTCCTGCTGAAGACCAACTTCAACCGCTACGGTGTGGAGGTTCCCAAGCAGTACCTGCGCATCACGGATGAGGAATGGAACGCCATTCGCGACCATGTGCGCCGCAAGGTGCAGCCGATGATCGAGTTCGGCCTGACCGAGAAATCGGCCGCCACCTTGAAGAAGGTGGACGACTTCATCGAACGGATCTGGGATGGCAGCGACATTTCCAGCCTGTATCCCCTGCTGGCGGCCCTGTCGATCCCGCTGTCGGACGGGAATGAGATCATCTTCGCCTGGAAGGGCGTCACCTTCTTCGAATTCCAGTATCAACGCCGGTTCGAGGCGATCCGCCAACTTGCCACCTGGCTGAAGGAGCATTCAGCGCCCAGCGATTTCGTACCCCAGAGCATGCGCCTGCAGATCGAGGGCACGGTCGATGTGGTGAAAACGAAGATGCGGGAATGCTGGCGCGCAGTGGCCACCATTGTGCTGGAGTATGAGACAAGCTACAAGAAGCTGTTCATCGACCGCCAAGCCGCCGGTGATTTCCAGCGCTTCCTGATGAATTGCCGAGGGTACTACGTGGAAATGGGCGCCGCGTTCAACAAGATCGACCACGCGATCGAGATCTTCAACACCTTCACCAACGGGAACCCCCAGCGCCGCCTGCGCTCCGGGGAGTTGGAGGAGTTGATGGAGATCCTGATGGGCGTGCTGCGCTGAGACACGCCCACCCGGTCCCCGGGGTATAATCCCGGCGCGCCCGGCTGCGGGAAAGCGGGCGCGCCTGATGCGGGTCGACCCTACCGCCGAACGATGTTGTCGTCGGAATCCCGGTCGATCAGCTTGTTGTAGGGGTCGATGCCCAGCGCCCTCGGCTCCCGGTCGACGATCAATTCGATCACCGGGGCATCGCCGCTGATGCGGTGCTTTTCCAGCAGGATCACGTCGGCGGCGGTGAATTCCTCATCCGCGGGATCGCGGGCGAACAGACCGATATCGATCCTCTGATCCAGCGGCACCCTCGTCTCCTGCCCCTTGCCGTCGGCTTCCAGCTTGGACGTGGCAAGGGTCAGGATGACCTTCCAGCGCCCATCCTCCATCTTCTCCACCGTGTGGTCGGCAACCTCCAGATCCCAGAGAACGATCTTTTCGAACAGGTCTTGGATGAGGGTTTCATGCTCCGGCCCCGCCTCCTCCCGCAGGATGCGGAGGAAGTCCCGGCTGGTGGGATAGGGATCATGACGATAGGCCGTTTCCCTCACCAGCCGCGCCAGTGCCCGGTTCACCACCTCCTCCCCCACATAATCCTTCAGGGCATACATGGCGAGGGAGCCCTTCTGGTAATGGATGTACTGCTGGTTTTCCACCCGGTACAGGGGCCGTTCCTCCCGATCTTCTCCCCCGCGACCGCGCAGATACTGGTCCAGCTCATACTTCAGGAAGCGTCGCATCTTGTCGGGGCCGTATTCCCGTTCCAGCACCATCAGGGCCGAATACTGGGAGAAGGCTTCCGACAGCATGGTGGAACCTTGGACATCGGCCCCCATCACCTGATGCGCCCACCACTGGTGCGCCACCTCATGGGCGGTGATGTAGAAGACATAGTCGATATCGCCGGGGTCCCTGATATCGGCGATGAAGCCGATGGATTCCGAATAGGGAACCGTGTTCGGGAAGGACTGCGCGAAGTTGGCATAGGCCGGGAATTCCAGGATGCGCATCTGCCGATGCTGGTAGGGACCGAAGGCCGCCGTGAAGTAATCCAGGGATTTCCGCATCGCCTCCATCATCCGCGGGACATTGTATCCGTGCGGCCCATGGTAATAGACGGCGAGATCGATGCCGTTCCAGGTCTCCCGCGCTACGGTGTAGCGGGCGGAAAGCCAGGAATAGAAGTTCAGGATCGGGGCATCCATCTTGTAATGGAAGTAACGCCGCCCGTTCTCCTCCCACTCCCGCTGAAGATATCCGGGGGCGACGGCGATCTGGTCCGGGTCGGTGGAAACCGTGGTCTCGAACGTTACCCAGTCGCTGTCATCGCGCAGGTAGTTCACGGTATGGCGGCTTTTGTCGTCCAGGTCGGCCATGCGCGGCAGGGGCGGCAGATCGTATTTCCGCCGGGTCGATTCATCGCTGATCAGCGCCTGCTCGGGGAATCCGATGAAAGGTGTCGCCCCGAGGTTGTTGATGAACGTGCCGTTATGGCGGATGGCGCTCATGTCGGTGTGGTTGGTGAACCCCTCCGTCACCTGCTCCACCGCAAAGTCCAGGGTCACCTGTGCCCCGGGGGCCAGCGGTTCCGCCAGGGTGAAGATGAAGTAGTTGAAATCCGTGTCGCTGCGGGTGGGGCCGATGCCCGCGATCTCATTGCGGGTCACATCGACTTCAGAGGCATAGGCCACATGGATTTCCGGCACGGGCGCATCGGTCCTGTTCTCCAGCACATAGGATCCGCGGACGGCATAGCGCCGGATCGTGGGATACAGGTCGATATCGGTGCGGACCGCCACGATCTCCGGCTGGGGCAGGGTTTCGTACTGGCGGAAGCGCTTTTCAAATTCCACCTGATCCCGTTCCCCATCCTCCTCCGTCCTCACGTCGTTCAGGCCATGGGTGTTGTAGCCGATCCAACCGCCGGTCAGGACGAAGCCCGCCAGGGCCGCAGCGGCGATCGCCCCGCTGCCCCCACCCCAGCCGCCACGCAGAGCCGCCAGCCGGACGGTCAGGGGTGCTGGCACCGCCCCCGGCCACAGCCGATGGGACAGCACGACCAGAAGCACGCAGAACAGCCCCCAGTAAAGGTTGAACCAGAGGACGGGGGTGACGAAATGGCCCATCCCGTTCATATCCGACAGGGGCACCCCCGGCTCCCCCCCGAACAGGATCAGGTTGTCCACCAGGCCGAGGCGGGTCGCCACCATGGTCAGCAGGATGTAGCCGACCAGGATCAACATGCCGATCATCTTGTTGGGCGCCAGCACCTGGATGAACAGGGCGAGCACGCCCAGCATCAGGAAGTCCGTCAGGGTCAGCCCGAAGACATGGCCGAGGTAAAGCCCCGGATCGATATCGGTGAATCCGCGCAGAAGCTGGGCCAGCAGCCCCACCACGATGGCGACCGTGAACAGGGTCAGCAGCACCAGGGCCAGGGCCAGCAACTTCGACAGGGCGAAGACCCAGCCGGGAACCGGGCAGGCGGTGACGATTTCAGCCACGCGGGCCTGGCGGTCGCGCCAGACCAGTTCACCGGCGTAGTAGATGACGACGATGGCGGCGATCAGGCTGAAATTGCCGGCGATGGCTTCCACGATCACCCGTGTCACGGGATAGATCGGCGTGCCATAGATGGAATTCAGGTTGATCAGGCCGGCGCCTGTGTTGAACACGCCCAGGGCCAGCAGGACCAGGAAGCCCGGGCCGCGCAGGACGCCCAGCGCTTCCTCCACCGACTGGCGCCAAAGCTGGGCCAGGCCGGCACTGCCCGCCGGGGCCGGCGTGATGTGGGGGCGGGCGACGGGGGCGGGCACCGGCTCGGCCGCCGCTGCCTTGCCACCGCCGCGCCGGGGCTGGGTTTCGAACCGGAACCGGACCACGGCCACGGCCACCAGGGCCAAGGCACCGCCCAGCCAGGCCACGCGGTTGTAGAGGACGATCCCTTCCAGCGGCACAGCCTGGCTGTTGCGCTCGAACACGGTCCAGTAGCGGGTTCCCTGCAAGGCCGCCTGGATGCCGAAGGGATCGACCATCCCTTCCAGCGTGCTGTTGCCCGGATCGTCGATCAACTGCCCGGCCGTCACATACAGGATCAGGAAGGCGATCAGGGCGACATAGACCGCCCATTGGGTGCGCGTGATGGCCGCCACGGCGAAGAACAGGCAGCCCAGGATCAGCAGGTTCGGCAGGGCGAAGACAGTCAGGACCTGAAGGTAGACATCCAGCCGTGTCGGTCCCAGCTCCTCCGGGTCCAGCCACCACATGAAACTGCCGGTCAGGTGGCCCAAGGGGGCGCCCAGGAAGGCGATTGCGACGACGGCATAGGCGGCGATGAACCGCCCCAGCAGAAGCTGGGTCTTCGTCACCGGCAGGCTGTACAGGATACCCGCCATGCCGGTATCGGCATCGCGCAGCACCGTCCCCGGCATGATCGCCATGGGGATGAACATGCCGATCAGGCTCATGAACAGCAGGGTCAGGGTGACGGCATAGGGCGCGTTGGCATGGGTGCCCCCCTGCGCCCCGATCTGGACATTGTCGCTGGCGATGGACAGGAAACTGATCAGGAAGAAGACGGCGAAACACACCCAGAAGGGCGGCTGGCGGAGCTGGTAGGCCAGCTCGAACCGGGCGATGCGCATCAGCATGGATGGTATCCCCGATCAGGCGGCAACGGCGGGGGCGGTCGCGGGCCGGGCGGCCCGATCCTCCGCCAGGGCGGCGAAGTACACATCCTCCAGATCGCCGGGGATCGCCTCGAACCCATCACCGGGGTCGCTGTCGGCCAGCACATGGAGGACGATCCGCCCGCCGGACAGGCGGCTGGCGATCACGGTATGGGACCGGCGATAGGCGTCCACCGCATCCCGGGCCACCACCTTGCGCCAGACCCGGCCGCGCATGCCCTGCATCAGGGAAAGGGGCTCCCCCTCCACCACGATGCGTCCGCCGTTGATGATGGCCATGCGGGGGCAGAGATCGGCCACATCCTCCACGATATGGGTGGACAGGATGACGACGATGTTCTCCCCGATCTCGGCCAGCAGGTTGTGGAATCGGTTCCGTTCCTCCGGGTCCAAGCCGGCGGTGGGTTCGTCCACGATCACCAGCTTCGGATCACCGATAAGGGCCTGGGCGATCCCGAAGCGCTGGCGCATGCCGCCGGAAAACCCGGTCAAGGCCTTCTTCCGGTGCTGGTACAGGTTCGTCTGCTGCAACAGGGCGGTCACCAGGTCCCGACGCTCCCCCTTGGCCGTGATGCCCTTCAACACCGCCAGATGGTCCAGCATCTGTTCGGCGCTGACCCGGGGATAGACGCCGAATTCCTGGGGCAGATAGCCCAGTACCCGGCGCAGCGCCATGGGATCGGCCAGCACATCGATCCCGTCGAAGGTGATGCTGCCCCCGCTCGGCACCTGAAGCGTGGCGATCGTCCGCATCAGGGTTGATTTCCCGGCCCCGTTCGGCCCCAGCAAACCGTACATGCCCCGCGGGATGGTCAGGGTCACATCGCTCAGCGCCTGGACGCCGTTGGCATAGGTGTGGGACAGACCGGTGATGGACAGCATGAAGGATGGCCCCCTGCGGTTGGATTACCGCCAAGGGGACCATGGGTTTGGTCCCGGATGCAAGGTCCAGTCAGGGGGACTGCGTATAGACCCTTGCGTTTCAGGGGGAGGTGCCCGTAACGGCGGGCCCGCCGCCATCGATCATGCGCTGATGCGCCACGACCAGATCGGGCGGCAGCATGGCCCGATAGGCCGCCAGTATCTCCCCCCGCAGCTCTGCATCCATCGCCGATTCCATGACAGCGACCAGCCGATCGCCGACGTCACCCCGGGTGCAGCTGAGGCGCACCTCATTCGGGGGGGTGCCGCGGACAGCGGCGGAGACGAGTTCGGGCAAGCCGGGGTCCTTGTCCCGCAGATAGGCATACTGCTCCCCGAACAGCAGGGTCGCATCCACACGCCCGGCGCCGACCAGGCGCATCGCCGCCTCCAAATCGGCGACATTCTCCACCTGGTGCCGCCAGCGGATCAGCGCCTCATCGATCACATCGTTATGGAAGCGCCCGCGGGCGACGGCGACCTTCAGGCCGCGGGCGAAGGCGCTTTCCAGATCCACCTCCCCGTTCCCTTCCGCCCAGCGTTGCAGACGCCCGCGGGCCAGGAACAGCCGGTTGGGCAGTATCCGAAGAAGGGGCTCACCGAAGGTCAGGAAGCTTTCCCGCTCGATCGTTTTCACCAGGAAGGTCGAGCACAGGGTCCGCCCCGCCCGGGCCAAGCCAAGCATCCGGTTGAATGTCATCGCTTCGCTTGTGTGGCGCAGGGTGGGCGTGCGCGCCGCGATCAGGTCGGTCAGAACCTGGGCCACGCCCCGTCGATCATACTGGCCTTCGGTGATGGAATAGGGGGGAAGATGGGGAAAGGCCCAGACCACCGTATCGGGATCGGGCCGATCAGCCCCGGATGCCGCACCCGGTGCAAGGGTCAGCATCAGAACCGCAGCGATCAGCGCCCGCCCCGCCTTCCTGATTTGCCCCCCGACCAGCGCCATGATCCCCCTTGCCCCTGCCGCAGCGATCGGTCGCCCGGTTGCTGCCCCCGGCATGCCCCGATGGCCATTCCCGCACATTTGCGGCTGTAACCCTTCCACAATTCTGACCGCTGGGCCCGGACCGTCAAGCGATCGAACGCATAGGGGACACAGGCCGGGCGGCCGTTTCCTCAACCGCGGGGCATGCGGCCGGGCTGGATACGGGGGGCCAGGGCGGCCCGCGCCTCCGCCGGGGACAGGCGGCCATCCCCGTCCGTATCCGCCGCGGCGGCCACCCGGGCCGCCTCCGTCGACAGTTCCGCCGGGCTGACCCGGAAATCGGTGTCGGCATCGGCGGCCATGACAGTGCTTTCCCGTGCCAGCAGCAGGGGCGGGCCCGCCCGACGGCGCTGCCCCTGGCCCTGGGGCGGCCCCCTGTCGGGGACAGCGGCCGGGTCGGCCGGGGCCGCCGCCGGATCGCCCCGTCCCTGCGGCCCCGAGCCGCGCGGGGTTCGGGCAGGTCGGGGCGGCAAGGCGGCATCCGCTTCCGTCGGGACGATGACGCCGTTGCCGTCCCTGTCCAACCGGGTGAAGGCGGCGGCGGCATCGGCCGCCACCTCCCCCGCCGACAGGGTCCCGTCCCCATCGCCATCGGCGGCAGCCAGCCAGTCATCCACGGCGCGGTCGCAGGCTGGCAGGTCCCGCGTCGCCGCCCCCAGGGCGACCCCGGCGGTGCTGCGCGGAACACAGACGACCGGCGCATCCGCCTGGCGCCCGCCGCAGCCGGCCAGCACCGGCAGGACCAGCAGGGCAGGCAACACGCGGCGCAGGACCTTGAACGGGGCGGGCAGGGTCAGGATCAATCCGATCTCCCGGGATGAAGGGATAGGGGCGCTGAACATGATACGGGCGGCAGGCACCGATCCGTCGCCGGATCAGAATTTGCCCGGCCGCACCACCTCCACCACACTGGAGATCAAGAGAAGTCGGTGGCTTTCCAGGATCGGGGCCAGGGCGTCGATCAGGGAAGCCGCCTTTTCCGCAGACATGACGGCCATGAACAGGACCTTCGTCTCCGCCCCGGTCACCTGGTCATCGGTCCAGCGCCCGCCATGCCCGGCCCCGCCCAGGGCGGGCAACAGGGTATAGCCGGTGACCCCGGCGCCGGCGGCCAGCCTCTCGATCCGCGGCACAAGCGGTGCATCCACCAGCACTTCGATCTTCCGGCGGGTTACGGTGTCGGTCATGGCGGGTCACCTGGTTCTGGGTGGGGCCGGGGTGGTATCGGCGTGGTCAGGTTACCGCGGTGGCCAGCGCGGTATACAGGGGGATGCCCAGCGTGATGTTGAACGGAAAGGTCACCGCCAGCGACATGGAAAGATACAGGCCCGGATCGGCCTGGGGCAGGGCCAGGCGCATGGCCGCGGGAACCGCGATGTAGGAGGCACTGGCCGCCAGGATGCCCAGGGCCGCGACCGACCCCTGATCCAACCCCAGGGATGCCCCCAGAAGCACGCCGACCGTACCGTTGATCAGCGGGAACACGATGGCCAGCACCGCCGTCCGCCAGGTCAGCGCCCGCGCCTCCCGCAGGCGGCGGGCCGCGACCAGCCCCATATCCAGCAGGAACAGGCACAGGATGCCGCGGAAGGCGGTGTCGAAGACCGGGGCGATGGGCGCATACCCGTCCTTGCCCGCGATCAGGCCGATGAAGAAACTACCCGTCAGCAGCACCACCGACCCGTTCAGCAGGGTTTCATGCAGCAGGGCGCCCTTGGGCTGGGTTTCCATCCCCGGGGTGCCGCGCCGGGCCAGCATCAGGCCGACGATGATGGCCGGGGTTTCCATCAGCGCCAGCACCGCCACCATGTAGCCCGCGGGCGGGATGCCGCCGGCGGTCAGCACCTCCACGCCTGTGACGAAGGTGACGACACTGACCGACCCGTAATGGGCGGCGACCGCGGCGGCGTTCACCGCGCTCAACCGCCCGAAGCGGCGCAGGGCCCAGAAGGCCGGCAGCGGGATCAGGCAGCTGAGCAGCAGGCCGGCCCCGGCGGCGGCGATGATATCCGGGGTGAAGCCGCTGGCCGCCACCTGGACCCCGCCCTTCAACCCGATCGCGGCCATCAGGTACAAGCTGATGCCCTTGGCCACCGCCTCCGGGATCGACAGGTCCGACCGGGCGAAAGCCGCCGCCGCCCCCAACACGAAGAACAGGATCACCGGGGACAGCAGGACGTCGAGACCACTGCTCATAAGGGGGCATCTCCCTCGACCGGCGGGGTATAAGGCTTGCGGGTTATAGGGTCATGCGTCGGCGGGCGCAATGTCGCAGGCCGGCGGGGATACTGTATGATCAATTAAATCGATTACTGACTGTATATTTATCTGTTTCACGGGATTAACCGCCGCTGGTATCGCTGCCGCCACCAACCGAAGGGGGTGTGCCATGCCTGCGGATATCCTGGTCGCCAATCTGCTGTCGCCGATCGTGCTGGCCTTCGTGCTGGGCGTCTTCGCCCAACTGATCCGGAGCGAGCTGGAGTTTCCGGAGCCGGTGCTGCGCCTGATCGCCATCTTCCTGCTGCTGTCCATCGGTCTGAAGGGCGGGCGGGAACTGGCGGACACGACCTGGGAGCAGGTGTCCAAGGCCATCGGGGTGACGCTGCTGCTGGTGGCGATCCTTCCGGCCCATGCCTACCTGATCGCTCGCAAGGTGGCCCGGTTCGACCGGCACAATGCCACCGGGTTGGCCGCCCTTTACGGTTCCGTCTCCTCCGTCACGTTCCTGGCCGCCCTGTCCTTCGCGGAAAGCATGGGCACCCCGGCGGAAGGGTTCATGACCGGTCTGGTCGCCTTGATGGAATGGGGCATTATCGTCGCCCTGCTGATCGGGCGCTACACCACCGGCCGGGCGGAGATGGGGGAAAGCGACCTGCGCGACCTGTTCCTGTCCACGCTCCGGTCCCGGGGCATCGTCCTGCTGGGTGGCGGCATGCTGATCGGGCTGTTCACCACGGACAGCGGCTATGGCCAGATCGCCCCCTTCTTCGAAGGGCTGTTCCGCGGGTTCCTGGTGCTGTTCCTGCTGGAGATGGGCATGACCGCCGCCCGCCAACTGCGGGATTTCGCCAAGGTCGGCTGGATCATGCTGGGCTTCTCCATCGTCGTGCCGATGATCCACGGTGTGATCGGTACGTTCCTGGGCACCATGGCCGGTCTGTCGGTGGGCGGGGCCTTCGTCCTGGGTGCTGTCGCCGCCTCCGCCAGCTATATCGACGCGCCGGCGGCCGTGCGCGCCAGCTTCCCCAAGGCCA
>JBJOKR010000150.1:0-12134 GCA_046045995.1 Pseudomonadota bacterium | reverse complement strand
TGGGTGGGGTTGGTGACCACCACATCGGCTTCCGGTACCGCAGCCATCATGCGGTTACGCGACCGCTCCATCCGCAACTGTCGGATCTTGCCCTTGATCAGGGGATCGCCTTCGGTCTGCTTGAACTCGTCCTTGATCTCCTGCTTGGACATCCGCATCTGCTTCATGAACTCGAACCGCTGGTAGCCGTAATCCGCCAGCGCCAGGACCAGCAGGACAAGGACAACGGCGAAGATGATCTTCGCGGCCAGCGCCTTCGTCTCCATCACCAGGGTCTGGATGGGGACGGAGATGAAATGCTCCACCCCGTCCCAGATCGGGACCAGCAGGACGAAGATCACCACGCCTACGACCACCAGCTTCAGCAGGGATTTCAGGAACTCCACCAGGTTCTTGAGGGAGACCTTCTGCTTCAGGTTGGTCAGCGGATCGATGCGGTTCAGCTTGAACTTGAGGAAATTCTCGGTCGAGGTCAGCCACCCCACCTGCACGACGGAGGCCAGGATTCCGGCGATGAACAGCAGGAACAGGGGCACCGACAGCCCGAACAGCGTGTCGAACAGCACATCCTCCAGCAGGAGGCCCATGTTCCCGGCATCGGTGGGGAAGCTGTGGGGCCGTTCCAGGAACGGCACCAGACCCTGCGTCATCCGCCCAAACGACCAGGGCAGGACCAGCAGGATCAACATCAACGCCATCCCGAACATGAACAGGTGGTTGAATTCCTGCGATTTCGGGACCTGGCCCTTCTCCCGCGCGTCCGCAAGGCGTTTGGCGGTAGGATCTTCTGTTTTTGAGGCCTCGTCCTGATCTTCCGACATCCGGTCCCCCTATCGGCCGAGGAACTGGATCATCTGCGCTTCGAACCCGCGCAACCAGAAGATCATGACGGCCGTCATGCTGATCCCCAGGAGAAGCAGCCCCATCAGGGTCTGGATCGGCACACCGACGAAGAAGACCTGGATGCTGGGCACCAGGCGGGACACCATGCCCAGACCAAGATAGAACAGCAGCCCCAGCACGATGAACGGGGCCGCCATCTGCAGGCCGATGACGAAGCTGCGCGACACGATGGAGGTCATCACCTGGGCCGTGTCCCCGGGCGGCAGCCATTGCCCCGGCGGGAACAGCTGATAGCTGTCCACCACCCCCAGGATCAGCATGTGATGCAGGTCCGTGGCGAAGATCATCATTAGGGCGACGATGCCCAGCAACGCCCCGATGGGCGTGCTGGGGGCGGCCAGGGTGGGGTTGAAGGCCTGGGCGGCGGACAGCCCCACCTGGGTGGCGATGAAATGCCCCGCCACCTCCAGCGCCGACATCATCATGCGGGCGACCGTGCCGATGAAGGCACCGACCAGGGTTTCCGCCGCCACCAGGGCCACCGTCGCGGCAAAGGCGGTCGGCATGGGCGGCATGGTCGGGGCCACCACCGGTGTGACCAGAAGGGCCAGCGCCAGGGTGAACAGCAACCGGATCCGCGGGGAGATGAACTGCTCCCCGATGCCCGGCATCAGCAGGAAAGCCGCGCCCAACCGCACGAAGACCAGGAGGAAGGCGAACAGGGAAGTGCCGATGATCTGGCTAAGATCCATGGGCGCCCTATCCGCCCACGCCGATGGCGATGATCTTGTCCATCAGCCCCTCCCACAGGGTGCGCATCTGCCCCATCATGAAGGGCAGCAGGAAGGCCATGGACAGGAACAGGACCAGGATCTTGGGGATGAAGGTCAGGGTCTGTTCCTGGATCTGGGTCAGTGCCTGGAACAGGGAGACGCCGAGGCCGATCACCAGGGCAAGCATGAGCAACGGCGCCGAGACGATCACCGTCACGTACAGCGCCTCCCGCGCCACATCGATCGCTTCCGCTTCCGTCATCGCCGTCCCGTCACGCCCACCGCCGGTTCCGGATCCGGCCGTCCGATCATCGCGCCCTACAATAGCGCCTCACATCGGCATGCGCAGGATTTCCTGATAGGCGCTGACGACACGGTCGCGGACGCTGACCACGGCCTGCAGGGTCATCTCCGCATTGGTGACGGCGTTGACCACATCGGTCAGGTCGGCCTTGCCCACCGCACCGGCCAGGGATTTCTGCTCCGCCATGTCCAGGGTTTGGATGGCCTGATCGCCCGCTTCCTTCAGCATGTCGCCGAAGGAGGCGCCCGATGTCTCGGCCGCGGCGCCGGGGGCCTTGATCCCCTGCATCTGCGTATTGGCATAGGCGGCGGCGGCGTTGGAAAACGGAACCATGGCTTCTCACTCCATCTAGGGCAGGCACCCGTCAGCCGGGCCGTGTATCAGGCGCGCAGCAGATCGACCGTCCGCATGATCATCTGGCGGGTGCTTTCGATCACGTTCAGATTGGCCTCATAGCTGCGCTGGGCCTCCCGCATGTCGATGCTTTCGACGATGGTGCTTACATTGGGCAGCAGCACATAGCCTTCCGCATCGGCGCTGGGGTGGCCTGGATCGTAGCGGCGCTGGAAGTCGCTGCGGTCCACGTCGATCTTCTTCACATCCACCGTGTCGAAACCCATCTCCCGGTCCAGCTCATTCTGGAACAGCACCACCTTGCGGCGGTAGGGCAGATCGCCCGGTGACGGCGCCGTGGAGTTGGCGTTGGCCAGGTTCTCCGAGATGACGCGCAGGCGGACACCCTGCGCCTTCATGCCGGAGGCGGAGATCGCCATGCTCTTCATCAGGTCGTCGGTCATCGCTCTTCCCTCCCCTCAAACCGCATGCAGCCGCAATCGTTGGCCGCCGGCGCGGCCTGACCATTACTGGCCGCCGGCGCGGCCGATGGCCGTGCGCAGCATGCCGACCTGCTTGCGGTAGATGTTCAACAGCAGCTGATAATCCATGGCGTTCTTGCCCACGAGCATCATCTGTTCCTCAAGCACCACGGCGTTGCCGGCGGGTGCCGTCTCATAGGTGCGGCGGGCCTTGCCATCGCGGAAGCCCCCGCGCTCCGCCGCCGTGGTCAGGTGGCCGGCCTGCGTCGCCGCCATGGGCAGGGAATCCGCCTCCCGCAACTCCTTGCGGAAATCGAAGCCGACGATGTCCTGCGGGCGGTAGCCCGGCGTGTCGGAATTGGCCACGTTCCGGGCAAGAATTTCCTGGCGCTGATTGTGCCAGGACATTTTTTCCGACATCACCTGAAAAAGGCCGAGGCTGTTCAGGTCCATGGCTGCAACTCCCTCACTCCCAGGGGCATCGGGCGACCACCGCCCCCTCCCATCACCTCATCACATGCATTTCCCATGCAAACCGCGGGCCAGAATTGGCGGAAGCAGGGCAACGATCGATCGATAAAATTGAATCGATCTATCCCATCATACTCCGTCCGCACGGTTAAGAAACGGAAAACGGTACCTCTCCCGGGGTTTACCGGGGATCAGGATTTGTTAATCTCAACCACCCAGGATCACCGGGTCGGGAACCATGGCGGGGGCAATCCCGCCCCTACCCTCCCGCCGCCCGCGATCCCAGCCGAACCGAGCCCGCAAACCCGTGACCGTCGATCATCCCCAGGACGCCCCCCCGCCCCCGCCGTCCCGTAGGCAGGTGGCCGTTGCGTTGAAGAACGACCGGTCGACCCCTGGGCTTCCCCGCATCGTCGCAACGGGCCGCGGGGCGGTGGCGGAACAGATCCTGGAACTGGCCTTCGCCAATGGGGTGAAGGTGCGTGAGGATGCCGACCTGGCGGAGATTCTGGCCGCGATCGACCTGGACAGTGAGATCCCGGTGGAAGCCATCGCCGCCGTGGCGGAAATCCTGGCCTATGTCTACCGCGCCAACCGGACGCTGGCCGGGGCGGAGACCGGTGCCTGAGTGTGGAGCGACATCTGTGAACATGCCCTATCCGCCGCCCCCGCCCCCTGCCGCCGCGGCACCCGCCGGAATGGAACCGGCCGGCCTGGATGACGTGATCCAGGCGCTGGCGGCGCTGAAGGACACGCTGACCCGCAGTGCCGCCGTGGTGAAGGGCGGCCAACTGGTGGATCTGGTCGGGCTGGACCGGGAGGTGCAACAGACCCTGGTCGCTGTCACCACCCTTCCCGCGGTGGAGGCGCGGTCCCTTTTGCCGGTGCTGGATGACATGCTGGGGCTGCTCGACACCATCGCCGCCGATCTCCAGCAGGTCCACGGGGCTGCCGCACCGGAAACGGACAATGCGGCGGCCCGGCGCATCGCCACCGCTGCCTATCGCCGGACGGGGGATGAGTTGTGACCCCACCGTCGTTGTTCCACCCGCCCCGCCCGGCGGGATTCCCCCGATGACGGTGGCCGATTACCTGCGATTCGTCCTGGCGCTGGCCTTCGTGCTGGCACTGGTGGGGGTATTCGGGCTGGTGCTGCGGCGCTACGGCCCCATGGCGGGGCTTGCCATGAGCCGGTCGCGGGGGGAGCGGCGCTTGTCCCTGGTTGAGGTGCTGCCCCTGGACGCCCGGCGCCGGCTGGTCCTGGTGCGCCGCGACGGGGTGGAACACCTGCTGCTGCTGGGGATGGAAAACGACCTGGTGGTCGAGCCGGGCATCCGGGCCCAGGCGCAGAACCCCGTTCCGGACAGCTTCGCCGCCACCCTGACCCGGACGGCGGCCATCGAACAGACGGGCCCGGGAGGGGCCGACCGGGCATGATCCTGCTGAACCGCCTGTGGCGCGACCTGCGCGCCGACCTGCACCGCTTGCGCCCGGCCTTCCTGATGGCGGCGGTCTGCGGCCTGGTCCTGGCCGGACTTGCCCTGATCGCCGGCCCCGCCGCGGCCCAGAGCCTGACCGTGGACCTGGGTGATCAGACGGGTGGCACCACCGGCCGCATCGTGCAGTTCGTCGTGCTGCTGACCGTGCTGTCCCTGGCGCCCAGCATCCTGATCATGATGACCTGCTTCGTGCGGATCATCATCGTGTTGAGCTTCCTGCGCAGCGCCATGGGCACCATGCAGGTGCCGCCGAACCAGGTTCTGATCAGCCTCGCCCTCTTCCTCACCTTCTTCATCATGGCGCCGACCCTCCAGCAGAGCTGGCAGACGGGCATCCAGCCGATGTTGAACGAGGAAATCGATGAGATGACGGCCTTCACCCGCGCGGTGGAGCCGTTCCACGCCTTCATGATGGCCCATGTCCAGGAGCGGGACCTTCAGCTGTTCATGGACATCTCCAAGACCCCGCCCGTGGCACAGCCCCAGGATGTGCCGATCCAGGTGCTGATCCCGGCCTTCATGCTGTCGGAATTGAAGCGCGCGTTCGAAATCGGGTTCCTGATCTTCATCCCGTTCCTGGTCATCGACATGGTCGTGTCCAGTGTGCTGATGGCCATGGGCATGATGATGCTGCCCCCGCCCATGGTGGCCCTGCCGTTCAAGCTGATCTTCTTCGTCCTGGTGGACGGCTGGTACCTGCTGATCGGCAGCCTGGTGCAGAGTTTCGCCACCGGCTGAACGGGGCTGGCAGCCCCGCCTTGCCCCGTCACTGCCGGAACAGGTCCTGGAACTCGTCCTTCTTCGGCTCCGGCTTCTTCTCCCCCTCCGCTGGCGGTGGGTCGAACAGACCGTCGAAGCCGGTGGAAGGTGGTGTCGATGTGGGCGGCTGGGATGTAGGGGCCTGGGATGATCCCCCCTGCGGCCCGAACAACCCGTCGAACCCGCCATCCGGCGTCGCGGGCGGTGTTGCAAGCGGCGTTGCTGGCGCGGGGTCCTGGCCCGGGGTGCCGAACAGGCCATCGAACCCGCCCGCCCCGCCGTCGGGGCTACCCGGCACGACCGGTGCCGCGGCCGCCGACGGCGGAGCGGCGAACAGCCGTTCCGGCAGCCACAGGGCCAGCGGCGGGAAGGCCATCAGCAGGATCAAGGCCACCACCTGGATCCCGACGAAGGGCACCGCCCCGCGGTAGATCTGCACCGTGCTGACCAGCTTGCCCGCCACCCCGCGCAGGTAGAACAGGGCGAAGCCAAAGGGCGGTGTCAGGAAGCTGGTCTGCAGGTTAACGCCCATGAGGATGCCCAGCCAGAGCGGGTCCACCCCCAGCATGATCAGCACGGGTGCGGTCACCGGCACGACGATGAAGATGATCTCGAACGTGTCCAGGAAGAAGCCCAGCACGAACATCAGCAGCATCACCGCGATCAGCGCGCCCCACTTGCCCCCCGGCATGGCCGACAGCGCGTCATGCACCAGTTCCTCCCCCCCCAACCCCCGGAACACCAGGGAGAAGACGGAGGCGCCGAGCAGGATGACGAAGACCATGCTGGTGATCGTCATGGTGCTGCGCATCACCTCCCGCAGGACGGGGATGGACAGGCGGCGGTTGGCGGCAGCCAGGATCATGGCGCCGACGGCCCCGACGCTGGCGGATTCGGTTGGGGAAGCGACACCCGCCAGGATCGATCCCAGCACGGCGATGATCAGCAGCAGCGGTGGCACCAGGCTGACCAGCACCTTGCGCGGCAGATCCGCCCGGGCGGCCTTGTCCATGGGCAGGGCCGGGCAGCTTTCGGGCTGGGTCACCGCCTTGTAGACGACCCAGAGGACATAAAGGCCGGAGAGCATGAGCCCGGGGATCAGGGCCCCGGCGAAGAGCTGTCCCACGCTCACCGGCTCCGGCGCGAAATTGCCGAGCGCCATCTGCGCCTGCTGGTTCGCCCCCTGGAGCATGTCCCCCATGAAGATCAGGACGGTGGAGGGTGGGATGATCTGGCCGAGCGTGCCGGAGGCACAGATGACGCCCGTCGCCAGCTTGGGATCATACCCCGCCCGCATCATGGCCGGCAGGGAGAGCAGGCCCATGGTCACCACCGTCGCCCCGACGATGCCGGTGCTGGCCGCCAGCAGCGTGCCCACCAGCACGACGGAGATGCCCAAACCGCCGCGCAGGGCACCGAACAGCTCCCCCATCGTGGTCAGTAGCTGTTCGGCGATGCGCGACCGCTCCAGCATCACGCCCATGAAGACGAAGAGCGGCACCGCCACCAGCACCTCGTTCAGCATCGTGCCGAAATAGCGGGACGCGAGGCCGGTCAGCAGGGAATAGTCGAACACCCCCAACTGATGCCCGATCAGGGCGAAGATCAGCGCCGTCCCGGCCAGGGTGAAGGCGACGGGGAAACCCACCAGCACGGTGCCGATGGTGGCGATGAACATGGCGACGGCCAGAAGTTCACCGATGAGCACGGGATCCATGGTCAATTCCTCCCGTCCTCAATGCCCGGCGGCGGGTGCGTGGCGGTCGTCACCGCCCAGGAACAGCAGGCGCCGGGCAATCAGCGCCAGCCCCTGCAACCCGACCAGGGCGCAGAACACCCAGATCAGCGTCTTCATCAAATAAGCGCCGGGCAGCCCGCCGGACTGGGCCGAGGGTTCGCGGATCGACCAGCTGGACAGGACGAAATGCTGGCTGGTCCAGGCCAGCACGATCAGCCAGGGCATCAGGAAAACCAGCGTGCCGAAGATGTCGATCCAGGCCCGGCGGCGGGCGCTGGCCTTGCCGTACAGGATGTCCACCCGGACGTGGCCGCCATGCAGGAAGGTATAGCCCGCCCCCAGCATGAAGACGATGGCATGCAGCCAGACATACAGGTCCTGCATCCAGACCTGCCCGGTATTGAACCCGTAGCGCAGGACGACGACGGTGAAGCAGGACAGGACGGTGCCCAAGGTCAGCCAGGCGACGACCCGCCCAATCCAGTCATTCAGCCCGTCCACCACCGCGACGAAGCGGCGCAGCACATCCATTCCCTTCCCCTCCCCGATCGGGCATTGCCGGTTGGCCCGGCTTCAAGCCCTATGCCCGCTTCCAGGTGGTGCCGCCCGGCCCGTCTTCAAGAACGATGCCCTGGGCCAGCAGCTCGGTGCGGATGCGGTCGGCCTCGGCAAAGTTCTTGGCCTTGCGCGCATCCTTGCGGGCCTGGATCGCCGCCACGATCGCCGCCTCGTCCGGTCCCGCGGCAGCCGATGCCGGGGCCCAGCGGAACCAGGCTTCCGGGTCCTGGCCCAGGAAGCCGAACAGCGCGGCCGCCGCCTTCAACCGCCCGGCCGCCGCCAGCCGCTTCGCCCCGTCCTGTTCCCGGTGGAAGACGGCCGCCAACTCATGCAGGTGGCTGATGGCCAGCGGCGTGTTCATGTCGGCGGTCAGGGCGGCCAGCACCTCGGCCGGGACATCCGCCGCCGGCACCGTCTCAAGCCCCCTCAGCACGCCGTACCAGCGGTCCAGCGCCTGCTTCGCCTGCACCACCTTCTCCTTGGTGAAGTCCAGCGGCTGGCGGTAATGGGCGGAGAGCAGGGCAAGGCGCAGCGCCTCCCCCGGGAACTCGTCCAACAGTTCCCGCACGGTGTAGAAGTTGTTCAGCGACTTGGACATCTTGTCGCCGGCGATGGTCAGAAAGCCGGAATGCATCCAGTACCGGGCCATCACCGCCGTGCCATGGGCGCAGCGGCTTTGGGCGATCTCATTCTCATGATGGGGGAAGATCAGGTCCAGCCCGCCGCCATGGATATCGAATTCCGGGCCCAGATGGGCGGCGGTCATGGCACTGCATTCGATATGCCAGCCCGGGCGACCCTTCCCCCAGGGGCTGTCCCACCCCGGCTCCCCCTCCTTCGCCGGTTTCCACAGGACGAAATCGGCTGGGCTTCTCTTGTAGGGCGCCACCTCCACCCGTGCCCCCGCGATCAGGTCTTCCTGGCTGCGGCGGGACAGGCGGCCGTAATCGCCCATGGCTGGCACATGGAACAGCACATGGCCTTCCGCCGCATAGGCGAAGCCCTTGTCCACCAGGGACCCGATCATCGCCACCATGTCGCCGATATGGGCCGTGGCCCGCGGTTCGATATCCGGGCGCAGCAGGCCCAGATCGTCCATATCCGCATGGAACTGGGCCGTGGTGCGGCTGGTCACCCCGTCGATCGGCTCGCCCGATTTCCGCGACCGTTCGATGATCTTGTCATCCACATCGGTGATGTTCCGGGCATAGGTGACGCGCGGATACAGGTGCTTCAGCAGCCGGGCCAGCAGGTCGAAGGCGCTGAAGGTGCGGGCATTGCCGATATGGGCATAGTCATAGACGGTGGGGCCGCAGACATACAGGCGCACATGACCGGGGTCGATGGGGGCGAACCCCTCCTCCATACGGGTCAGGGTGTTGTACAGCGTCAGCGCCATGATGGTCCTGCGGTGGAACGGTAACAAAAGTCAGGGACGGGAGATGGAAACGGTCAGGCGGTTTCGCCGGACAGGCGCCGCAGCGCCCGGTCCCGCCCGATCAGTGGTAACAAGGTCTTCAGTTCCGGTCCATGGTCCAGGCCGGTCAGGGCCAGGCGCAGGGGCATGAACAGAGCCTTGCCCTTCGCCTCCGTCGCCGCCTTCACCGCCCCGGTCCAGGCCCCCCAGGTCTCCCCGTCCCAGGGCTCCGGCGGCAGCAGCCGGGCGGCTTCCGCGCAGAAACCGGGATCGCCGATCACCGGGGCCAGGGGGGCATGGGCGATGGCCCACCACTCCCGCAGATCGGACAGTTTCGCCAGGTTCGGGCGGATGGCGGTCCAGAAACCCTCATCCACCCCGTCCAGCCCCAGGGCGCGCAGCCGGTCCGCCACCGCCGCGAAGGGCAGGGCGTGCAGGACCTGGGCGTTCAGGCGCCACAGTTCATCCGGATCGAACTTGGGCGTGCCGCGGCCCAGGCGGGCGATGTCGAACTCCGCCGCCAGATCGCCCAGGCTGGTCCGTGCCTCGATGGCATCGGCCGTGCCCAGCTTCGCCATATAGGACAGCAGGGCCATCGGCTCGATCCCCTCCTCCTCCCGCAGGCTGCGCAGGGACAGCGAGCCCAGGCGCTTGGACAGGCCCCCGCCGCCCGCATCGGCGATCAGGGGGAAATGGGCGAAGGCCGGCACGGCGCCCGTCCCCTCCGCAGCCATCAGGGCCTGGAACAGTTGGATCTGCACGGCCGTGTTGGTGACGTGATCCTCCCCCCGGATCACGTGGGTGATGGCGAAATCCAGATCGTCCACCACACTGGTCAGGGTGTAGAGCGGGCGCCCATCCTCCCGGATCAGGACCGGATCCGACAGGTCGGCCGCATCGAACCGCTTCGCCCCCTGGATCAGGTCCTCCCAGGTGACCGGCCCGTCCTCCAGGCGGAAGCGCCAATGGGGCCGGCGCCCCTGCCCCTCCAGCAGGGCCTTGTCCGCTGCCGTCAGGGTCAAAGCGGCGCGGTCATAGACAGGGGGCAGCCCCTGGGAGAGGCGGGATGCCCGCTTCAGCCCCAGCTCCTCCGCCGTTTCATAGCAGGGGTAGAGCCGCCCGGCGGCGGTCAGGGCGGCGGCGGCGGCGGCATAGCGCTCCATCCGGTCGCTTTCACGGGCGAAGGCATCCCAGGTCAGCCCCAGCCAGCGCAGATCCGCGGCGATGGCATCGGCGAAGTCCTGGGTGGATCGTTCCGTATCCGTATCGTCCAGCCGGAACAGGAAACTTCCCCCGGCCTTGGCTGCGAAAAGCCAGTTCGTCAGGGCGGCACGCAGGTTGCCGATATGGAGCAGCCCCGTCGGGCTGGGGGCGAAGCGGACGGCGACAGTCATGGATGGCGGGGCCGGATGGTCTGCGGAAAATCGGGGTGCAGCGATAGCACGCCCGCCCGGGGGCGACAATCGGCGGCCCGTGCGGGCGGGCTTAATCGCGCGGGGCGTAGATCTTTTCCGGCTTGGGCAGGCTGCGCAGTTCGAACGTGCCCAGAAGGTCGAACGGGCGGGCGGAACAGCCGGCGAAGGCCTGGCTGACCACCACCTGGCGGTCCAACTGCTTGGCGATGTCCAGCATCCGGCTGGCTTGGTTCACCGCCGGGCCGACGACCGTGAAATCCAGCCGCCGCGCCCCGCCGATATTGCCGAAGGCGACATAGCCCAGATGCAGCGACAACCCATAGGCCAGGGGCGGACAGACCGACGGGCGGGTGGCGTTCCAGCCGTCCACCGCCGCCTGCATCGCCGCGGCCGCCGCAAGGGCATGGCCGCAGGCCTCCGCCGGGTTCAGTTCCTGGGCGGGGAAGATGGCCATCATGCCATCGCCCATGAACTTGAGCACCTCTCCACCCGCCTCCTCCACCGCCTGCACGGCGTGGCCGAACCAGGTGTTCAGCCGCTCGATCACGACGGCGGAGGTGTTGGCCTGGGTGAAGGCGGTGAAGCCGCGCAGGTCGGCGAACAGGATCGCGGCGAAGATGCTGCTGGAATCCCCCCGCAGGATCTGCCCGTTGAAGACCCGCTTGCCCGGCTCCCGCCCCAGGTAGACGGACAGCAGGTCCGTCGCCATGCTGCGCACGGCCCGCGCCTCCGCCAGGGGGCTCAAGCTTGCCGCCGCCGCCTCCAGATCATGCAGATGCTCCGGCCCGAACCCGTCGGGGCGGCGGGTGGCGAAGCTCATGGCGGCGGTGCGGTGTTCGTCCAGGAAGGGCAGCGGCACGATCCAGTAATCCGTGAACCCCTCGGCCCACAGGGTGCGGATCACGCCCAGGTCCCTGTGCCCCTCCTCCCGCCGGATGCGGAAAGGCTGCCCCGTCTCATCGACGATGCGCACGGGGCTCGACAGATAGTCGTCGCTGGTCTCCAGCCCACGCGGGGCCTGATTCTGGTAAAGCCCCTTGTCCCGATGCCAGTAATAGCCGTGGCCGCCCAGTTCCGGATGGATCACTTCCAGGTTCAGGGAAATCCTGTCCAGGTGGTAGAGATCGGCCAGGCGATGGGCCGCCTCCCGGAACAAAGCCTCCATATCCATCCGCGCACGGCACGCCTCCGTCACCCAGTCGGTGAACCGGCGCAGCAGGTCGGACGGGACGGGGGACGGCAAGGACATGGAGACGGGCAGCCTGGGCCAGGGACAAGAAGACTAGCGGAAACTAGGCATCCCACCCTGCCACGGCAATGGGGCAGACGGCGATCCTGTCCCCCGCCTTGCACGATCGTGCGACGATCTGGGGCCCATCGCCCCTGTCGCCTGCCCTTTGCACCCCGCCCTGCTCCCGCTCAGCCGAATGCCTGGATGCCGGTGATGGCGCGGCCCAGGATCAGGGCGTGGACATCGTGGGTGCCCTCGTACGTGTTCACCGCCTCCAGGTTCAGGACATGGCGGATGACGTGGTATTCGTC
>JBJOKR010000149.1:0-12493 GCA_046045995.1 Pseudomonadota bacterium | reverse complement strand
TTCATGCCCTTGACCGTGGGCGGGGGCGTGCGGACGGTGGATGATATCCGCAAGCTGCTGCTGGCCGGGGCGGACAAGGTGTCGATCAACACCGCCGCCGTGAACCGCCCCGATTTCGTGCGGGAGGCGGCGGAGAAATTCGGGGCGCAATGCATCGTCGTCGCCGTGGACGCCAAGCAGACCGCCCCCGGCATCTGGCAGGTCTTCACCCATGGCGGGCGCAACGCCACCGGGCTGGACGCGGTGGACTGGGCCCGGCGCATGGCCGCCTATGGCGCAGGCGAGATCCTGCTGACCAGCATGGACCGGGACGGGACCAAGGCCGGCTTCGACATCGCGCTGACCCGTGCCGTTTCGGACGCGGTGCCGGTGCCGGTGATCGCGTCCGGCGGGGTGGGCAATCTGGACCATCTGGTCGACGGGGTGACGGAAGGCCATGCGTCGGCCGTGCTGGCGGCCAGCATCTTCCATTTCGGCACCTATTCCATCCGCCAGGCCAAGGCCCACATGGCCGCCGCGGGCATTCCCGTGCGGCTTGACTGAGGTAGAGTTCATCCAATGGCCAAGAGTTCATCCGATCCCGCCGCCGGCGCCGCCGTCCTGATGGATCTGTTCGCCACCATCAAGTCGCGCAAGGGGGCCGATCCCGACTCCTCCAACACCGCCCGCCTGTTCGCCCGCGGCCGGGCCAAGATCGCCCAGAAGCTGGGGGAGGAGGCGGTGGAGACGGTGATCGAGGCCGTGCGCGGCGACAAGGGCAAGCTGGCGGAGGAATCCGCCGATCTGCTGTACCACCTGCTGGTCCTGTGGGCAGATGCCGGGCTTGACCCGGCCGATGTCTTCGCCATCCTGGAGGCGCGCACGGGCATCAGCGGCATCGATGAGAAGAAGAACCGCAAGGGGTGAGGCAACATGGCCGGTTATGACAAGTCCAACATCTTCGCCCGCATCCTGCGCGGGGAAATCCCGTGCCAGAAGATGTTCGAGGACCAGCACGTCCTCGCCTTCCGGGACATCAGGCCCCAGGCACCGACCCATGTGCTGGTGATCCCCAAGGGTCCCTATACCAGCCACGCCGATTTCGCCCGCAACGCCGAACCGGCGGAGATCGTGGCCTTCACCCGCGCGGTCGGCCTGATCGCACAGCAGGTGGGGGTGGAGGATACGGGCTATCGCCTGATCGCCAACCACGGGGAGGACAGCCACCAGGAGGTGCCGCATTACCATGTGCACATCCTGGGCGGCCGGCCCCTGGGCCCGCTGTTGCTGAAGGCGGATTGATCGCCGTGGTCGCCGGAACCAATGGGGCCGACCGGTTCGGCCGCTATCCGCCGGCGGCCCTGCGGGCCGATCACCTGCGCGGGGCGGCGGGGCTGGCCCTGACGCTGGGGCCCTTCGTCCTGGCCGATCCGCATCCGCTGATCGCCCTGCCCCTGCTGGCGGCCGCCGCCCTATTCGCCGTCTTCGCCGGCCGCACCCTGATCCGCCAGGCCAGCCGGGTGGAAGTGACGACCGACGGCATCCTGCAGCACGCGCCCCTGCTGGGGGCGGCCTTGCGCTGGGGGGAGGTGACAGGGGTGGACCTGCGCTATTACTCCACACGGCGGGACCGCAAGAAGGGCTGGATGCAGCTGACCATCACCGGCACCAGTGCCACCGGCCGCCGCCACCGCATCGCCCTGGAAAGCACCCTGACCGGGTTCGAGGAGATCGCGGCGGAGGTGGCCCGCGCCGCCGCAACCCGGCACCTGCCCCTGACCGACACCACCCAACAGAACCTCGCCGCCCTGGGCATCAGCACCCCAAACCCCGTCACCGCGCCGGAGGCGTGATCCACGCGGTCCCCCCGTTGCGGCGGGACCCCCTCTCCCCGCTGCGGCGGGCCCCCCTCACCCTCCCACCCTCCGCTTCGCTCCGGGCGGGCCCCTCCCTCTCCCTCAGGGGGAGAGGGGATCGGCGCCCTCCCCGGATAGGGTGCCGCCGGTGCCGCAGGAACCCCCTCTCCCCTTGAGGGAGAGGGAGGGACCCAAGCCGTCAGGCTTGGGAGGGTGAGGGGTGAACAAGGGTGGTGCTCTCCTACGGCGGTCAAGGGCCGGTGCTGCCGGCCCCCCCACCTTCCCCCATCTCCGCTTCGCGTCGATGCGGCCCCCTCACCTCCCCCTCAAGGGCGGAGGGACTCTTGGCTCTCCTGCCTGGAAATCCGGCGGCGGCCACGTCGCGCTTGACCGGGTCATGCCCCTGCCCACATAGCAGGGGCAGCGCGCGGGCAGGGTTGCCCCCGCGTCCGAACCGGCGGGGGTCGCCGGGCGTCAGATCAGGGGTCAGATGTCGCATTCATCCAGCAGCCATGATCCCATCCAGTGGCATGGCACGACGATCCTGTCCGTCCGCAAGGGCGGGCGGGTGGTGATCGCCGGGGACGGTCAGGTCTCCATGGGGCAGACGGTGATGAAATCCAACGCGCGCAAGGTCCGCCGCCTGGCGGGCGGGTCCGTGATGGCGGGATTCGCCGGGGCCACGGCCGATGCCTTCGCCCTGTTCGAGCGGCTGGAGGCGAAGCTGGAGCAGCATCCGGGCCAGCTGACCCGCGCGGCGGTGGAGATGGCGAAGGATTGGCGCACCGACCGCTATCTGCGCCGGCTGGAAGCGATGATGGCCGTGGCCGACCGCGATGTCTCCCTGGTCATCACCGGCAACGGCGATGTGCTGGAGCCGGAGGACGGCATCATCGGCATCGGGTCGGGCGGCAGCTTCGCCCTGGCCGCGGCCCGCGCCCTGATCGACCAGGACCTGGATGCGGAGGCCATCGCCCGCCGGTCCATGCGGATCGCCGCCGATATCTGCGTCTACACCAACCACAATATCGTCGTGGAGACGATGGGATCATGACCGCCTTCTCCCCCCGTGAGATCGTATCCGAACTGGACCGCTTCATCGTCGGCCAGCATGAGGCCAAGCGCGCCGTCGCCATCGCCCTGCGCAACCGCTGGCGCCGCCAGCAGCTTCCCGAAGGCCTGCGGGAGGAGGTTCTGCCCAAGAACATCCTGATGATCGGTCCCACCGGTGTGGGCAAGACGGAGATCGCCCGTCGCCTGGCCCGACTTGCCCATGCCCCCTTCCTGAAGGTGGAGGCGACGAAGTTCACGGAAGTGGGCTATGTCGGCCGGGATGTGGAGCAGATCATCCGCGACCTGATAGAGATCGCCATTTCCCAGACCAAGGAACGGCTGCGCCGGGAAGTCACCACCAAGGCGGAGCTGCATGCCGAGGACAGGGTGCTGGACGCGCTGTGCGGCGCCGACAGCCGGGCGGAGACCCGGGCCAAGTTCCGCAAGATGCTGCGGGAAGGCACCCTGAACGACAAGGAGATCGAGATCCAGGTGGCCGATACCGGCAATCCGGGCCTGCCCACCTTCGACATCCCGGGCATGCCGGGGGCCCAGATGGGCATGCTGAACCTGGGCGACATCTTCGGCAAGGCGCTGGGCGGCCGCACCAAGACCCGGCGGATGAGCGTGGGCGAAAGCTACGACGTGCTGCTGGCGGAGGAGGCGGAGAAGCTGCTGGACCAGGAGAAGGTGGTGAAGGAGGCGATCCACACCACCGAACAGTCCGGCATCGTCTTCATCGATGAGATCGACAAGATCACCGCCCGGTCCGAACACCGCAGCGGCGCCGATGTCTCCCGCGAAGGCGTGCAGCGCGACCTGCTGCCCCTGATCGAGGGGACGGTGGTGAACACCAAGCACGGGCCGGTGAAGACCGACCACATCCTGTTCATCGCGTCCGGCGCCTTCCACCTGGCCAAGCCCAGCGATCTGCTGCCGGAATTGCAGGGCCGCCTGCCCATCCGGGTGAACCTGCAGCCCCTGACCCGCGATGATTTCCGCCGCATCCTGACCGAGCCGGAAGCGAGCCTGATCAAGCAGTACAAGGCCCTGCTGGGAACGGAGGAGGTGACCCTGGATTTCACCGAGGACGGGATCGACGAGCTGGCGACCCTGGCCGCGGAGATCAACCGGACGGTGGAGAATATCGGCGCCCGCCGCCTGCACACCGTGATGGAACGCCTGCTGGAGGAGGTGAGCTTCACCGCCAGCGACCGGGGCGGCCAGACGGTCACCATCGACAAGACCTTCGTCCGCGCCCAGCTTGAAGGCCTGGCCCAGAACACGGATCTGTCGAAGTTCATCCTGTGACCCGGCGGGGGGCCCGGTCCGGCCCCCCTTCCTCCCGCAGCAAGCCCCCGAGCAAGCCCCCGTCAGCGGCGGCGGAAGTTCAGGAAGACCGGTGTGCGGCCTTCCTCCCTGGCCTTTTGTTCATAGCGGGTGCCGGGCCAGCCCACGGGCGGGGTGCGCCAGTCGTCGGCGCTGCGGGCCAGCCACTGGAAATCCGGGTGGCGGAAGCTGTGTTCCAGCATCCAGCGGCAGAGCTGCATGTCGTCGGTGGCCAGGCGCAGTTCCCCGCCCGGGCGGATCAGGCGGGACAGGCGTTCCAGATTCTCCGGCCCGATGAAGCGGCGGAAGGCGTGGCGCGCCTTCGGCCAGGGGTCGGGGAACAGGACCCAGACCCGGCCCAGGCAGGCATCGGGCAGGGCATCCAGCACCGGGCGGGCATCATCCGCCACGATGCGGATATTGGTCAGGCGCTGTGCCTCCACATGCTGGAGCAGGCTGGCCGTGCCGTTGATGAACGGCTCCGCCCCGATGAAGCCCACATCGGGATGGGCGGCGGCCATGGCGGCCAGATGCTCCCCCCCGCCGAACCCCACCTCGAACCACAGGTCCCGCATCGGCCGGGGGAACAGCCCGCCCGCGTCCAGGCGCGATCCATCCGCCGGGGCGGCGAGCGCCAGGGAGGGCAGCAGGGTTTCCACCAGCGTGGAGCGCTGCTTGCGGAGCGGCCGGCCCTTGCGGCGGCCATACAGGTTCAGGCGGGGGGCGGTATCGTCCATGGCAGGACCGGATCAGACGGAAGGGACAGGGACCGGCCGGAACCGCCCCGGCGGCGGACCTTAGTGCCCCGCCCCCGCCCCCGCAAGCCCGTGCGCATGCCCCAAGCGGCGCGGGGCCCCGGTCATTCGGCTTCCTGCAGGATGGTGCCCAGTTCCGTATCCTCGGCGAACCACAGGCGGGGCAGGGCCAGCATGCAGGCACTTTCGCGCATGTCATAGGTCAGGAAGCGGGCGCCGGTGCCTTCCACCAGGCCCACCACCAGCCCGCCCCCCGGGCTCTGGCGCACGGCATCGGGCACGACCCGGTCGGGGAAGCGGGACCGCACCTCCAGCCGCATCATGGCGCAGCGGTCCAGCGTGCCATAGCTGAAGAACAGCCAAGCCCCGCCGCCCAGCAGCAGGACCAGCAGCACCGCGATGGGGTGGATACGGGACAGGGCGGACATGGGCGATACTCCCGAACGGCGGGCGGTGGGATGGGCGGTTCGGCCGGCCTCAACCGGCATCCGGCTGGGCATCCGGGGCGGCGGCCTGGAAGGCGGGAAGGCTGCGGCAATGGGCGTCGATGGCGACCAGGGTCGGGCAGGCGGACAGGTCGCAGTCGAAGCGCCGGGCATTGTACATCTGGGGCACCAGGCAGATATCGGCCAGGCTGGGCGCCTCCCCGAAGCAGAACCGCCCGCCCGCTTGTACTTCCCCTGGCTGGTCCACCATCTGCTCCAGGGCGCGGAAGCCTGTCTCCACCCAATTGCGGATCCAGGCCTGCACCTGCTCCTCCGCCAGGGCCAGGGGACCGCGCAGGTATCTCAGGATACGCAGGTTGTTGATCGGGTGGATGTCGCAGGCGATGCCCTGGGCGAAGGCCCGCACCCGGGCGCGTGCCGCCGCCCCGTCGGGCAGCAGGGCGGGGTGGGGCCGCGTCTCCTCCAGATACTCGATGATGGCCAGGGACTGGGTCAGCAGCACCCCCTCATCCTCCAGCGCCGGGACCAGGGCCATGGGGTTCAGGGCGGTGAAACCGGGCTTCAGATGCTCCCCCCCGTCGCGCACCAGGTGGATGGGCACGGCCGTATGGTCCAGCCCCTTCAGGGCCAGGGCGATGCGGACCCGGTAGGCGGCGGAGGAGCGGAAATAGGTATACAGCTTCATCTCGTGCTATCCGTCCCGGTGGAACCTGGAAACCGAGGCGGGACATTGCATGGAAAAGCCCCTGACCGGCAAGCTGGCCCTTGTCACCGGTGCGTCGCGCGGGATCGGGGCCGCCATCGCCCGCCGCCTGGCCGGTGACGGGGCGGATATCGCCGTCCATTACGGGACGGCGGCGGCGGAGGCGGCGGTTGTGGCGGCGGAATGCCGGGATCTGGGCGTGCGGGCGGAGGTCTTCGCCGCCGACCTGGCCGATCCGGCCGCACCGACCGCCCTGTTCGCCGCGGTCATGGCCGGGATGGGCGTGCCCACCCTGCTGGTCGCCAATGCCGGCACCGGCGGCTTCGGCCCGGTGGCGGAGGTGGAGCCAGCAGATGTGCTGCGCATCCTCGCGGTCAACGCGGCGGCCCCGCTTCTGCTGGCGCGCGAGGCGGCGCGGCACATGGCGCCGGGGGGCCGCATCGTCGCCATCGGCAGCGTGATCGTGGACATGCCGGTGGGCCTGCGCGCCGCCTATGCCGCGTCCAAGGGGGCGGTGCATGGCATGGTGGGCGTGCTGGCCCAGGAATTCGGGCCCCGGGGCATCACCGTCAACGCCGTCGCCCCCGGTGTCACCGCCACCGACCGCTTCCGGTCGGGCGACCAGTCCCGCGCGGCGGAGGTGGTGGCCCGCACCGCCCTCGGCCGGATCGGCGACCCCGCGGATATCGCCGCCGTCGTCGCCTTCCTTTGCGGCCCCGACGCCGCCTGGGTCACGGGGGAGGTGCTGGGCGCCCATGGCGGATTGCGGGGGCTGTGAGGGGGGGCGGACATTCCCCCGCTCAGGGCGGTGCAGTCGAAACAAGGGCTACCACTTGCGGCGGACCTTCACGACCGGGTTCATCGCTTCGATGGTGGACAGGGGGACCAGGTCGGTGAGCAGCGCACCATCGCCCGCGAACCAGGACAGGCGGTAGGCATCGCCGCCCGTGGCCGCGGCCAGGCCATCATAGCGGCGCAGGGCCACCCGCCCGTCGGTGCGGGTGACATAGACCAGATCGCCTTCCAGCACATCCACCCCGCTGAACGCGAAGCAGACATGGCCGGGCCGGATCCCCTCCGGCAGGAGGGTATCGTCGATGGCCAGCACGGCTACCGGCTGAAGGCTGGCGGGGTCCGCCGGCGGTGGAATGCGCACGCCCAAGGTCCGCGGCTGGTACCAGCCGGTTGTCCCCACCGCTGTCAGCCCGATCACGGGCAGGCCGCCCTTCGCTTCCGTCACGGGGGAACGGTGCATGGCCCCGGTCCCCGTGGCAAGCCAGTCCAGGCTGACCCCCTGGCGCAGGGCCAGCCGCGCCAGCACCTCGAAGGGCGGGGAACTGCGGCCCTGGCTGTAACGGGTGATCTGGTCGGTGGACACACCGGCCGTCATCGCCGCCGCCCGGCGGGTCGGATACAGGTCCAGCAGTGTGGTGATCCGGACGGCCAGATCGGCCGCACTGCCGGGCGCGGTGCCATGGCCGATGCCCGGCGGGGCATCCATTGCGGGTCCCTGTTGCTCCGCGGGCGCGGCGCCGGCCAGTCCGGGGTCCCGGAATTCAGCGCTGGTCATGCGCCACCTCCCATCTGGGGGGCGGGGCATCGGCGGCGTGAGCCTGCATACCCGCAGATCGGCCTGTGGCCCTGCACAAATGCTTGCGACGTAACGGCACGATTATTATACATGGCACCATAGCGGATCGATATTCTGTCCAGAACTGGCAGACCGGGAACAGACCAGCCCGCAGGTTGACCCGTCTCCCCGGTCGGCGCTTCCAAAGATTTGCTTCCGAGGAGGCGGCATCGGCGGTGGCGCCGTCAGGATGACGTGCCCGGGACGGCAACGGCGGAACCGGACCGGGGCGCCCGCGGTGCTTACCCCGGGCTGCTACCGTGGCTGTTTGCCGCCTGTCACCTTTGGCCGAGAGGGTTGTGGCACAGGCGCTGCCGGTGTGAAACTGGAATCCACTCCTTCTCACGTTGATCCCCGTATCTCGTTCCACGCATAGCATGAAGTCGCCGACCGGGCGCTGTGATCAAAAGGTTATAGTTCGACACAATTCAATGACGCTCCACACAAGACAGTTCACCGACCTGCTGGGTTACTGGCGGAACAAATGCCGGGACGGACGGATGCCGTCGCGCCTGGACGTGGATCCGGCCGATCTGTTGCCCCTGCTGCCCAGCCTTTACCTGCTGGATGTGCTGTGGCAACCGCGGCCCGACGGTCCGGGGCTGGAGGTCGACTTCCGCTACCGGCTGGTCGGGACGTCGGTCGACTTGCTGCACGGGCGGCCCTTGACCGGCCTGACCATTCGCCAGGCCTGGACCGGGCCCTCCCGGGCGGCGGCGCTTGACCCCCTGTGCCGGGTGCTGGAAGATCGCGCCCCCATCCTGGCCCGCTTCACCGTCGGGTCGCTGTCAGCCCCCGTCCGGCTTGAAAGCCTGTGCCTGCCCCTGTCTGCCGACGGGCGCGCGGTCGATATGGTTCTGGGCGCCCTGCTGCACCGCGGCGGCGGCGATCTGCCGCAGTCCCAGGGGCCGGGACCCGACACAAGGGCCGGGATCGGGGAGATCGGGGTGGAGATCTTCCCCATCGATCCATGAGCATGGGCCATCAGCCGGCGCCCCGACCGGGGACCGCGACCGGGGGCCGCGACCGGGGGCCGCCGGGCGGCCGGTTGCTTGGTGCCGGGCGGGGCTTGGTGCTAGGGTGGCGCCCCGACCCGTTCCCGCCCGCTGCCGCGATCCGATCCCCGTGCCCGACAGCCAGACCCCCGCCCCCGCCGACGCCCCCTCCAACTCCGGTGCCCCCGCCGCCCCCGGCACTGCCCCCGGCCCCGGGGCGGTGACGCCGATGATGGCCCAGTTCCTGGAGATCAAGGGCCGGCATCCCGATGCGCTGCTGTTCTACCGCATGGGGGATTTCTACGAACTGTTCTTCGATGACGCGGTACAGGCGGCCGCCGCCTTGGACATCACCCTGACCCGGCGGGGCCAGCATTTGGGCGAAGACATCCCCATGTGCGGCGTGCCGGTGCATAGCCATGAGCAGTACCTGTCCCGCCTGATCCGCCAGGGTTTCCGTGTCGCCATCTGCGAACAGACCGAAGACCCAGCGGAGGCGAAGAAGCGGGGCGGGAAATCCGTCGTCCGCCGGGATGTGGTCCGGGTCGTCACCCCCGGCACGATCACGGAGGATGGCTTGTTGGACGCGCGGGCCAACAACTACCTGGCCGCCTGCGCGGAAGCGGCGGGGGAGCTGGGGCTGGCCTGGCTGGACCTGTCCACGGGTGAGCTGACCTGCCAGCCCCTGGCCCGGGCCGGGCTTCCGGCCGCCCTGGCGCGGCTGTCGCCTGGCGAATTGCTGCTGCCCGAGCGTCTGGCCCAGACCCCCGACCTGTTCGAACTGTGGGGGGAGTGGAAGCAGCGCCTGACCGTGTTGCCCGGATCGCGCTTCGACAGCGGCAACGGGCGCCAGCGCCTGCTGGCGTTGTACGGGGTCGGCACCCTGGATGCCTATGGCGAGTTCACACGGGCGGAGGTGGCGGCGGCCGGCGCCCTGGTCGATTATGTGGAGCTGACCCAGAAGGGGCGGCTGCCCCGGCTGGACCCGCCCCGGCGCCTTGCCATCGGCATGGTGATGGAGATCGATCCCGCCACCCGCCGGAACCTGGAACTGTCCCGCACCCTGACGGGGGAGCGGCGGGGCAGCCTGCTGGGCTGCATCGACCGCACGGTGACCGGGGGCGGGGCGCGGCTGCTGTCAGGCTGGCTGTCCGCCCCCCTGACCGACCCGGCCGCGATCGCCGGGCGGCTGGACATGGTGGCCCTGTTCGCGGGCGAGGATGCCCTGCGCCAGGATATGCGGGAAATGCTGAAGCGCTGCCCGGATGTGGAGCGGGCACTGTCCCGCCTGTCGCTGGGCCGGGGCAGCCCGCGGGACCTGGCGGCCGTGCGCGACGGGCTGGCTGCGGCCGGGGAGCTGAAGGGCCGCCTGCGCGGCGACCGCGGCCTGTCCATCCTGCCCGCGGGGCTGGCGGATCTGGCCCGCCACCTGGGCGACCATGAGGAGCTGGTGGTGCTTCTGGCATCCGCCCTGGGCCCGGACCTGCCCAACCTGGCCCGGGACGGCGGCTTCATCGCCCGCGGCTTCGATGCGGGGCTGGATGAGCTGCGCGACCTGCGCGACGACAGCCGCCGCCATATCGCCAACCTCCAGGCCCGCTATGCGGAGGAAACGGGCATCGCGTCGCTGAAGATCCGGCACAACAATGTGCTGGGCTATTACATCGAGGTGACGGCGACCCATGCCGACAAGATGATGGGGGGGGAGAACCGGGCCCGCTACATCCACCGCCAGACCATGGCCGGGGCCGTGCGCTTCACCACGGTGGAGCTGTCGGACCTGGAGCGCAAGGTGGCGGAGGCGGGCGACCGGGCCCTTGCCCTGGAAATCGCCCTGTTCGACCGGCTGGTGGGGGAGGTGCTGGCCCGGGACGGGGCCGTGGCCCTGGCCGCCCGGGCGCTGGCCGGGTTGGACGTCGTTTCATCCCTGGCGGAACTGGCGGTGGAACGGGGCTGGACCCGCCCGGCGATGGATGCCGGCCTGGACTTCCGGATCGAAGGCGGGCGCCACCCAGTGGTGGAGGAAGCGCTGGCCCGCGCCGCCGACGGACAGGCCTTCGTCGCCAATGACTGCGACCTGGCCCCGGCCCAGCGCCTTTGGCTGCTGACCGGCCCGAACATGGCCGGTAAATCCACCTTCCTGCGCCAGAACGCCCTGATCGCCGTGCTGGCCCAGATGGGCAGCTTCGTCCCCGCCCGACAGGCCCGGCTGGGCGTGGTGGACAAGCTGTTCAGCCGGGTGGGGGCGGCCGACGACCTGGCCCGCGGCCGGTCCACCTTCATGGTGGAGATGGTGGAGACCGCGTCCATCCTGAACCAGGCGACCCGCCGGTCCCTGGTCATCCTGGATGAGATCGGGCGCGGAACGGCCACCTTCGACGGGCTGTCCATCGCCTGGGCCTGTGTGGAACACCTGCATGAGGTGACCCGCTGCCGCGGCCTGTTCGCCACCCATTACCATGAGCTGACGACCCTGGCGGCCAAGCTCCCCTCTCTGGCCCCGCACACCATGCGGATCAAGGAATGGAAGGGGGAGGTGGTGTTCCTGCACGAGGTGGCGGCGGGCAGCGCCGACCGCAGCTACGGCATCCATGTGGCCCGGCTGGCCGGTCTGCCCAAGGGGGTCGTTGCGCGGGCGGAACAAGTGCTGTCGGTCCTGGAAAGCGGCGATCAGGCCGGTGCGGTCGCCCGGCTGGCCGACGACCTGCCCCTGTTCAGCGCCCTGCTGAACAGGGAACCGCCCCGCCGCCCGGCGATTGTTGCGGAACCGGAACCGTCCCCGGTGGAGGAAGCGCTGAAAACCATCAACCCGGACGACCTGACCCCCCGGGAAGCGCTGGAGGCACTATACCGCCTGCGCTCCCTGCTCGTGGGCAGCGGCAGCGGGTCGTGACGCCGTCACCCGTGCGGGACGGAGCGGCAGGGTAGCTACTGGACCCACGCGCCGGCGGTGCCCTGGGCCAGAGCCGGGGGGGGGCGGCTGACCGCACCCGCCCCCCCCCGGTCACTCCCCGATGATCGTCACTCCACCACCATGGGGGCCAGGTGGGTGCGGATGGCGGGTTCAAGCTGGGTGTCCAGGTCGCGGATCAGGTCGCGGACCAGGGTCAGCATCACCTTTTCCCGCTCCGCCAAGCTCACATCCTCCGGCACGGTGGTGCTGCGGCTGACATTGGCGCTGGCGATGCCCTGGCCCAGGCTGGGCGTGTCCACCACGATCTCCACCGTCAGCTTGCCGGTGTAGCGTTCGGACTGGTCCTTGGTGAACCAGCCGCGCACCCCCTCCGTCCGCTCCAGCGGCACCTCCATCACGCTCGCCTCCTTCACGATGATGCGGGCGGTGCCGTCGGCAGCACCGGTGCGCAGCCGGTCCTGGGCCCAAAGGCGGACGGCATCGGTGGGGGTGACCGGGATCAGGTGGTCCACATAGGGGTCGCGCACCGGGGGCACGTAGTCGGACTGCACGATCACCTCCGCCACCGCCAGGGTCACCGGCCGCTTGTCGGCGAAGCCGAAACCGGCGGGGGCGGGCTGGCCCGCGGCTTGCGACAAGGCCGGACCGGTGGTCAGGCAGAGGGCGGCAAGGAGAAAGGCGGGGGAGAGCAGGCGGCGCATGGCAGATCCCGTCATCGGCGTTCGGACAGAAGGGGCAATGGACAGAAGGGGCAGTTGAAAAATGAACCCGGCCCGCATCCTGCCCCGACACGGGCCCACCGGGGAAGCCCCATCCTGCCGACCGATGGTGGC
>JBJOKR010000148.1:0-12515 GCA_046045995.1 Pseudomonadota bacterium | reverse complement strand
ATCAACGCTGGTGAATAGGACGGGCTAGCGAACCTGACATCCCATGACCCTCCGAATCATGGTCATCCATTGATTAAGAACTTCATAAAATAAGCAACGTTAATACTAGGCTTCGGAAACCTGACATCTACAAAATCGGACCACCGCAGAACCGTCATCCGATCGGTGCACGGGTGTGCTTGGTTCCGGTTCGGCAGGTCAGCCGAACCAAAGCAGGTCCCCACCGGGTAGGCCCGTGTTGCCGGTGCCGATCAGGGGCGCGGCGTCGGACGCAACGAAATCCGGCATTCCCTGGTCAGCTACGATCGCGGAGTCCTCATTCACAGTGTCATCCCTCACAAATTCGTCGAACCCGGTCGCTGGCGCCTGCGGTCCGAAGCGGGCCGGGTCGAAGGTGATGGGGGTGGATGTCGCCGGGGCAGGGGCGCCGCCGGCGAAGGTGTAGAAGGCGATGCCTTCGTAGCGGAAGGTCGGATAGGTCATCACCGAATCCCGCTCTTGCGCACTGGTCGTGAACAGGTGCCCGCCGGTGGTGGTATTGAAGAATCGGTAGACCGGGGTGGTCTGCTGCATCCCCTCCGCCAGGGCGTAGAACCCCGTCCCCTCATACCGGAAGCCGGGCAGGGTGGCCCTGACGCTCGCCGCCTCCGCCGCGTCGATGGTGTAGAAATGCCCGCTGGTCAGGGTGTTCAGGAACCGGTGGACGGGCAACAGCGGGCTGTCCGATGCCACCGGGGCACTGAAGCCGATATAGCCCACCCCTTCGAAGCGCAGGGCCGGCAGGGTCGCCGTCACCACCTCCCGCTCCGCAGCACTGGCCGTATAGAAATGGCTGCCCGATGCGGTGTTGTAGAAGCGGTAGATGGCGGTCTGGGCCCCCGTCTCGGTCAGGATGTCGTTCTGGCGCAGCCAGGCCGCGATCTCCGCCCGGAAGGCATAGACATCCGGACCGAAGGTGCCGGTGGAGACGATGCCGATCACCTCCGGTCCAGTCGCCGGATCCTCCCGCCATAGCGGTCCACCGCTGTTGCCGGGGTTCACCTCCAGATCGGCACCGAACTGCCAGACCGGACGCCACCCCGTCTCCGTTACCGTTCCGCTGTCCCGCGTCTGGCGCGGGCCCGTCGCATCGCGGTACAGGCCGGGATAGCCGCTGACAAAGGCGGTGCCGGAGCCCTGGAACGGGTCCAGCCCGAACCAGCCGGTGCGATGCCCCAGGGGGACCGCGAATCCCAGAAGGGCGAAGTCATTGGTCGATTCGTCCAAGTAGATCAGGCCGTCGCCGTCCCGGTCGACCAGCCCGAACTGGGTCGTGGCGGCGGTGAAGGTGCCGAAGGGCCGATTCTGCCCGTCGGCCCCGGGGATCACCGTGATTTCCCGCGCTTGGCCCCCCCGCGAAACCTGATGCACCACATGGGAGGCGGTCAGCACATCGTTGCGCCCGACCACGACACCGCTGCCGGTGATGCGGCTGCCGTCGGGAAAGGTCGCCTGGACCAGGACGATGGCGGAATTGGGGAACCGCGCCGCCTCCGCTGCCCCGATCAGGACGGTCATGACCCTGTCTCCCGCACCAACCAGCACCCCCCGCCAGACCATTCCCAGCCCGATGCCGGGAGTTGCTTTCACCCCAGCCTACAGGCAGGCCGGGCTTGTTGCCACGTCCCCGGAAGGGAGAGAGAGAGGGGGAGGGGAGATGCGGGGGGCGCGCGGACGGTCCCGCCGGTCAGGCGGCGATGGTGGTCGCAGGCTCCCCGGGGGAGACGGTGAGCACCAGCACCTCCGTCAGTCCACCGCGGCGCACCAGTTGGTAGACATGGGTCCAAACGGACCCGCTGCCCCGGTGGATCACGGCGAAGACCGGGGCAGTCGCCGTCGGGTCATGGCGGCCGGACAGGCGCCGCACGGGAAGCTGCCCCAGATAGGCTACGTCATCCCCCGGCCGGACGAGAAGATCCATGGGGAGATCCACCAGCATGTCGGCGGACACCGTCAGGTGCAGACCACCCGGCAATCCGACGGTTGCGGATCGGGATACAGGTGCTGGAACGGCAGGACAGGCGGGGGAACACGGGGCCGTGCGTGTCATGATCTTCTCCGAAGGTCATGCATCGCCAGCGGACAGGAAAGATGCGGAAGCGCCCGATTGGTTGCCGGTGCGGCCACATCCCCCATATCGGGGTACCACCTTGCCCGGGTTGGCAGGTTGGTGCCGGACCTGTCCGGCTCTTGATGCTGACGGGACCATACACGAGCCGCGGCCCGGGGCCACGTCAAAACCTGCAAGGGGGGAATGCGCGGGTAAGGGATACGACAGCGGGCGGCCTGGAGAAATCGGGACCGGCCGGCGCCACAAGTAAACTTGTTTGGAAAGGTTGGCTGGGGGACTAGGATTCGAACCTAGACTGGCGGAGTCAGAGTCCGCTGTCCTACCGTTAGACGATCCCCCAACCGGGCCGGTGGCGATTGTGCAGGCCGCCTTTCAAGCGGTCCGTTCGTCACCGGTCATCGTGTGGGGGCGGCTTCTAGCATAGGGTTCCGGGCTTGTGAACCCCTGTTTTCCAAAAAAATATCAGGAAGGGGACAGGGCTCCCGGTGGCGCGTCGCCCGGGCACTTGGGCACCCGGGCACCCGGGCACCCGGGCCGGCCCGGACCGGGATGAACCCGATGTCACCGCTGGCTCCGGTCCATGACGCAGTGCTGGTTCCACGATCCTTGCAGGGGCGGAGGGGGTTTGGCTACGATGCAAGTCTTGCGTTGGGTCAACCGGGCGGCAGAAGGCCGCCTGTCGGGGGGAACGGTGGGCGCAGAGGTCGGATCCATCGGACTGCTTGCCCGGGACGGGGGCGCGATCCCCGCTGTCCCCGCCCCGTCGGCTTGGGTGGGCCCGGTCCAGCCCATGCGTAGCCCCGTCCTGGCCGCCCTGGACCTGGGCACCAACAACTGCCGCCTTCTGATCGCCCGGCCCCAGCGTGACGGGTTCCGGGTGATCGACGCATTTTCCCGCATCGTCCGCTTGGGCGAAGGGCTGTCCCGCTGCGATCGCCTGTCGGAGGAGGCGATGCGGCGGACCTTGAACGCGCTGAAGGTATGCCGGTCGAAGATGGACCGCCGGGGGGTGACCTTGCTGCGTGCCGTGGCGACGGAGGCATGCCGCCGCGCCGGCAACGGGGGGGAGTTCCTGGACCGGGTGGCGGCGGAAACCGGCCTTTCTCTGGAGATCATCACCGCGGAGGAGGAGGCGCGGCTGGCCCTGACCGGCTGTGCCCCGCTGCTGGATTCCCAGGTGCCCTATGCCATTGTCTTCGATATCGGCGGCGGGTCGACGGAATTGATGTGGATGCGCCTGCACCGGGGGCGCCCCAGTCTGATCGACCAGGTTTCCATCCCTTTGGGTGTGGTCTCCCTGACGGAGCTGCATGGCGGCGACCGCGTCTGTGAGGAGGCCTATGGCGCCATGCTGCGCCGGGTGGGGGAGGCGCTGGCCCTGTTCGAAGCGCGCAACCAGGTGGTGGCGGAGGTGCGGACCGGGCGGGTGCAGATGCTGGGCGCATCCGGAACGGTCACCACCCTGGCCGGTATCCGTATGGGGCTGGAGCGCTATGACCGATCCCGGGTGGACGGGACGTGGCTGCCGCGGGCCGAGGCGCGGGAGATATCCCGCCATCTGCGGGGCCTGGATTTCGCCGGCCGGGCGGAGATCGCCTGCGTCGGCCGCGACCGGGCCGATCTGGTCATCGCCGGATGTGCGGTGCTGGATGCCATCTGGGACCTGTGGCCGGTTCCCATCCTGCGCATCGCCGACCGCGGCGTGCGGGAGGGTATCCTGTTCGATCTGGCCGCCCACGCCCGGCGGCCGCGCTAGGTCGGGGCGTGTCGATCCGGTCGCCGCCTGCCCGGTGGGGGCCGCATGCGGCAGCCATTCGCCCCTTGCGCTTGCCAAGGCGGCCAGTCGGGCCGATATGGGGCGTTTCCGGGTGGTCCGGCTGGATAGACCACCTTTGTCCCAATCGCCCTTCTTTCCGTGCGTTTCCCAGGGTGACCCTGTCATGACCAAGAAATCCTCCGGCAGCGGTACCGTCCCCACCGGGCGCCAGGAGGCGGTGCGGGTCAAGACGGCCAAGCGCCGCTCCGTCTCCTCCGCCCGCTGGCTGGAGCGGCAGCTGAACGACCCCTATGTGGCGGAAGCGAAGAAGCGCGGATTCCGCAGCCGCGCCGCCTTCAAGCTGCTGCAGCTGGATGAGAAATACAGGTTCCTGAAGAAGGGCATGCGGGTGGTTGACCTGGGTGCCGCCCCCGGCGGCTGGACCCAGATCGCCGTCCAGCGCGGGGCCGCCGTTGTTGTCGGCATCGACCTGCTGGAGGTGGAGCCTGTGCCCGGCGCCACCATCATCCAAATGGATTTCCTGGCGGAGGATGCGCCCGACCGGCTGAAATCCCTGCTGGGGGGGGAGGCGGACATCGTCATGTCCGACATGGCCGCCAATACCACCGGCCACCCGCCCACCGACCATCTGCGCATCATGCATCTGGCCGAAGTGGCCTGGCAATTCGCGGAGGAGGTGCTGGCCCCCGGCGGCACGTTCATCTGCAAGTTGTTCAAGGGCGGGGCGGAGAAGGAGCTGTCGGATGCGCTGAAGCGCAACTTCGCCACGGTCCGCAACGCCAAGCCCGCCGCCAGCCGGGCGGAAAGTGCAGAGAGCTACATCGTTGCCACCGGGTTCCGCGGGCGCGGCGGGGCGGGTGGGCAGGACTGACGGGGTGGGCTGGGAGGGCTGGCGGATCGGGCGCTGCAAGTGGGCCGGGTCATCCCCCGCCGGTGCATCCGCCGCAACCCTGTCCGCCCATATCTGGTGCCTTCCCTTGCCGGGCCCCGCGTGTATAGTGCGGCGAACCTTGTGATCCGGGACCGTGCCCCAGCCCCCGCGCCGACCATGGCGCCCCGGGGCCGTTCCCATATCCGCAGTCCAGCATGCGGCGGCACCGGTTCCCACCCCGGTCCCGCCGGGGAGAACCGGTTCATGACCCTGCCCGCCCGAAGCGACCGTATCCGCGAAGCCCTTACCTTCGATGACGTCCTGCTGGTGCCGGCGGAATCGGGGGTCATGCCGGCGGAGGTGGACACCCGCACCCGTCTGACCAAATCCATCGAGCTGGGCATTCCGCTGATGTCCGCCGCCATGGACACGGTGACGGAATCAGCCCTGGCCATCGCCATGGCCCAGGCGGGTGGCATGGGCGTGATCCACCGGAACATGGATATCGAGCGCCAGGCGGCAGAGGTGCGCAAGGTCAAGCGCTTTGAATCCGGCATGGTGGTGAACCCCATCACCATCCATCCCGACGCGACGCTGGCCGATGCGCTCCAGCTCATGGCCCGCCACCGCATCTCCGGCATTCCGGTGGTGGCGACGGACGGCAAGCTGGTCGGCATCCTGACCAACCGCGATGTCCGCTTCGCCAGCAACCCGAACCAGCCCATTTCGGAGCTGATGACGCGGGAGCGGCTGGTGACCGTGACGGAGGGTGTGGACAAGGATGAGGCCAAACGCCTGCTCCACGCCCACCGGATTGAAAAGCTGTTGGTGGTGGATGACGCCTATCGCTGCGTCGGCCTGATCACCGTGAAGGATATCGAGAAGGCCCAGCTCCACCCCAATGCCTGCAAGGACGGCAAGGGCCGGCTGCGCGTGGCCGCTGCCACCGGCACCGGGCCCGACGGGCTGGCCCGGGCGGAGGCGCTTTTCGATGCCGGGGTGGATGTGCTGGTGGTCGATACCGCCCACGGCCATTCCCGCAAGGTGGCCGATGCTGTCAGCACCGCCCGAAAGTTGTCCAACTACACCCAGATCGTCGCCGGCAACGTGGCGACGGCCGCCGCCGCGCGCAGCCTGATCGATGCGGGGGCGGATGCGGTCAAGGTGGGGATCGGCCCCGGATCCATCTGCACCACCCGCATCGTCGCCGGCGTAGGCGTGCCCCAGCTTACCGCCATCCTGGATGTGGTGGAGGAATGCCGGAAGCAGGGCGTGCCGGTCATCGCCGACGGCGGCATCAAGTATTCCGGCGATCTTGCCAAGGCCATCGCCGCCGGGGCCGATGTCGCCATGCTGGGCAGCCTGTTCGCCGGCACCGATGAAAGCCCGGGTGAGGTGATCCTGTTCCAGGGCCGCAGCTACAAATCCTATCGCGGCATGGGGAGTGTCGGCGCCATGGCCCGCGGCTCCGCCGACCGCTATTTCCAGGCGGAGGTGACGAACACCCTGAAGCTGGTGCCGGAAGGGGTGGAGGGCCGGGTTCCCTACAAGGGGCCGATCAGCGCCGTGATCCACCAGCTGGTCGGGGGCCTGCGCGCCGCCATGGGTTATACCGGCTGCGAAACGATCCAGGAAATGCGGGAACGTACCGAGTTCGTGCGGATCACCAATGCCGGCCTGCGCGAAAGCCATGTCCACGACATCACCATCACGAACGAGGCGCCGAACTACCGGCCCGGGTGACCCACATGGAAATTGCACGCGACACGCTGTTCCTTCTGAATCCGGGATTCGCCGATCCAGCCTTTCCGGGCAAAACCTTCTATTGTCCTTACTGCGCCCAGATAGAAGGCGTGCTGGCCCTGTTCCCAGACCTTGCGGCCCGCTTGGATGTGGTGCGGGTTGACTTTCCGCGCCCGAGGCCGGCCGTCATCGCCCTGGTCGGCGCGGAGAACCAGAGCCTGCCGACGCTTGTCCTGGCCGATGATGCGCCCGCGGGGCTTGAGACCGGCGAGTATCGGGGTGTGCGGTTGGTGAAGGACACCGAGGCCATCCTCAAGGCGCTGTCCGCCCGTCATGGCGTTCCGGAGCCGCATTTCTGAACTGGTTCCATGATCCACATCGACTCCCCCCAGAACCCGCGCTTCAAGACCTGGGCATCGCTCCTGGAGGGGCGGGGCATCCGCAAGGCGGGACTATTCCTGCTGGCCGGTCTGAAGACTGTGCCGGAGGCGTTGGCGCGCTGGCCAGACCGGTTCAGCGAAATCCTGACCGATGATCCGGAACGGATCGCGGGATGGACCCTGCCGCCGGGTGTGCAGCCTGTGGTCCTGGCCAAGCCCCTGTTCCGGGAGCTGGACATGTCCGGTACCCGGGCGCCGATCCTGGTCGGCAAAGTGCCGGAGTTTCCGGCGGCCGACCTTACCGCCCCGCCGCGGGGGCTTGAACTGGTCTGCGCCCTGTCCGATCCGTCAAACCTGGGGGCGCTGATCCGCAGTGCGGCCAGCTTCGGTGCCGCCCGCCTGATCCTGCTGGAGGAAGCGGCCAACCCCTTCCACCCGCGGGCGACCCGGGCCGCCAGCAACGCGGTCTTCGCCCTGGACCTTGCCCGCGGGCCCCGCTTCGCCGATCTGGGTGCGCCCGCCGGCCCCGTTTTCGCCCTGGATGCGGGGGGGGAGGATCTGGCCTCGCTGGACTGGCCCGCCGATCTGCGCCTGATCCTGGGAGAGGAAGGGCAGGGCGTTCCCCCGACGTTGCGCGTCCGCCGCCTGACCATCCCCACCACCGGCACGGTGGAAAGCCTGAACGCCACGGTGGCCGCCAGCATCGCTCTGTATGGCTGGTACGCCGCTCGTGGGCGGTGACGGGGCTGCCCCTTCCCAACGGCCCTGATCCGGCGCATCTTGTCGGTGTCTGCAACGGTCCCGATCCGGGGGAGGGGCACCATGGCCGCCATCGCCAAGCTGACCATGACCGATGAGGGGCAGAGCGTGCTGCTGCCCAAGGGGATGGAACTGCCGGGAAATGTGGTCCGCGTCCGCAAGGATGAGGGCGGGGTTCATCTGGAACCCGCCACGCCGGAGGACGACGAAGCGGCGCGGGAGGAGCGGCGTCGGTCCATCGAAGCTTTTTTTGCAAAGATGGACAAGTACCGGCAGGAAGTCGGCGAGTTCATGCCGGAGGGTCGTGAACAGCCGCCAATGCCCCCCGATCGCGACTATGGCTGGGACTGATGTATCTGCTGGATACGAATGTCTGTATTGCCTTGTTGACGGGGGTTCGGGGTCCCGTACGTGCGCGTGTCGTGTTGGAACGGTTGCGTAGATCCGCCCTTTTCGTCTCCAGCATAACTGTCTTCGAACTCCGCTTCGGGATAGAGAAGGGCGCAGAGAGCCGTAGACGGGACAATGAGCAGCGTCTGGACGACTTCATCGTCGATGACAACTTCCTCTTCATCGGCTGGACGAATGACGATGCCGCCGCCGCCGCCCGCATCAGGGACGAGCTCCGCCGTCTTGGCCGGCCCATCGGTCCCTATGACACCCTGATCGCGGGGCAGGCGATGGCCCGGGGGCTGACCGTGGTGACCGCCAATACGGGGGAATTCGCGCGCATTCCAGGGCTGCCCGTGGAAGATTGGTCTGCCGCCTGACCCCATCCTCTGCTACACCCTGCTGCTTCCGTTTCCTGTCATCCCGAGTTTCCGCCCATGACCCCCGCTGCCCGTTTCCAGGCGGCCCTGGAGCTGTTGTCCGAGATCGAGGGCACGGCCCGGCCGGCCGATGCCGTCGCCAGCTTCTGGTTCAAGAACCGTCGCTATATCGGGTCCAAGGACCGGCAGGAGGTGGCGGGGCTGGTCTGGTCGGTGATCCGGCACAAGGCGCGGCTGGCCTGGTGGCTGGAGCGGGCGGGGGCGGCCCCGCGCACCGCCGTTCCGGGAGAGGCGGAGGCGCGCGCCCTGCTGCTGGCGGAAGCGGCCCTGGTCCAGGGCCGTCGGTCGGACAGCATCTCCGGCCTGTTCAACTCGGTGAAGTTCGGCCCCGCCCCCCTGTCGGAGGAGGAACGGCGCCTTCTGCGCACCCTGGACACCCACACCATCGACCATCCGGACCAGCCCGACCGGGTGCGGGCGGAGGTGCCGGACTGGGCGGAGGCGCCGCTTCGCGCGGTCTTCGCCGATCGGTTCGTTACCGAAATGACCGCGATGCTGGGGGAGGCGCCGCTGGATCTGCGGGTCAACCCGCTGAAGGCGACACGGGACCAGGTGATCGCCACCCTGGCGGAGCACAGCTTGAGGGCGGAGCCGACCAACCTGTCCCCTTGGGGCCTGCGTCTGAAGTCCCGCTTCCCGGTGATGACACTGCCCGCCTTCAAGGAGGGCTGGTTCGAGATCCAGGATGAAGGATCGCAGCTTGTCGCCCTTCTGGCCGATGCCCGCCCTGGCATGCAGGTGGTGGATTTCTGCGCCGGTGCGGGGGGCAAGACCCTGGCCATGGCGGCGCAGATGAACAACAAGGGTCGGGTCATGGCGACCGATGTCCTGGCCAACCGGTTGGAGCGGGCGAAGGAGCGGTTCCGCCGTGCGGGCCTTCACAACATCGAAACCCGCGGCCTGACGGGGGAGCGGGACCCCTGGGTCAAGCGCCACAAGCGCAAGTTCGACCGGGTGGTGGTGGATGCGCCCTGCACCGGAACCGGCACCTGGCGCCGCAATCCGGACAGCCGCTGGCGCACCCTGGGGCCTGGCTTCGCCGAGTTGCTGCCGCTCCAGGCCAATATCCTGGACAGCGCCGCCCGGCTGACCCGACCCGGCGGCAAGCTGGTCTATGCCACCTGCTCCCTTCTGGCGGAGGAGAATGAGCGGCAGGTGGAGGCGTTCCTGGCCACCCACCCGGATTTCACCCTGCTGCCCCTGGCCCAAGCCTGGCCCGCCGCCTTCGGGTCCGCCCCCGTGGGCGGGGAGATGCTGCGCCTGACCCCGGCCCGCCACGATACGGACGGCTTCTTCGCCGCCGTCCTGGTCCGGGCGGAGGAGGCAGGCGACGCGGGGGAGGGGGACCAGGGTGCTGGTGACGGCACGCCTGCCGATGACGTGGCGGCGGAGGGTGCCACTGTCTTCGACACTGCAAGGACCGCCGATTGACAGCTCCCCCCGATTGGAATGACCCTTTCCGGAATAGTGATTTTCACAGGGAGGGGGAAACCATGTCGCGGATTTCCACGGCGTTGCGCGGTGTCCTGTCGGTCTTTCTGCTGCTGATCGGCTTGGCCGGCCCATCGCTGGCGGCGGATGCCGATCCCTACCAGCATCTGCGTGGCTACATCGGCCAGACCTACCGCGGTGCCGGGGCCGACGGCAAACCCCTGGTGGATATCCAGCGCTGGGATTGGGCGGTCGCGGGCAAGGCCGTGCGCATCACCCACGCGCTGGAGGACGGATCCTATGGCGGAGAGACGGTGGTGTTTTATGACGCACCGTCCAAGTCCCTGATCTATCACTATTTCACGACCGCCGGGTTCCATACCCAGGGCACCATGGTCGCCTCCCCCGGAACCTGGGTGGCGGAGGAGGCGGTGGCCGGCCATCACACCATCACCCGGGTCCGCACCACGGCTATCCGGGCGGATGATGGGTCCTACACCACCCGGTCGGACTATCTGGACAAGGATACCTGGGTCCAGGGGCACAGCATCGCCTATGCCCCCGCACCCGGGTCGGTGGTGCCGTTGCCCGCGTCCGCCCCGTGAGGCATCAGGTCGCGACAGGGGCCGGGGGCGGCCTTGGGGCGGGTAGGTCCCTGTTCCGGACTGCCGTTCCCGGCCACCCCACAGGTCTGTCAAGTGAGAAGGCGACTCGCCAGACGGGGGATTCCCTGGCATTCTCGACGCCGTGACGGGCAATTGTCCGCCATCGCCGTATCGGAAGCGCCGGCCATGGAGAATCAGAACGACAGCCAGCACCAGGGGTTCCCGGACGCTTTCGTCCGTCGGGCGGCCCCTGCCGATGCCGCCGCCATCGCGGCGGTGCATGTGGAAAGCTGGCGGTCCACCTATGCCGGGATGCTGCCCGAACAGTTCCTGGTGCGCCTCTCCGTCGATGCCTATACCGCCCGCTGGCGGCGCCTGCTGGCCGACCGGGACCGGGGCCGCCGGACCCTGATCGTCCAGGATTCCGCCGGCAAGGCGGTGGGCTTCGCCTCCTGCGGGCCGCAGCGCACGGGGCTGCACGGGTATGCGGGCGAATTCTATGCCGTCTATCTGCTGGATCAGGTGCATGGCTCCGGCTGGGGCCGCCTGCTGCTGGGCACCATGGCCCAGGAACTGTTGAAGGACGGCATGCGCTCCGCCGTTGTCTGGGTGCTGCGGGACAATCCGGCCCGCTGGTTCTATGAACGCCTGGGCGGGCAGCTTCTGGCCGAACAGCCCATCACCTTCGCCGGCACCCGCCTGTCCGAAGTGGCCTATGGCTGGGACGATCTGGTGCCCCTGTCCCGCTGTGGTGCAGGGCCCCGGGTCGCCTGATCTCCCTGCAGGCCTCTGCGTCCCTGCCTTGGCGCCTGCCACGTCGGTTGACAAACCCCGCGCGCCGAACCCTAATCGCCCCATCCTAGGGGAGCCCCGGTCGAAGGGGCTGAGATACCGCCATGTCCACCCTGCCGGGTCGGGCGCCGCGGGAACCCTTCGAACCTGATCCGGGTCGTACCGGCGTAGGGATGGGATCGGCGGGCCTGCGGCAGCGGTGTCCTGCCGTCATGCCGCCTTTCGCGGGCCCGGATCTCCACCAGATGGGGATCCAGATGCCAGACAGCCTCTTCAAGACACCCGCCGATGGTGCCGTCACCACCGGCCCCCTGCCGTCCAGCCGCAAGATCCATGTGGAAAGCCGGCGTTTCCCCGGCCTGACCGTCGCCATGCGGGAGATCGACCTGTCGGGCGGGGAGCCTCCCGTCCGGGTCTATGACACCTCCGGCCCCTACAGCGATCCCGCCGTCACCACCGATATCCGCCGGGGCCTGGCCGATCTGCGCCGGTCCTGGATCGAGGGGCGCGGAGATGTGGAGGCCTATGCCGGACGTGCGGTGAAGCCGGAGGATAACGGCCTGAAGGCGGGGGAGGTGGGGAAGGTTCCCGTCTTCGACCGGGCGGGGCGGCAACCCTTGCGCGCCAAGCCGGGCAAGGCGGTCACCCAGCTTGCCTATGCACGCGCCGGTATCATCACGCCGGAAATGGACTACATCGCCATCCGGGAGAATCTGGGCCGCGATAGCTTGCGTACCCAAGGCAAGGATTTCCGCGACCTGGGTGGCGAAGGCTTCGGCGCCCGCATCCCGGAGGTCTGCACGGCGGAGTTCGTGCGGGAGGAGGTGGCGCGGGGCCGGGCCATCATCCCCGCCAACATCAACCACCCGGAGGCGGAGCCGATGATCATCGGCCGGAACTTCCTGGTGAAGATCAATGCCAATATCGGCAATTCCGCCGTCACCTCCTCCGTGGCGGAGGAGGTGGACAAGCTGGTCTGGGCCATCCGCTGGGGGGCCGACACGGTGATGGACCTGTCCACGGGCCGGAACATCCACACCATCCGCGAATGGATCCTGCGCAACAGCCCCGTCCCCATCGGCACGGTCCCCATCTACCAGGCGCTGGAGAAGGTGGGCGGCGTGGCGGAGGATCTGACCTGGGACCTGTTCCGCGACACCCTGATCGAACAGGCGGAGCAGGGGGTGGATTACTTCACCATCCATGCGGGCGTTCGC